>CALXRW010000009.1 GCA_944390965.1 uncultured Clostridia bacterium
ATGAAGCAAAAGATAGAGGAAATGAAGCAACTAGGATATAGCCAGGAAGATATTATAAAAATGACCAAGAGCTTGCCGGGAATATATGGCTATAGCATAGAAAATATGAAGCAAAAGATAGACTTTTATGATTCAATAGGTTTACATTCCATTTTTGTAGTAGATACTAAAAAATTGATGCAAAGTGTAGCATTAAGTTATGCAAGATATATGTTTTATCAATCAAAAGGAATTAATATAGATGCAACTAATTATAATAAATTATTTATGAGTCAAACACAATTTGAAAAACAATATGGAATAAAAAAAGAAGAAATATTACAAATGTATGACTATAAAGAATATATGGAGAGAATAAAACGAGGACAGAAAAATGTACAAGAATTAGGAATAGAAACAGTAGCAGAACAAAATGATGTTGGACTTTTAGATAAAATAGAAACAAGAGAGGGAAAAGCAATAGAGGATGAAGAAAATCTTCAGAAATAAATAGAAAGGATGAAAAAAATGGAAGAATTATTAGCCCAAATGGGTATTAGTGAAAGGACAATAAAACAAATGGAGGAAATATGTCCTAATATAAGGGAAATGGGAGAAAAAGAACTAATAGAGAAAATAGAAATACTAAAGCAAATAGAATGTGATGAAATACAAATCAGAAATATAATAAGTAGTAATGCTATATATTTAGATAGAAGTAAAACCGATATAGAAAAATTAATAAAAGAGATGAAAGAGCTAGGATTTAGAACATTAAATATATTATTTGAAGAAAATCCATACATATTAAATTTGGATGCTTATGAAATAGAAAAATATGTAAAAGATAGAGAAAATAAAGGGGAAAAGATAGAAGAAATAGTGGAAGAAATGAGCTCAAATCCAATAGTTTTTGACGAAATATGAACTTTAAAGCAAGTAAGAAAGGAAAAGGAGGAGCATTTTGAAAAAATTAGTTTTAATTGATGGAAATAGTATATTAAATAGAGCCTTTTATGGGATTATGGGCTCTAAAATGTTAATGACAGAAGATGGAACATATACAAATGCTGTGTATGGCTTTTTGGCAATTCTTTTTAAAATTTTAGATGATATTAATCCAGAATATGTGGCAGTAGCATTTGATTTAAAGGCTCCAACGAAAAGACATGAATTGTATAAAGAATATAAAGCAACAAGAAAAGGAATGCCAGAAGAACTAGCAAGCCAATTACCTATTATCAAAGAAATATTACAAGCAATGAATATAACTATAATAGAAAAAGAAGGCTATGAAGCAGATGATATTTTAGGAACACTTGCAAAATATGGAGAAAAACAAAAATTAGAAGTTACAATTTTAACAGGAGACAGAGATAGTTTCCAGTTAGTTAGTAACCACATTACTGTTAGAATTCCAAGAACCAAAATGGGTAAAACCGAAACAGAAGATTATACAAAAGAAAAAATATTAGAAGAATATGGACTAGAACCTAAAAAACTTATTGAAGTAAAAGGGTTAATGGGAGATACTTCAGACAATATACCAGGTGTTCCGGGAATAGGAGAAAAAACGGCTTTAGAGCTAATAAAAAAATATAAAACCATAGATGGACTATATCAAAAGATTGAAAGGAATGAAGATGATTTAAAAGGAAAAACGAGAGAAAAAATAGCAGATAATAAAGAATTGGCTATCCTTTCTAGAACCTTAGGAACAATTAATATAGAAGTACCTTTAAATATTGGTATTGATCAATTAGAGCGAAAAGATTGGAATCGAGAAAAAGTAACAGAGATTTTTAAGAAATTAAGATTCCAACGATTTATGGAAAGATTCCATTTAGAAGAACAAAAACAAGAAAAGTTAGAAACTCCTTTCTCAAGTAAAAAAATAGAAACAGAAGATGAAAAACAAAATTTAATAAATGCCATTATAGAAAACAAAAGAATTTTTTATGTTTTTTCTACAGAAGAAGAGAAAAAGGAAGAACTTATTATAAAGAAAAAAATAACAGCGATTCATATATATCATGAAAAAGAAAATATAGTATATACAAGTAATAAGGTAGAAGATTTTAAAGAAATTTTTGAAAGACGAGATATTCTAAAATGTGGTGACAAACTAAAACAAGACTATATTTTATTAAAACAGATGCAAGTACAACCTGAGAACCTCATGTTCGACGTATCTATTGCAGGATATATATTAAATGCCATTAGCGGAAAATATAAAATGGAAGATTTAGCAGAACAATTTTTAGGAATCCAAATTCAAAGTTTAATAACACAAGATACAAAACAACAGATAAACTTATTTGAAGAAACAGAAGAAAAAGAAAGTAATACAGGAGAAATCTATACTTATTGTATTTTCCATTTATATCAGAAATTAATAGATAAACTAAAAGAAACAGAACAATTAGAATTATTCCAAACAATCGAAATGCCATTGGTAGAAGTATTAGCAGATATGCAATATACAGGAATGTATGTAAATAAAGAAGAACTTAAATCCTATGGAGAAGAATTACAGAAAAAATTAGAGGAAATGACAAAGAAAATATATGAGTTAGCAGAGACAGAATTTAATATTAATTCTCCAAAACAATTAGGTGAAGTTCTGTTTGAAAAATTAAAATTACCAGTTTACAAGAAAACAAAAAGTGGATATTCAACAGATGTAGAGGTATTAGAAAAATTAAAATCAGAACATCCTATCATAGAATATTTATTAGAATATAGAGCAGTAACAAAACTAAAATCAACATATGTGGATGGACTAATTCCTTATATTGACAACAAAGGAAGAATTCATTCTTATTTTCATCAAACAGTAACAGCAACTGGTAGAATTAGTAGTACAGAACCAAATATGCAAAATATTCCAACAAGAACGGAAATGGGAAAAAATTTAAGAAAAGCATTTCAAGCAGAAAAGGATCATATATTAGTAGATGCAGATTATTCACAAATAGAATTGCGAGTTCTTGCTCATATTTCTAAAGATAAAACTATGATAGAAGCATTTAATCATGATGAAGATATTCATACACAAGCTGCATCTAAAGTATTCAATATACCAGTAGAAGAAGTCACAAAAGAATTAAGAAGTAAGGCAAAAGCTGTAAATTTTGGTATTGTTTATGGAATAAGTGATTTTGGTTTAGGAGAACAACTTAATGTTTCTAGAAAAATAGCAAAAGAGTATATAGAACAATATTTGGAAAAATACAAAGGTATTAAACATTTTATGGATAATATAATAGAAATTGCTAGGAAACAAGGATATGTTGAAACTTTATTTAAAAGAAAAAGGGAAATACCAGAACTAAAATCAACTAATTATATGGTAAGGCAGTTTGGGAATCGTGTAGCAATGAATACACCAATTCAAGGAACAGCAGCAGATATTATGAAACTCGCTATGATACGAGTTTATGAGCTATTAAAAAAAGAAAACATGAAATCCAAAATGATTTTACAAGTACATGATGAATTACTAATAGAAACAGTTCCAGAGGAAAAAGATAGAGTATATCAAATTTTAAAGGATTGCATGGAAAATGTAATTCATTTAGAAGTACCACTAAAAATAGAAATTTCTGAAGGGAAAAATTGGTGTGAAGCAAAATAAAGGTTGCAATCTCCTAAAAGTTATGGTAGGATAAAAAACGATACTGCAAAACGAAGGAGAAAGATATTTTTGAAGAAATTTATTACAATTTTAATAACAATAGCATTTATTTTATTGATAATTTTTGGTGGATTTATATTTATTATGAAACAAATTTATCCTAAAAAGTATGAAAATATAGTAGAAAAATATGCTGAAGAATACCAAATAGATGAAAATATAATATTTGCTCTTATTAAAGCAGAAAGCAATTTTGAAGAAGATGTTATTTCTAATCGAGGAGCCGTTGGATTAATGCAACTAATGGAATCTACAGCAGAAGAAATTGCTAGCAATCTAAATTATAATGATTTTGTAGTAGAAGATTTAAAAGAACCAGAAGTAAATATACAATTTGGAGTAAAGTACTTTTCAGAATTATTAAACCATTATCAAAACAATTACTTATTAGCATTAACAGCATATAATGCTGGAATAGGAAATGTAGAAGAATGGATAGAAAATGGGGTAATTCAACCAGATGGCAGTGATATTGAAAATATTCCTTTTCAAGAAACCAATATGTATGTTCGAAAAATTTTAAGAGATTATGATATCTATAAAAAGCTATATTGACATTTAGAATTAAAATTTATATAATTAAAATATACACATAAAATGAAAGAGAGAAACAAAGGAGGTATAACAAAATGGTTGTAGATAAATCAGGTGCCATATTTGATGATAGAAGAAAAAAAGAAAATGATAGAAGAAAAAAACAAAAGAAATTAAAAGGAATGGAAGACAGAAGAAAAGAAAATAGAAGAAAAGAATAATAATGTTAAAATATAAATAAAAAGAATGAATAAATTTTAAATGCTTTTGTAGTGTAATATTAACGAAAGAACTCCCTAATAGTAGGAAGTTCTTTTTTGGCTACCAAGAATTCATGTAATAGGTTAGCAGCATCCTCCTCTGCCTCCACCGCAACAGCAGCAGATTAAGATTAAAACAATAATAATCCAGCAGCAATCATCTCCAAAACCGAATCCGCCACCGCATCCTCTATTTTCTGGCATAATATTTTCCCCCCTTCCTAAACTACATATTCCTTACTTTGATGTGGATTATTGACAACAGCAACCTCTATTGTCACAACCACAGAAGAGTAGTAAGAACAGGATAATGAACCAAAGAATCTCATTATTACAACAACTCATGCAAATAACCTCCTATTTTAAGAATTCTTTTATTCAAATTTCCTTAGTATGGTATATAGTATTCAAAATACGAAAGAAGTGTTACAAAACAAAAATGATTTGTAAGAAAGGGAAAACATAATTTCCCGATATCTTGTAAAGTTCTATATTAAATGGAGAAACCAATATTTATTACTTTTTGTAATTTCATAAAAATTAAATTTATAAATATTCTTATTTGACTTGTAAGACACAAAATTTTCTAAACTTTTGAATATTTTTTAACAGAATATTTTTAAAGATTATATGGGAAAATTAGATTACCAGTTCTGAAAAAAAGACTTGACAAAGGAAAAGAAAATATATAAGATAAAAAAAGATGACATGTTAAAATGTTCAAGATAGACAAAACTATTAATTATTCACTATTCATTAAAAAATCAGAAATGTTCTAAATTAAATTAATGAATAATGAAGAGTGAATAGTGAAAAATGAATAATTAGCGGGTAGGGCGTCGTCGCGACATAAGCGACCCGATGCTGCGAAGCAATACCAGCCTAAAAATTATTAATTATTCATTATTAATTATTCACTATTCATTAAAGGAAATGAGATATGTTAAAAATTTAATTAATGAATAATGAAAAATGAATAGTGAATAATGAATAATTAGTATGTAGGGGCGATTTTAATCGCCCGTGCTACAAAGGAATTGCTTAAAATGTAGGGGTTCGTCTTGACGAACCCGAAAAGAAACGGAGGAAAAAGAAAAGATGAAAAAACAAAGAAGAGAAGACAAAGGAATTACCCTAATTGCACTAATTATAACCGTGGTTGTATTAATTATCTTAGCAGGAATTGGAATAGGGGCATTGGTAAATCAAGATGGAATTGTGGATAAAGCCAATGAGGCAAAATTAGAAACAGAGAAAAAAGATATAGAAGAACAAATTAATATCATGACCATACAATCCATGGACAAATATGGAAATGTAATTAGAGAAACCTTAAAAACGAAACTAGAAGACTTGCCAGAAGGAAAAGAAATTGTAGATGGAGATGGTTACATAGGAGTCATTTATCCAGAATATGAATTTAGGATTAATTTAAATAATGGCCAAGTAACAGAATATGAACCAGTATACGTAGGAAATGTATTAATTCCAGATGGTTATGTAGCATCTCAAGTTCCAGGAGAAAACACAGTAAAAGATGGATTAGTTATTTATGAAGGAACTGTTCCTGTAACAGAAGCAAACCATCCAGAAGCCTTAACGGCTAGAAACCAATATGTATGGATACCAGTAGATATAAATAGTATGGTAATGTGTAGTAGTAATACAGGGACAAGTGTATGTAATTTAGTATATAATGAAGAAACAGACGAATTAGCATGTACAAACCCAGAACATTCAGCAACAGCAACAAATTTAGTGGGAAGATTGTATACAGGAACAAGTAGTAATACAACAGATGATGAAGGAAACAGAATTTATTCCTATACTATGGATTTTACGAAAAGAGACCAGACATATAATACCAGAAATTACCACGAACCAAATACTGTAAGTAGTGATGCAAGTAATAATATAACAATTAGCCAATTAAAAAATGATTTTACAGCAATGGCAAAAAGTGTAGCAAAGAATGGAGGATTTTATATTAGCCGATATGAAGTAGGAGCAAATGGAGACAGCAAAAAGAATCAAAAAGTATTAACAGCAACATGGAGTGATGGTAGTAATTATTTAGGAGCAAATACGTGGTATGGATTATATAACACCATAAGAAAGATAGATGAAAATAAACAAATGATATGGGGATGTCAGTATGATCAAGTAATAAAATTCTTAAAAGAAAATGGAGAAGAACCAGAGATTGGGCATACTTATATAGCAACTAGTGAAGCCTTATCTGGGCAAAATGAATTAGATTGTATGAAGAATATATACGACCTTGAAGGTAATCATTATGAATGGACAGCTGAAGCGAATTCTACCGACGTTCGAGCTTATCGAGGCAGTGGCTATGGCGTTGCGAGCAGTGGCAATTTCGACCCCGCAGGTTACCGCTTCAGCATCAATCCGGCCTATAGTAACGGCCTCAGTTCGTCTCGCACCACACTTTACTTGTAGCGCTGAAACGCTGGTAGCGATACAGTAGAAATTGGCTGAAAGTAGGATTTATAAACTAAATAAAAACTATCCACATTGAGTATAATTATTATGCTCAATATGGATATTTTTTTGGGTTAAATAGAATAATATCCCAATGGCTATAGAAGTAGTATGCCTAAGAAGATTAAATAATGATTAGAAAAAAAATATTTAATTTAAAAATGTCAAACCACGGAAAATTCATAATTTTTTTGAGAAAATAGGTATTCAAAATAAAAATTTAATGATATAATTTATTCTGTAATAAAATCGAATTAAAGTGAGGGAAAATAAATGGGAAATATCGTATTGCTCGATGAACTTACCATCAATAAAATTGCAGCAGGTGAAGTAGTAGAAAGACCAGCTTCTGTGGTGAAAGAATCAGCAGAAAAGGCCATAGAGGGCGGAGCAACAAAAATTTCGATAGAAATTAAAAATGGAGGAATCTCTTATATTAGGATTACAGACAATGGAAAAGGAATTGCAAAAGATGATTTAGAAATGGCATTTGAAAGGCATGCTACTTCTAAAATAAGAAGTGCAGAGGATTTAAATGGGGTAAAATCCATGGGATTTCGTGGTGAGGCTTTAGCCAGCATTGCTGCAATATCCAATGTAGAAATGATTTCTAAAACAGAAGGAGCAGAATCTGGAAATAGAATTGTGGTAGAGGGAGGAAAAATTTTAGAGCAAGAAGAAATAGGATGCCAAAAAGGAACTACCATTACAGTTACTAACTTATTTTTTAATACACCAGTAAGATATAAATTTTTAAAAAAGGATTTTACGGAATCTGGATATATAGAAGATGCTATTACACATTTAGCATTAATGTATAAAAATATAGCATTTCAATTTATTAACCAAGGAAAAACAGTGATACAAACTTCTGGGGATGGAAATATCAGAAATAGTATTTATCAAATATTTGGAAAAGATATTGCAGAAGGTGTTTTAGATGTTTCTTATGAATTAGACGGAATTAAAGTAGAAGGTGTTGTAGGAAAACCAGAAATTGCACGTTCAAATAGAACAAACCAAATGTTTTTTGTTAATAAAAGATATATCAAGGATAAAACACTTTCATCAGCAGCAGAGCAGGCTTTTAAAGGTTTGCTTCCTATTGGAAAATTTGGTTTCCTTATCTTAAATATTGAGATGCCTCCTCAACAAGTGGATGTTAATGTTCATCCAGCAAAGCTAGAAGTTAGATTTGAAGACGAAAACAAAATATTTAAAGCAGTATTTCATAGTATTAAAGAAACATTATTAAAAGGAAATTTGATAGGAGAAAACCCATTCGCAGGAACTTTGATAAAAGAAGAAAAGCCAGCTAAAGCATTTGTAGCTTTTAAACCAGAACCAGTTGTAGCAGCAAAACAAACAGAAATTGTTGAACAACCCACACAACAATCTATTCCAGAAGGGGAAGGCGGTAATATTATTGAACAACTTTATCAAATGAGAAATCGTATGAAAGAAGAGATAAACACAGAAACTCCTACAGTAGAAGAAATAAAGACAAAACCTTTAACACCTACAGAAGAACAGGTTCAAAAAGCAGTAGAATTAATTGGAATGAAAAATGAAGTGAAATATGAAAGAATAGCAAATGAAGAGGTAAATAAACCAGTCCAAAATAAAGAAATTGAAAACACACAAGAAATACAGATACAAAAAGATGATACCCAAACAGTAACAATACCAAAAGAAGATACCCAATCAATTGAAACACCAAAAGCGATAAACACAACAATGCAAGATACTCAAATTATAGATACTACTTTAATAAAAAATAAAGTACCACAAGATACCATTACTAATTTAAGTTTTGATGAAATGTATAGTAAATTATTTGGGACCCCTAAGCCAAAAACAGATGCGGATTCATTTAAAAATGTAGTATCTGATCAAGAGGAAAATTACACGAATAAACCATACAAAATAATTGGAATTGCTTTTTCGACTTATATTATCATAGAAATTGGAGAAGAACTTTATATTATTGACCAACATGCAGCACATGAAAGAATTTTATATGAAAAAGTAAAAAAGAATTTTTATGATGATAAAGAAAAAGAATCACAGCTTATGTTGATACCAGATGTTATTACACTTTCTCATAAGGAAATGGATATTGCAAAAGACCATATGGCTTTATTTGAAAAAGCAGGTTTTGTGTTAGAAGAGTTCGATGAGAATTCTATGAAATTATTGGGAGTACCTAATATATGTGTAGATTTAGATACAAAGCAATTATTCTTAGATATTCTAGATGAAATTGATACTGTAGCTAGAACTGCTCGTCAAGAAATTGAAGAGAAATTTATAGCAACAATTGCTTGTAAAGCAGCTGTAAAAGCCAATATGAAATTAACAAAAGAAGAAGTAGATAGTTTAATGACAGAATTATTAAAACTGCCTAATCCTTTTACATGTCCACATGGAAGACCTACAGCTATGAAAATTACAAAATATGAAATAGAAAGGAAATTTAGTAGAAAATAATGCAAAAACCAATGGTAATTGTAATATGTGGACCAACGGCATCACGGGAAAACAGATTTATCTATTGAACTAGCAAAGCGAATAAAAGGAGAAATTATATCCTGTGATTCAATGCAAATATATAAGGATATGCAAATTGGAACAGCAAAACCAACAATAACTGAAATGCAAGGAATTAAGCATTATTTAATTGATTTTCTACCACCAAACCAGAGATTTAGCGTTTCAGAATATAAAATAAGAGCAGAAGAAGCAATAAAAGAAATTCTACAAAAAGGGAAAAGACCTATTGTAGTGGGAGGAACAGGCTTATATATGGATTCTTTAATAAAAGGAATCCAATATCCAGATATAACTATAGATGAAAAATATAGAGAAGAATTAGAACAAATTGCAAAAAAAGAAGGACGGACTTTCAACTTTGTATCAAAAAGCCTGCATAATTGATAAAGAAGCAATGAAAACAATTAGTCCAAATGATAAAAAAAGAATTATTCGTGTTTTGGAAATATGGAAACAAACGGGAAAAACAAAAACAGAATTAGAAGTAGAATCTAGGAAACAAGAAATACCATATCAATATAAAATTTTTGGAATAACAATGCCAAGAGAAATTTTATATGAAAAAATTAACCAAAGAGTAGAGAAAATGGTAAAATTAGGTCTACAAGAAGAAGTTGAAAATTTACTTAATAAATACAAAGAATTTCCAACTGCAATGCAAAGCTTGGGCTACAAAGAAACAAGAGCTTATCTAAAAGGTGAATTAACCCAAGAAGAATGGATTGAAACCATAAAACGAGAAACGAGAAGATATGCCAAAAGACAATTAACTTGGTTTAGAAGAAATAAAGAAATTATTTGGCTGGATGGATTAAAAACAAAACAAGAGAATATTAATCTCATTATGGAGGAAATAGGTGAATAAAAGGCTAAAAAAAGAAGAAGTAAAAAGAAATAAAATACTTACTTATTCTATTGTTATTATTATTTTAATAATAGCACTTAGTTATAGTGCCTATAAAGTGTATGGATTAATTCAAAATCCAACAGACACCTATTTAATTACTAATGGAAAGCTTTCACTAGAAGAATCAGTAGTTGGCTATGTTATTAGAGATGAAGAAGTTTTATCAGGCGAAAATTATAAAAATGGATTACAAGAGATAAAAGCAGAAGGTGAGCGCGTAGCCAAAGGTGAAACTATATTTAGTTATCATAATAAAAATGAAGAACAGTTAAGTAAAAAAATAGAAGAATTAGATGTAAAAATTAGTGAAGCTATGGAAAATGATAATAATATTCTACCTGTAGATTTACAGTTAATAGAAGATCAAGTCGAAAGCAAGCTAGATGAAGTATATAATACAAATGATTTGCAAAAAATAAATGAATATAAAAAAGAAATTAATTCAACTATTAATAAAAAAGCAAAAATGGCAGGAGAATTAAGCCCAAATGGTTCTTACTTGAAAGATTTAATTGAAGAACGAACACAATATGCTAATGAATTAAATTCAGGACTAGAAAATGTAACAGCAACAAGAACTGGAATTGTATCATATAGAATTGATGGATTAGAAGAAGTATTAAAACCAGGTGATTTTTCTTACCTAAGCAAAAGTTTACTAGAAGGTCTTAATTTAAAAACAGGACAAGTGATAGCTTCAAGTGATGAAAAAGGAAAAATTATTGATAATTTTGTATGTTATATTGCAACTATTATGGAATCCGATATGACAGCAGAAGCAGAAATAGGAGATAGTGTGACAATACGACTATCTACAGCAGATGAAATTTCTGGACAAATTGTATATATTTCAGAAGAAAGTGAAGAAGAAAGACTGCTAGTATTTGAAATAAAGGAATGTGTTGAAAAACTTATTGATTACAGAAAAATATCATTTGATGTTATTTGGTGGGAATCTGTTGGACTTAAAGTACCAAATTCAGCCATTCGCTATGATGGAGAATTAACATATGTAATGAGAAACAGAGCTGGATATTTAGATGAAATATTAGTAAAGGTAAAAAAGAAAAATGAAAGCTATTCTATTATTGAAAATTATACAAGGAGTGAGTTAAAAGAAATTGGTTATACAGATGAACAGTTGAACGAAAGAAAGACCATTTCTTTATATGATGAAATTATGATTAGAAATTAAAAAAATATTACAAAAATATTACAAAAATGTTAATTTTAAGTTACAAACCAAAAAACTATTGACAAATATTGAAAAAAGATAGATACTATATACAGTCAAAAGAGAAAAACTAAGTTTTAGGAGGTTAAAACATGGCAGGAGCAGTTATGAATAAAATTTGGAATTTAATTGGGGTAGGAAATCAAGAGGAAAAAGACGAAGAAGAAAAAGATGAATATACCTATGATTATGAGCCAGAGGAAGAAGTAGAAGAGGAAGATGAAGATAGAAAAATATTTGGAATTGGTAGAAGAAACAAAGTAGTTAATATGCCTCAAACGCAAGTAAAAATGAAAATATCAAGACCAACAAATTTTGAACAATCAGAAGATATATGTAATTTATTAAAAGAAAAAAAATCTGTTATTGTAAACTTAGAATATGTCAATAAAGATGTTGCAAGAAGAATAGTAGATTTTATTAGTGGTGCAGTACATGCATTAGATGGACATATTGAAAAAATATCTAATTCTATTTTTATTGTTGCACCAGTAAATTATGAAATTACAAATGACACAGCAAAAGATGAAATAAAAAGTAAACTTTCTGTATCATGGTTAAGAAACTAAAGGGAAAGTCTGGCTATATTTACTAATAAGAATAGCTAGGTAGTAATGCAAAATAGAACAAGGAGGGAACTTATGCTTACACCATTAGAAATAGAAAACAAAAAATTTGCAAAACAAATGATGAATGGTTATAGTGTAGTAGAAGTAGATGAATTTCTAGACCAAGTGACTGCAGAATATGAAAAATTATATAAAGAAAATAATGAATTAAATTCCAAAATTGAAGAGCTAAATGCCAAAATGGAACATTATAGATCAATAGAAGGAACATTACAAAATACATTGGTAATGGCACAGTCAACTGCCGAAGAAATAAAAACAATGGCAAAACAACAAGCAGACCAAATCGTAAAAGATGCACAAAATACTGCAAAATCAAGTGTAGATGAAGTAGCATCTAAAGTAATGTTAAAACAAAAAGAATTGGATGACATAAAAAAACAAATGGATATATATAAAGCAAAAATGGAAGCTTTATTAATATCCCAGTTAGAACTATTAAAAGACACAAATGAATAAATTTATATAAATATGTAAAACCATTTATTTTATGAAATGAAAAGAACATAAAATAAATGGTTTTATTTTTAAAACTGAAACATTTTATCGAAAAACAGCAAAAAAGAATTGAAAATTGTCAATAAACATGATAAAATATGAAAATAAAACAGTAGGGGCGGTTTTAACCGCCCATTCTCCATGAAAATTACTAAAAACATAAACAGAAAGGAATGAATGATATTCATGAAAGTAACTGGGAATAAAAGCATGTCTAGTTTTATAAAAATTATATTGCAAATATTATTTGTCTTAGGAATTATAAGTTTATTTGCTATTCCAATTTATCTTTATATGATTACAACAGACAGTGGAATTGTATTATCATTATTAGGTATTTGTACATTTCCTGTTATGGTATCGTTTTTAATTATATATTTCACTGCAATACCAGGAATAGCATTAATTTATCAATTCATTAAATTATTTGATGCCTTAAAAAAGAATAATCCATTTGTAATAGAAAATGCCATATATTTAAAAAGAAGTTCCATTATAGGAGGAATCATTTCAATATCTTATTTTATAGTGGCGATTATTTTACTTTCTAATTCAATTTTTCTTTATGGACTATGTACTCTCCTAATAGGAATTATATTTTTAGTATTTACCATTGGAACATATATTTTATCTAAAATCTTTAAACAAGCAGCAGAATATAAAGAAGAAAATGAACTTACTATATAAAGAAGGGATGATGAAATAAGATGGCAATTATAGTAAATTTAGATGTTATGTTAGCAAAAAGAAAAATGCCACTAAATGAATTAGCCGACAAAGTGGATATAACAATAAGCAACTTATCTATTTTAAAGAATAATAAAGGAAGAGCTATTCGCTTTTCAACTTTAGATAAAATATGTAATGCATTAGATTGTACACCTGGAGATATTTTAGAATTTGTAAAAGATTAAACTAAATATCCCTCTATTGTCCTTGTATAGAAAAAAGGAAAAATAAAATACTAAAATTAAGAAAATACTAAGAATTTCTAAATTGTTTTTTAAAAAATATATGTTACGATAAGGACAATAAAATTTTGATAGTGCAAAGTAATTTATGAAAAATATAGGGGCAATTTTAATCGTCTGCTCTTCGAATAAATTACTTGAACCCAAAATTTTAAGGGGGGAAAATAAATAATGAAGGAGAAAGTATTTTATCATTTTTCAAAAGCTTTTTGGGTGTTCATAATAGGGAGCATTTTTGGATACTGCATAGAAATGATTGTAGCGTTTGTACAAGAAGGGCATTTTGAATCAAGACAAGGATTGATTTATGGCCCATTTGCTCAAGTATACGGACTGGGAGCATTGGCCTATTATTTTACAGTGCCACATATTAAAGGGAAAAAGAAATATCTAAAAGTATTTTTGTTTAGTATGGTTATGGGAGGAATCGTAGAATACTTGTGTTCCTTTATTCAAGAAAAATGGTTTGGAACAATTTCTTGGGATTATAGTAATTTATGGTTTAATATTAATGGTAGAACAAGCTTATTGCATTGCACATATTGGGGATTAGCAGGTCTTTTGTTTATCAAATGGGTTTATCCTTTTATAGGGAAATTGGACAACTGGATGAAAAATTTAAATTTCCGTTTTGCAACAGTAATTCTTACTTTGTTTATGATATTTAATATCACAATATCATCCATGGCAGCCTATAGACAAAAAGAAAGGATAAAAAATATTACGGCACAAAATCAAATTGATTTATTTTTTGATATATATTATCCAGATGATGTAATGAATAGAGTTTATGCCAATAAGATACACATTTTATAATAATATGAATAATTTTATGCAATAAAAAGGACAGTTAAGACTGAGCAAAGAAAGGAATATAATAAAAAATGGAATATGATAAAAAATTTGTAATTATCAAAATACTTATATTAATTTTAGCAGTTGTTGCTTTTGTAGGACTTATTGCTAGTTTACTTCCTACGATGACACAATTAACAACAACAGAAGGACAAGTAGCATTTAAAGAAAAAGTAGACAGCCTAGGATTTGGAGGAATTTTGTTATTATTTGGAATTCAATTGGCGCAAATCCTTTTAATTGTATTACCAGGAGAACCATTGGAAATATTAGCTGGTATGTGTTATGGAGCAGTAGGTGGAACGATTTTTATATTTGTAACTGTATTCTTAACTACCACATTAATTGTATTTTTGGTACGAAAATATGGGAAAAAATGTGTTTATCTATTCTTTAAAAAAGAAAAAGTGGACAAAATAGAAAATAGTAATCTATTTAAGGACCCTAGAAAAATAGAAATCATTTTAGTGATTTTATTTTTAATACCAGGAACACCAAAAGATTTACTAGTTTATTTGGGAGGACTTTTACCTATTCATCCCTTAAAATTCATATTAATTTCTACATTTGCGAGATTTCCATCTGTTATTTCATCTACATTAGCAGGAGCCAATATTGCATTTGGAAATTGGCATATAAGTTTGCTCATTTATCTAATATTCTTTGCAATTACTGGAATTATTATTTATTTTGTTCGTAAATTTGATAAAAGAAAAATAACAGAACATACCATAAATACCTTAAAATAACAAAATAGGTAGGAATAAATTTAGGAGGCTATCTAAAAGAAAATTGTTGATTTTTATTTTAGATAGCCTCTTGATACTTGACAGAGAAAAGTATTATGCTATAAAATACAAAAAATAAAGAAAATAGAAAGGAAGTATGTAAATTATGTCCATTTTGGTAACTGGTGGAGCGGGCTACATTGGTAGCCATACATGTGTAGAATTATTAGAAAAAGGAGAGGAAATCGTAATTGTTGATAATTTTTCTAATAGCAAACCAGAAGTATTAGATAAAATAAAAGATATTACTGGAAAGAAATTTAAATTTTATGAAGTAGATTTATTAGATAAAACAAAATTAGAAAAAGTATTTCAAGATAATCATATAGAGGAAGTGATTCACTTTGCAGGATTAAAAGCAGTTGGGGAATCTGTAAAAAAACCAATTGAATATTATCACAATAATATTACAGGAACTTTAGTATTATTAGAACTAATGAAAAAATACAATTGTAAAAAAATTGTTTTCAGTTCTTCAGCAACAGTATATGGAAACCCAAAAACTGTACCAATCAAAGAAGATTTTCCTTTATCTACAACAAATCCATATGGAAGCACAAAATTAATGATAGAACAAATTTTAAAAGATGTAGCAGTAGCAGATAATGAATTTAGCTGTATATTACTTCGATACTTTAACCCAATTGGAGCACATGAAAGTGGACTAATTGGAGAAAACCCAAATGGAATTCCAAACAATTTAATGCCATATATTGCAAGAGTGGCAACAGGACAATATGAAAAATTAAATGTGTTTGGAAATGATTATGATACACCAGATGGAACAGGAGTAAGGGATTATATCCATGTAGTAGATTTAGCCAAAGGACATATTAAAGCAATTGAAAAAGCTAGAAATATGAAAGGCGTAGAGGCATATAACTTAGGAACAGGAAAAGGATATTCTGTACTAGATTTAGTTAAAACATTTGAAAAAGTAAACAATGTAACAGTAAAATACGAAATTGTACCAAGAAGACCAGGTGACATTGCAATTTGCTATGCAGACCCAAGTAAAGCAAAAGAAGAACTTGGCTGGACAGCAGAAAAAGATGTAGAAGACATGTGTAGAGATACATGGAATTTTATCCAAAAAACGAATTAGAAATTTTATGTTAGTAGGGACGAAGATTTTGACAGTATTTCACAAATAAAAAAATTAATTTACATGAAATGCTGTCAAAATCTTCGTCCATATGATATATATTATAGAGTGTTATACTATGAAAAAATTACTTAAAACGTAGATGGTTCATGAAAAAAAGAAAATGTTAAGAAAAAGTGACAAAATTCAAACTGAAATTGGTAGATGAATTATTATAAATCTGTTAAGATTAAGTTATAAAAATTTGAAAAAAATAGGAGGAAAAAACAATGAAATTTAATGAAAAATTAATTAAATTAAGAAAAGAAAAAGGATTATCACAGGAAGAATTAGGGTATCAATTAAATGTAACAAGACAAACTGTATCAAAATGGGAACTTGGACAAACAACACCTGAAATGGATAAGTTATTAGAAATGAGTAAAATATTTGGAATAAATGTAGATGATTTATTAGATGAAACAAAAGAAATAAAATCACAAACAGAAGAAAATAAAACCAATAAATCTATAAAAAAGATAATAATTATAGTAAGTGTAGTACTAGTAATATTAATATTACTAGGAATAGTGGGAATGAAAATTACAGATAGATTATTTAATAATGTACTAGATAAATCTAAAGAAGGAACTGATATGGTAATGGATATTTGGGAAACAGGCGCAAATATGATGGATCAATATGAGG
Organism: uncultured Clostridia bacterium; assembly: GCA_944390965.1. GTDB lineage: Bacteria > Bacillota > Clostridia > TANB77 > CAG-508 > CALXRW01. The sequence goes on from CALXRW010000009.1 coordinate 17,200, forward strand.
AAAAAGTCGAAAAAGAAAAAAAAGATACAATGGATCAATTTAATCAATTTTCAAATCAAATAAATGAAGAATTTGAACAACATGTAGAAGAAGCAAAAGATGAACACAATGAAATAATGAAACAAATACAAGAAGAATACAACCAAGGACTAGAAAAGGTTAATCAACTAATGCAATAAAAAATAGCAAAGAGGGATTTTTCCTTGAAAAAAGGTTTAAAATATAGTAAAATATTCTTGGAAATAAATAAGTAACTTTAACCTTGTTGCTCCGGAAAAATTTGGCGGTTTTTCCTATGCAATAAAAAAGGAGACACAATGGAACTATTTTTGATTACGTTTATTCCTTTTATAGGAACAACATTAGGTTCTGCAATGGTGTTTTTCTTAAAAGATAAAATAAAACCATCGATACAAAAAGTATTGGCAGGTTTTGCTGCTGGCGTAATGATAGCTGCCTCTATATGGTCATTATTGATACCAGCAATTGAAATGGCAGAATACCAGGGACAAACACCTTGGATTCCAGCAACAGTTGGATTTTTTGTAGGAATTTTATTTTTACTTTTTTTAGATAGTATAATTCCACATTTACATGTAAATCATGATAAGCCAGAAGGAGTTCATTCATCTTTTAAGGAAACAACAATGCTAGTATTGGCAGTTACACTGCATAATATTCCAGAAGGAATGGCAGTAGGTGTAACACTAGCAGGTGCTTTAAGTGGAAGTATTGGAATGACGATGGCAGGCGCCATAGCATTGGCAATAGGAATTGCTATTCAAAATTTCCCAGAGGGTGCCATTATTTCTATGCCTCTAAAAACACATGGAATTACAAAAGGAAGGGCTTTTGTTTACGGAACTTTATCTGGAATTGTAGAACCAGTTGCAACAGTCATTACTATTTTATTAACCACTTTAGTAACTCCAATACTTTCATATATTTTAGCTTTTGCAGCTGGAGCTATGATGTATGTTGTAGTAGAAGAATTAATACCAGAAGCACAAGAAGGAGAACATACTAATATTGGTACAATTGGTGTTGCTATAGGTTTTGTACTAATGATGATACTAGATATTGCATTAGGATAGAAGGAGGAAATATGCTAGAGCTAAAAAATATATGTTTTACAAGAGATAATAAAAAAATATTAAATCACGTAAACTTAAAAATAGAAAATGATAAATTTATAGTAATTACAGGACCAAATGGTTCTGGAAAATCTACAATTGCTAAAATAATCATGGGAATCGAAAAACCAGATGAAGGACAAGTTATCTTTAATGGAAAAGATATTACGAATAAAACAGTAGACCAAAGGGCAAAATTGGGTTTTGGATTTGCTTTTCAACAACCAGTAAAATTTAAGGGAATTACTGTTTATGATTTAATGAGAATTTCAAGTGGAAAAGAACTTACTAAAAAAGAAGCTTGTGAAATATTATCACAAGTAGGATTATGCGCTAGAGAATATGTAGATAGAGAAGTAAACAGTTCTTTATCAGGAGGGGAATTGAAAAGAATAGAGATTGCAACTATTATGGTAAGAAATCCAAAACTTGCTATTTTTGATGAACCAGAAGCGGGAATAGACTTGTGGAGTTTTCAAAGTTTAATTCAGGTATTTGAAAAAATTCAACAAACAGCCAAAGGTAGTACTATTATTATTTCTCACCAAGAAAGAATTTTAAATATTGCAGATAAAATTATATTAATGAAACAAGGAAAAATAGAAAAAATAGGGGAAAAAGATGAAATGTTAAATTCCTTATTAATTGAGCCAACATGTTGCAAAATACAAGGAGGAGGAAATGGATAATCTAGATAAAGAGTTATTGAAAGAAGTATCAAATATAGAAGGGGAGTTAGAAGGAGCCTATAACATTAGAAAAAATGGTAAAGCCACTGAAAGAAAAATAACGCAAAATACAAATATCATTACCAAAAAAGATCAACCAGGGATTGATATTATAGTAAAAGAAAACACAAAATTTGAAATAGTTCATATCCCTGTTATTATAACAGAAAGTGGTATAAAGGATGTTGTATATAATGACTTCTATATTGGAAAAAATGCTAATGTTATTATTATAGCTGGATGTGGAATTCATAATGATGAGCATAAAGATTCAGAACATGATGGAATTCATAGATTTTTCATAGAAGAAGGAGCAAAAGTAAAATATATTGAAAAACATTATGGGGAAGGAAAAGGCAAAGGAAAGAAGATTTTAAACCCTATTACAGAAATAACATTAAAACAAGGAGCAAGTATGGAAATGGAAACCATACAAATAAAAGGAGTTGACTCTACTGTTAGAGAAACGCGAGGAACATTAGGACAAGATACCAACCTAGTAATTACAGAAAAAATTATGACACATGGTAAACAATTTGCTAAAACCGAATTTTCTTTAGAATTAGAAGGAGAAAATGCTAGTACACATGTTACATCTAGATCAGTAGCAATTGATAAATCAAAACAAGAATTCATTTCTCATATTTCAGGAGATAACAAATGTTTTGCCCACGTAGAATGTGATGCTATTATCAAAGACAATGGAATTGTAAAAGCCATACCAGAAATAACAGCAAACCATGTAGATGCGAACTTAATCCATGAAGCAGCTATTGGAAAAATTGCAGGAGAACAATTAATTAAGCTAATGACATTGGGCTTAAACGAAAAACAAGCAGAAGAAGAAATTATAAAAGGCTTCTTACGTTAAATAAACCTATTAATTATTCGCTATTCATTAAATACATGTGTAGGGCGTCGCCACCCCGGAGACTCACGCTACGAAGCAATACCAGCCTAGAAAATTATTCATTATTCATTATTAATTATTCACTATTCATTAAAGAAAATAGGTGGTGTTATAAACTTAATTAATGAATAATGAAAAATGAATAGAGAATAATTAATAATTAGCGTGTAGGGGCGATTTTAATCGCCCGCTCTTCGAAGAATTTGCCAAAAATATAGTGGCTGGTCTTGACCAACCCAGAAATAAAGAAGCGCCCCAGACAGGACAAAAATGTCCCGTTAGGAAGCGCTCACAATGGGACATGTTTGCTTTTTGATACAAATTATGTTATGATAATTTATATAAGCAATATGCTTTTTCATATATTTCTCTTTTCACGAAGGGGAAAGAAAAAAGGTCTTTTTCTTTCGTTTTACATAAATTATAGGCAAAATAAAAAGAAAGGAGAAAAAATGAATGGTGAAAAAGATTTTTTCAATTTTGGAAGCGATAGTGGGAATCTATTGTTCTGTTATTTTAGTAATTGGAATGCAGAATAGGTACCCAGAAATGCCAGAAGAAGAGGTGATAACCTTAGTAATTGGTGTTCTTGTTATAACAATTGCCACCATAATAGGATTAAACTTCGACCAATTGGAAGAAAAAATCAAAAACCATACGAAAAGAAGTCGGTAACAACCGACTTCTTTTCGTGATAATACAGTAAAATGCTAAACTTTAAAACCAAACTTTTCCATTCTTTCTTTTTCTCTAGTGGACAAATCTTTTAACCATTCAGAAAAATGATTCACATCATTATTTTTTAAAAATTCAAAATATTTTACTCTATCTTATTTTGCTATTACAACAGGTGGCAAATTATTTTTTAGTAATTCATAATTAATAAGTAATCTTCCAGTTCTTCCATTTCCATCTTCAAAGGGATGTATTTTTTCAAACTCAACATGATATTTTGCAATTTTTGTAAATATATCTTGCTCATCATGATGATAATTGTAAGTAAAATACATCATTAAATTCGGTATTTTTTCAGGCTCTGGTGTACCTTGAATAAATACTTGAACAGTTCTATAACCTTTTGTATCTTTAATATCTCTATTAATTGTTTCATTTAATTGCTTTATAAAGTTTTCATTGAATTCTTCATGATTTTGTAAATTCCTAAAAACCAACTCTAATGCCTTTTAATGATTAATTGCCTCATATATTTCTCTTGGCTCTTTTCCTTCAATTTTAAAACGATTGTCATTATATAAAATAGCATATGTTTCAGCATAGGTAAGTGTGCTTCCCTCAATGGCATTTGAATGGTATGTACTTCTTGTAATGAAATCTTCTAAATATTCTTTATGATCTAAAATGAATTCTAAAATATTCATAGATATTTCCCTTCTTCTATTATCAACCTATATAACTAAATTTTATCATACCCATTTTGGACAGTCAACGAATTGAAGTGCTTAAGAAAAAATCATTGACAAAAAAGAAAAAAATATAATAAAATAAGATACAAGGAGGTAATTATGAGATATCCTAATTTTATTAAAAAAGGAGACACCATTGGGGTAACGGCACCTTCTGCAGGAATTGCAGAAGAATTTGATAAGAAAACATTAGATAATGCCAAAAAACAATTAGAAAAAATGGGATTTTCTTATTTAGAAACCAAGAATGTAAGAACAGATATTCAAGGGAGAAGCTCAACAGGAAAAGAAAGAGCAGAACAATTTCTCGAGTTATGGAATAAAGAAGAAGTATCTATGATTATTGCTGCAAGTGGTGGAGATTTCTTAGCAGAAATGTTAGATTACATAGACTGGGAAACACTAAAACGTACAAAACCAAAATGGGTGCAAGGGTATTCAGATGTAACAGGAATTTTATTTTTATTAACAACTATGCTAGATATTGCAACTGTATATGGAGAAAATATAAAAAAATATGGAATGGAACCATTACATAAAAGTTTGGTAGATGGGTTAGAACTATTACAAGGAAAAAAAATAGAGCAAAAAAGTTTTGAGAAATATGAAACAAGAATAGAAACAGATAACCCTTATGAACCATACCATTTAACAGAAAAAGTAGAATGGAAAGGATTAAGAGGAGAAAAAGAAATTAGTTTTGAAGGAAGATGTATTGGTGGATGTTTAGATGTGATTATTAACCTAATTGGAACAAAATATGATAAAGTAGCAGACTATATAGAAAAATATAAAGAAGATGGAATAGTATGGTACTTAGAAGTATTTGAAATGACATCTCCACAACTATTTTTACACTTATGGCAATTAAAACAAGCAGGATATTTTAAATATTGTAAAGGAATTTTATTTGGAAGACCATTAATGATTAGAGAAGATTATGGAATGAAACAAGAAGAAGCAATTAGACAAGCATTAGAAGATATGAATATTCCCATTATCTATGATGTAGATATTGGACATGTAAAACCACAAATAACAATGATTAATGGAGCTATTGCAAAAGTAAATTACTTAGCAGGAAAAGGGAAAATAAGATTTGAAATGTGAAAAAAGAGAAAGGAATGAAAATAAAAATGAAAGAAGAATTTATTCGATTATTAAAAGAAGTAAAAAGAGAAGGAATGGATGCCCTACTTTTGTTCTTAGAAGGTTCTGATTTTTATAAAGCACCTGCCAGTACAAAATACCATGGAGCATGGGAAGGAGGATTATTAGAACATAGTTTAAAAGTATATGAAGTTTTAAAGAGTAAGGTTGGAGATAGTGATTCTGTTAGAATTATTGCATTATTACATGATATCTGTAAAATTAATTTTTATAAAGTAGATTATCGAAATGCCAAAAATAGTAGAGGAGAATGGGAAAAGGTACCATATTATACAGTGGATGATACCATTCCATATGGACATGGCGAAAAATCTGTAATGATGATTAGTGAATTTATTAAATTAACACCAGAAGAAAAATATGCAATTAGATGGCATATGGGATTTACAGAGCCAAAAGAATTATATGGAACTATCGGACAAGCTTACAAAAAATATCCTATTGCTTTGTATGCACATGAAGCAGATTTAGAAGCAACATATTTTTATGATATTTAATGAGTTAGTTGGGGAGATATACCTATATTTTTCAACAAAGCTCTCAAGGCTCAAGGAGTAATCCGTAAGCAAGATAGTGTAAAGTAATTTATGAAAAAATGTAGGGGCGATTTTAATCGCCCGTTCTTCGAAGAAATTACTTAAAACAAGAAAGGAAGAAAAAATGAAATTATTAGTAATCTCAGATATACATGGCTCTTTGCATTATGCAAGCCAAATTCCCTTAATATGGGAAAGAGAGAATCCAGACAAATTAGTATTATTAGGAGACTTATATTATCATGGACCAAGAAATCCATTAACAGAAGAATATAAGCCTATGAAAGTAGCAGAAATATTAAATGAATTTAAAGATTCTTTAATTGCTATTAGAGGAAACTGTGATGCAGAAGTGGATCAAATGATTTCTGATTTCCCATTACAAGATTACGTAAAAGAAGAAATAAATGGTAAAATAATATATTTTACACATGGACATCATTATAATCTAGATCATTTGCCAGAAGAAAAAATAGATATATTAATTTATGGTCATGTGCATACAGGATTTATAAAAGAAGAAAATGGAATTATTATTGCAAATCCTGGTTCTATTTCCTTGCCAAAAAACGATACTGCACACAGTTATTTAATCATAGAGCCAAATAAACTTATTTTAAAAGACGTAGATGGAACAGTGATAGAAGAAAGAATAATTTAAAAATGATTTTAAATAATGATGAATAAAGCATTGAAATCGGTAAATAATAAAAACATAGTAAAGAAAAAAGGAGAGAGAGTATGGAAAAATTATTAAATGATTTAAATGCTTTATTATGTGATTTAAATGTTTTTTACAGAAAATTACAAAATTATCATTGGAATATTAAAGGAAAATTCTTTTTGGTAATTCATGGCAAATTAGAAGAATACTATGATGAAATTAACGAACAAGTAGATGAAATTGCAGAGCATATTTTAGCATTAGGAGGGCAACCTTTAGGCACATTAAAAGATTATTTGCAATTTACAAAAATTGCAGAAGCTGAAAATAAAAAAGTAGATTGTAGCACAGTTTTTAATAGCATTATAACAGATTATTCTACTCTATTAGAAAAAGCAATTTGCATAAAGAAACAAGCTGATACAGAGGAAGAATATAAAACTTCTGCTATTATGGATAATTTAATAGAAAATTATACAAAGAAATTATGGATATTAAAACAAAGTATGGAATAAAAGGGGAAAAAGAATTTCTTCGTTCCATTGAAAATAATGAATTTGTCATTTATTTACAACCAAAATTTGACACACAAACAGAAAAAATAGTGGGAGCAGAAGCATTAGTTCGAAAACAAATACAAAATAAATTAATTATGCCAGATCAATTTATTCCATTTTATGAAAAAACAGGAATTATTACCAAATTAGATATGTTTGTATTAGAAGAAATATGCAGGTTACAAAAAAAGTGGAAGAAAGAAAAACTTCCACTTCTTCCAATTTCTATTAATGAATCTAGACATCACTTGAAAAATAAACATCATGTGGCAGAATTACAAGATATTGTTACTAAATATAAAGCTAGAACGGATTTAATTGAATTAGAAATGACAGAAAGTACGATAATAGAAGATATTCTCGTGGCAAAAAATGCAGCAGAATCTGTGAAAAAACTTGGATTTATTGTATCTATGGATGATTTTGGAACTGGTTATTCTTCTTTTAATATTTTAAAAGATATTAAAATCGATATTTTAAAAATGGATAAAGTATTTTTCAAAGATTTAGAACAAAATGAGAGAGCGAGAATTATTATTGAAACAATTATAAAAATGTGTAAGAGATTACAAATAAAAACAGTAGCAGAAGGAATAGAAACAAAAGGACAAATGAATTTTTTGAAACAAGTTGAATGTGATGTAGTGCAAGGATTCTATTTTTCAAAACCACTTATGATACAAGAATTCGAAGAAAAATTTTTAAAAAACATGGAAAAACTGTAAAAAACTTCTAATGTAAAAACAAGAAAACTCGACATAATATTTACTATAAAAACAAAAAAGGAGGAAAATCTTAATGAAAAAAATAGTAAATATAATGTTAGCTTTTCTTGTTTTATTTTTATTTACTCTTTCTATAAATGTATATGCAGCACCTTTACCATCTGTAGAAGTTACAACAAACAAAGATACAGTACATCCAAATGAAGAAATTACAGTCACTGTAAATTTTAATCAAGATTTGGGAGCTTATACAGTAGATGTGGCATATGATAATCAATTATTGGAATATGTCTCAGCAGAAGGAGGAACACCAAATGATAATGGAACAAGAGTAAGAGTTTTATTCTATGATGATACAGGAGGTACAAATCCAAGAACTTCCATGTCTGTCACATTTAGAGCAAAACAAGACATCGTAACTTCTAATCCAACCAATTTTAGTATAACAGCGGAAGGATTATCAAATGCAGATGCATCTGTTAGCTATGATGATATAGCAGTTCCTATTGTAAAAGATATTACAATAGAACCTGTGTATGAAGATTACAAAATAGAATTAAATTATTCAGGTAATGTGATTCAAAACGAAGAAAAAGAAATGAAATTGGTGATATCTTCTGCTATGGGAAAAAATTATGCACACACTAGAATTTTAGGAGAAGCTACAACCCCAGATGGACAAACTGCAAAACTTCTTGCTACAGACAATCAAAGTTTAGAGCATGATATTATTCAAAGTGGATGGGGAGATGCTTCTGGTGACCCAATAGGAGGAAAAGATGTAGTAAAAGAATTAGATGCAAGAGGTTTATTTAGTGGGGCAGGACAATATACTATTACTTTAAAATTAGTAGATAGAGATAACTCAGATACTGTTATTGCAGAACAGAGCTTCCAAATTCAAGTACTTGAAACAGCTGCAGTAACACCACCGGAAGAAGTACCACCAACAACAGAAGAAAATGAACCTATTACACCACCTGAAACGAATTTACCAGAAACAGAGGAAACACCTACCACTCTTCCAAAAACAGGACACAGTATTTATATGGCAATATTACCATTTGTTGTAATTTTATCAGTGGTTTATTTCTTACTCAGAAAAAAACATGAGGATTAATATTTATAAATGTGGAAATTGGGCTCGTTATTGCGAGCCTTATACATAAATATTAGTGAGGATGTCTATGGGAGAGCGTATTTTAAGGAGAAAAAAGAAAATAGAAAATATCAAAAATAAAATAAGAAAATTATTGCTTTTCTGTATATTGGGTACTTTAGTGTATATGGTATATGGTTTTTGGCAAGAGAAAAAGATAAAACTTGTGCAAGAAACAAAAGTAAATACCATTACTGTGGAAAAAACAGTACAAGAAGTGGAAAAGCAAAGAGTAACAGAGAAAATTGCAGAATTCTATATGGATTTTCCGGTTGTTGCAAAACTAATCATTCCTAAAATAGAGGTGGAAACTTATGTTTTAGCTGATTTTACAGAAGAAGGATTAGAAAAATGTGTTTCTAAATTCTGGGGACCAGAGCCAAATGAAATAGGAAATTTCTGTATTGCTGGACATAATTATTTAAAACCTAATATGTTTAAAGGACTAAAAAGATTAGAAATAGGAGATGAATTTTATCTAATTGATAATAAAAATGGGAAAATTGCTTATACTATTTATGACATTTATCAAGTAGATGAAAACAATATGGTTCCCATTGATCAAGAAACGAATGGTAAAAAAATTGTTACATTAATTACTTGTGTAAATTATACGGATCATCGATTAATTGTACAAGCACGAGAAAGTTGAAATAAAATGAAGGTTTAATAAGAATTTGAATAAGTATATATCCTTTATTGATTCCACAAATATTAAGATTTGATTTTTAACATAAAAGATATAATTGAAAAGTGCAGATAGTGTAAAGTAACTTGTGAAAAAATGTAGGGGCGATTTTAATCGCCCGTGCTTCGTAGAAATTGCTAAAACTATATATTACTGTATAAAATGAATATTAAAAGAACCCTCAGTCGCATAAATGCGACAGCTCCAGTGTTTAAGGGAGCCAAGAATAGAAAAATAAAGAAAGGTAATTTTATGAAACATGTTAAATATACAATTTGGGTACTCCTTTTTTTCCTTTTACTTAATATGAATAATTACCATTATGCAGCAGAAAGAAAAGAGGGAATTGATGCTTTTCCTTCTAGTTATCAGCCATACTTATTAGCTCTACAGAAAAAATATCCAAATTGGAACTTTATTGCTTTATATACAGGTTTAGATTGGAACTATGTAATAGATCAAGAAAATCAATTTGGGAAAAACTTAGTACCAAAATCTTATTCAGACAGATGGAAAAATACAAATCCAGGGGAATATAATGTTGAAGTAGATGCTGGTTGGGTGGATGCTTCTAGAAGAGCAGTAGAATACACAATGGACCCTAGGAATTTTTTAAACGAAGTGAGAGTTTTTCAATTTGAAGGACTGTCTTATAATGAGAAAACAAACCACATATCTGGAATTGAAAAAATATTATATGGTACAGAATTTTACAATAGAATTGTAGAATATGTAGATAGTTCAGGAAGTACTATTACTATGTCTAGCAAATATTCAGATTTAATTTTAAAAGCTGGACAAACTTCTCAAGTAAGTAGTTTTCATTTAGCATCTCGCATTAAGCAAGAGGTAGGTCCATTTTTAACCCATAGTTCCATTAGTGGAACTGTTCCAGGTTTTGAAGGGCTATACAATTTTTATAATATTGGTGCTACTAGTTCATCAGAACCAATGGGAGCAATTAAAAATGGCTTACAATATGCAAAAGATGGAAAAGGTGCAAGTCAAGAGACAAGAGATAAATATTTAATTCCTTGGAATACTAAGGAAAGGGCAATTACAGGGGGAGGAATTTTTATTGGCTCTAGTTATATTCATTTAGGACAAGATACTATATATTTACAGAAATTTCATGTTACGAGCAATACAGGAGGAGAACTATTTTGGCATCAATATATGACAAATGTATTGGCACCTTATAGTGAATCTAGGGCAATTTATAATGGTTATGCTAATACAGGACTGCTAGATGATACTATTTCATTTATTATACCAGTATATAACAATATGCCAGAAATCCCAGTACAAAATCCTAATATATTAGAAAGTGACTTTACAGAAGATAATACAAAAGTTTATGCTGATGTAACAAGTACTTTAAATATTAGAACAGGACCGTCTACTTCTTATGAATCTTTAACAACAGTAGATAGAAATGTAATTATGACAAGAATTGCAAAAGGAAAACAATCTGGAGAGTTATGGGATAGAGTCGTTTTACCAGATGGAATGATGGGATATGCTTTTCAAAGCTATTTAAAAGAGGTACCAGAAAGACAAATTGAAGAAATTCATATTTCAATTGACAGTACAACAATTTTAAAAGGAGAAAATAAACAATTAAAAGTAGAAATATTACCAGAAGAGGCAAAAAATCACGAAGTAGAGTTCTCGTCAAGTAATCCAAAAGTAGCAAGTGTAGATAGCCAAGGAAATATATTAGGGTTGCAGTCAGGAACTACTACCATTACTGTAAAAGCAAAAGAAAATAATGTATCTAGTCAAATAGAAATAACGGTTTATACTCCTGTTACGGATTTACAATTAAATACAGAAGAATTAGTTTTACAGGAGGGAGATAAGTATGTAGTAGTACCAATTATTATTCCTCAAGATGCTTCAAATCAAAATATTATATATCAATCTGAAAATTCGCAGATTGCTCAAATAGATTCATCAGGTAAAATTACAGCCATTAAAGAAGGGGAAACTAAAATTATAGTAGAAACAGAAACGGAAAAAATTAAGAGAGAAATTTCTGTTACAGTTGTGCCTAGATTGCAAGAAGATGAAGTAGCTTTTGAAGAAGGATTAGTAGTAAATCAAAATGAAATAACTGGATGGGACATACAAAACTTAAAAGTAGAACAAGTGAAAGAAAAAATAGAAACGATTTATGAAATCGAAATTTATCATCCAAACGGTAAATTATTATCAGAGGATGAGAATGTAGGAACAGGTTGTAAAATCAGATTAATAGATGAAAATAAAATCATAAAAATGGAATATATGATAATTATTTATGGAGATGTAAATGCAGATGGGAAAATAAATAGTACTGATTTATTAGTATTACAAAGACATATACTAGAAATTGAAAAGTTGGCGGGTGTTTTTTTGCAAGCGGGAAATGTTCAGAAAAATGGCAAGAACCCAACATCTGTTGATATGTTAAAAATTCAAAGACATATTTTAGGAATAGAATTAATACAACAAATATAAAAATGAGAATAATGAGATAGTGTAAAGCAATTTATGAAAAAAGTAGGGGCGATTTTAATCGCTCGTTCTTCGAAGAAATTACTTAAAACAAAGATATTTAAGAGGGGGAAACTATGAAAAAAATAATAGGCTTAGGAATGATTATTTTCTTATTATTACTTACCACTTTACAAGGAAAATGTTTGGCACAATCTAAAATGAGAATACTAGCAGATAAAAATCAAATAAAAAAAGAGGAAGAAATAGAGTTCCATATTGAATTTGAAGAAACAGAAATTGCAGCTTTTACACTAGAACTTTATTGGGATCACACAAAAATGGAGTATGTAAGTGGACCAGAAAATTCAAATCATACTGGAAACAGAGTTGTTTATACATGGATAAATGAACGTGGACAAAATGAAGCAAATTTATCAATTGGAAATTTTAAATTTAAAGCCATAGAAGAAGGAAATGTTAATATCATATCTACAGGAGAATTCTATAATGAGAATGGACAAAGAGTAGAAATAGATAATGGTGTTTTAGAAATAAAAATAGGAGAATCAACTCAAAATTTAGAACAAGTACAATCTCAAAACAGTACTGCGGACAATACAAATTTAAGTGTATTAAGATTAGATTCACCAGGAATAAGTCCAGAATTTGATTCAACTACGTATGAATATTATTTTATCACAGATACTACTGTACAAAATATTGAAGTTACTGCAATTCCTGAAAATCAAAATGCAGCTATTATGATTACTGGAAATAGAAATTTAAAGTTGGGTGAAAATGTAATCAGTATAAAAGTGGAAGCAGAAGATAAAAGCAAAACATCAGAGTATAAAATTTATGTAACGAAAACAGATAATAAAGAATTAGCTAATGCCAATTTAGAGACATTAGCTGTAAGGCAAGGAAGTTTAATACCTGAATTTGATAGTAATAAAACAAAATATTCTATGGAAATTGCTAACGACATAGAACAAATTGATATTTTAGCAATTCCGCAAAAAGAAAATGCTTCTGTTTCTATAACGGGAAATGACAAAATGCAGATAGGAGATAACAAAATTGAGGTAGTTGTACTTGCCGAAAATGGTACGACACAAAAAAAATATGAACTAAATGTTCATAGAAGAAATGAAGAAGAAGAGATACAAGAACAAGAAGAAAACGAGGTGGAAGCTGAAAGATTAACTGCTATTTTAGAGACAAAAACACTGAACAATAATGAACACGAGGAAAAAGAAGATCAAAACATAGTACTAATTCCTATTATTATTGTTATTATAGGAGGACTGCTCATAACAGGATATATTATTTACGTAAAAAAAATAAAAGGTAGAAAATAGTCTAAAAATATGGTATTATTTTAAAAACGGGAAAAATTTTCCCAACAGGATTTGCCTTAAAAAAGGAATGAAAAAAATGGCAATTATGAACCAAGGGACGGACTTTTTGTTCATTTCAATGAACAAAAAGTCCGTCCCTTGGTTCACCCGTCCCTTGGTTTAAAAAAATATTTGTAAAAAAATACTACACAAAATAAAAAAAGTATGATAAAATACTTGTAGTGTTGTTTAAAAATTGGATAAATTTAACAACAAAATAATCTATTTACATAAAAAATATCTGAAATTTCTGGCACAATTTTGGCACAATTCGTTCAATAAAGAACCTCGAAACCCTATATAAATGGGCAAAGAACAATAAAGAAATTTCACTTGATGTTTATATGATAGAACAGCCGAAAGTGGCTTAAATACTGAAAAAATTGAGAAGGAGGAATTAAAAATGAGCCGGACACAGTAAATGGCATAATATTCAAGCAAAAAAAGGAAAAGCAGATGCGGCAAGGGGAAGAGTTTTTTCAAAAATAGGTAGAGAATTACTTATGGCAGTAAAAGAAGGAGGCGCAGACCCAAATAGTAATGCAAAGCTAAGAGATGTAATTGCAAAAGCAAAAGCAAATAATATGCCAAATGATACAATTGATAAGGCAATTAAAAAAGCCTCTGGTGAAGATAAAAATAAAAATTACGAGGAAGTAACATATGAAGGTTATGGAATTGGAGGAGTAGCTGTAATTGTTGAAGGTTCTACAGATAATAAGAACAGAACAGCTGGAGATGTAAGACATATTTTTGATAAATTTGGTGGCAATTTAGGAACTTCAGGTTGTGTATCTTATTTATTTAATAAAAAGGGAATTATTGTAATCAGTAAAGAAAATTGTAAACTTTCCGAGGAAGAACTTATGTTACAGGTTATTGACTTGGGAGCAGAAGATTTTGAACCTGAAGAAGAATACTATCAAATTACAACAAGCCCTGAAGATTTTTCTAAAATTAGAGAAGAATTGGAAAAACAAGGCATTTTATTTGAACAAGCAGAAATTCAAATGGTACCAACTACATATGTAAAATTAGATGCCGAACAAGCAAGAAAAATGCAGTTATTAATTGATAATCTAGAAGAACTAGATGATGTATTAGAAATTTACCATAATTGGGAAGAAGAATAGGAATAAAAAAAAAGAGGAAGCATATATTTATAATAGGCTTCTTTTTTATTGCATAGGAAACGCTATGAAACTTCGAAATTTCACAGCACGAAGTGAAAATAAAATGCTCCGGTTCATGACCTTATATTTTTCCATAAAACTCTCAAGGTTCAAGGAGTAATCCGGCAGCGGAAGGCTGTTCGAGCTTTTATTTCAAAATATAAGGTCATGAGCCGGATATATAAAAAATTTTATTTTCAAAAGAAAAATCGCCAGATTTTTTCGGAGCAACAAGCTTAATAAGTTGCCTATGTTTTCGTGCAATAATGAAGCAATCTGCTATAAAAAAGAAAGCTACTTTTTTTATAAAAATTTTTAGGACAAGTCAGGTGATAGAAATTGAAAGAACTTTTGAAATATTTTTCAGAAAAAATAAGAGAATGTTTGGAAAGTGAAATTATGGATGAAAAAAATTTGGAAGAAATTAGACTAAGAGTAAATAGACCAATTATATTGAAATATAATCAGCAAGAAAAAATGCTTTCCTATACTGTAAAAATAGAGGACATTTTAGAGACATTAGAGCATATTTGTGAAAATTCCATATATGCTTATCAAAAACAAATTGCAAGTGGGTATATCACTATTAAAGGAGGACATAGAATTGGAATCGCCGGAAATGTTGTTATGGAAGGAGAAAAAGCAGTTCATATAAAATATATATCCAGTTTAAATTTTAGAATAGCAAGACAGATGATTGGATGTAGTAAAGAATTTTTACCATATATACTTGAAGAAAATAAAGTACAAAATACACTTATCGTATCACCACCTGGAGCGGGGAAAACAACAATTTTAAGAGACATTGTAAGAACACTTAGTAATGGAACCAATGCTTTTGATGGAAGAAACATAGGGGTTGTAGATGAAAGAGGTGAAATCGCAGCTAGTTATAAAGGAATACCACAGAACGATATGGGAATCAGAACAGATGTATTAAATGACGTGAGCAAAGCACTAGGAATGAAAATGTTAGTAAGAGCTATGGCACCAGAAGTAATTATTGCAGATGAAATTGGTTGTATAGAGGATATTGAAGCTATAAAATATGCTATTTGCTCTGGAGTGGCGGGAATTTTTACAGCACACGGAGGAAGTCTAAAAGATTTGACATTAAATCCCGCATTAGACACTTTAATTAGTAGCAACGTAATAGAAAAAATCATTTTTTTACAGGGAAGAGGGAAAAGAGGAAAGATCGAAAAAGTTTATTTTTTAAACAAAAACAGAAAGGAATATATGCTACAGGAAAGTTAATTTTGACTTTTATGGAATATTATGTTAATATATTATTATAGGAGGGATTTTATGTCCTATAGTAATGAAATAAAACAATTTGTTATAGATACATATAATAATTTTTATTCTATAAAAGCAATTCAAAGCATTTTAAGAAAAAAGGAAGGCATGGACATTTCTGCAACTACAATATACAGATGGCTAAATGAAGTAGGAATAAAACTTGATGGATCAAAGGAAAGAAAAGCTGAAGATGGAAGAATATATGCTAGAAGAGAAAAAAATGTGATGAATCCGGAAGAAAAATTAGAAATTGATATTCTAACAGAGCTAACGCAAATTGAATTGATAGCAGAATTAAAGGGGAAAGATGTAGCACGAAAACAACTTAAATCTATGATTAATAGAACAGGTTATGACAGACCAAAATTGGATTATTCAATTGCTTTAGGAATGCTGAAATTAGGTTTTTATCGTGAAGCAGAATCTCTTTTATATCATACACAATTACAATATTCTACCAATATACAAGATGAGAATGACGTTAAACTAAATCATGCTGTAAAAAATTTGGATGACATAAAGAAAGTCAGAAAATTAGGAAGAGTATTATCAAGGGTGTTGAGGCAAGGTGAGGAAAACATAAAAGAGGTTTATCAACATGACCTAAACGAAGCTAGTAAAAATAGAAATTTTTCTGAATATGGGAACTTATTAGCAGCAGGTCTTAAAATTTTTCCATATAATATTAAATTGATAGGAAGAGCTTCTGATTTTTTATTAGAACATAATAAAATAGAAAAGGCAAGAGATATACTAGAAAAAGCAATAAAACAGATAAATGTTAAAGGATTAGAAGAAAAAGATTTAAAAGCATATATAATTTTAAGAAATAAATTAACTAATATAGAAATAGCAAGCCAAAGAAAGGCAAAAGAGAAGGATTATACAAGAGCAGAAGAAATTGCAGAAGGAACCATGAGAATAGACCAAACGAATATGGATGCAAGATTTTATTTAATTCGAATAGCAATTATGAAACAAGAATATGAAAAAGCAGAAATGCTTATTTCATCAGCTAAAAAGCAATTAGCTCAAAATACAAGAGATAAATATTTTTCTAATTCTGATAAACAATCGCTAAGAACACTTGAAGACGAGTTGTGGATTAGAAAAATCAAGACATATTCACTGCCACAAATATTACAACAAGAAGAGAAAAAACGACCTGTTAATCTAGAAGATAATCCACAATTACAACAGATTCAAGAAGCTATTTTAAAAGGGGAATTAGAAATAGCATCTGAGCGATTAAAAGCATATATGCAAGAAAATGGTGGAAAGGATATTAGAGTTAAATACTTAAGAATGTTACATTGTATAGCAAATGGGAAAAATATGAATGCACTAAAAGAATTAAATGCGGTATCACAAAAATCTAGAAGTAATGATACAGAATTTTACAAAGCAATGCTAAGATTAGGAATGTTATGTAATAAAATAGATAATGTAAAAAATAGGGAAGATACTATGAGATAGAATAAAAATTCATATATATCCATCCCATGAACTTATATTTTTTCATAAAACTCTCAAGGTTCAAGGAGTAATCCGGCAACAGAAGGCCGTTCGAGCTTTTATTTCAAAATATAAGTTCATGGGATGGATGAAAATCATATACATATTATTGTATCGGAAAAAAGCAGGAAATAAAATTCCTGTTTTTTTTGTTCTAAAATTTGTACAAGCTGCATATAAATTATATAGAAATTATAAATAAGAGGTAAAAATGTTAGGAATTAAATTAGTTTTATATGGCCTTATATTAGCAGTATCAAGTTTTATAGGAATTACCATAGCACAAAAATATAATAATCGAGTAAAAAATTTAAGGGAAATGAAAAAGGCATTAAACCATTTTAAAACAAAAATAAAATTTACTTATGAACCGATACCAGAAATATTAGAAGAAATGATAGAAAGTGTAACAGGGGAATCTAAGCAAATCTTCATAAGTGCCCTCGAAAAAATGGAAAATAAAAATGCAGGAGAAGCATGGAATGAAGCAATTGAAGCAAGTAATGTTATGCTTGAACAAGAAGATAAAGACATTTTAAAAAATCTTGGAAAATTATTGGGAAAAACAGATATAGAAGGACAATTAAGTGAAATTGAGTTAACATCTTCATTTTTAGATTCACAAATAAAAAAAGCAGAACAGGAAAGAGAAAGAAATGGGAAATTATATAAGACATTAGGAGTAATTACAGGAATTGGAATTGTAATTGTTTTAATTTGAGAAAGGAATGATAACAAATATGGATATTAATTTATTGTTTAAAATTGCAGCAATTGGAATTTTGGTTGCGGTATTACATCAAGTATTAGTAAGAGCCGGCAGAGAAGATCAAGCAATGATGACGACTCTTGCAGGATTAATTATCGTATTAACTTTAGTAATAAAAGAAATTAGTACCCTATTTTCAACAGTAAGAACCATTTTTAATTTGTAAAAGGAGACTTACCTATGGAAATTATAAAAATAATAGGGGTACGGATTAACAGCAGTTATTATCATTATGATTTTAAAACAATATAAACCAGAATTTGTTATTTATGTATCTTTAATTACAGGTGTTATCATTCTTTTTTTAGTTATGGACAAACTAGCAGGAGTTGTTAATTTGTTATCAAGTTTAGCAAGTAAAGCTAATATCAATACACAGTTTTTAGGAATTATTTTAAAAATAACAGGAATTGCAATTTTAACAGAATATGGTACAAGCATTTGTAAGGACACGGGAGAAACAGCAATTGCTAGTAAGATAGAACTTGGAGGAAAAATTATTATGATTGCACTATCCATTCCTATTATCAGTGTTTTATTAGAAAGTATTCTAAAAATATTGCCATGATAAGTAAAAGTTTGAAAATGATTAATCCTTTTGGAAAATTCTCATCTTTTACGAAGGGAATGATAACTATGAAAAATGTAAAATGGAAAATAGGAATATTCTTAAGTATTTTCTTCCTTATGTGGATTAACCATACAATTTCTTATGCTACAGATAATGAAGTCTTAGAATCACAAAAGAAAGCAGTTGGAATTCCAGAGTTTATAGAAGAAGCAGAAGATTATACAAAAGAAACATTAGAAGGAACAGGAATTAACCCAGAAGAAGTTTTAAACGAGGCAATAGAAGGCAATTTAAATCACTCTAAATTAATAGGATTTTTATTTAAAATATTAGGAAATGAAGTAAAAAATGCAGTTACTACTGTAGGAATTATATTAGTAATTATTGTAATACATAGCATTTTGAAAAGTATTAGTGATGGCTTAGAAAACCAGGGAATATCAAAAGTTATATTCTATGTTGAGTACATATTAATAGTTACGTTAATTATGGCTAATTTTGCAGATATTATCAAAATGGCAGTTGGAGCAATTTCAAGTTTAGTAGACATTACGAATTTGTTAATTCCTATTTTAATTACTTTAATGCTCACAACGGGAAGTATTGTTTCTGCAGGAGTTGTACAACCAATTTTATTATTTGCGGTATCATTTATTGGAAATATTATTAATAGTTTAATTGTTCCAATATTAATGATTTCCACTGTCTTAAGTATTATATCTAACATTTCAGACAAAGTACAAATAGGTAAACTATCTAAATTTTTTAAGTCTAGCGTTGTTTGGACATTAGGAGTATTGTTAACGCTTTTTGTTGGTATTTTAAGTCTGGAAGGAAGTTTAAGCAGTAGCGTAGATGGAATAACGGCTAAAACAGTAAAAGCGGCAACGTCAACAGTTATACCTGTTGTTGGAAAAGTATTGGGGGACTCAGTAGATACTGTTCTAGGGTGCGCAGGAATTCTAAAAAATGCATGTGGGGTCTTAGGAGTTGTTATTATTATTGCTATTTGTGCAATGCCAATTATAAAATTAACGATATTAACAGCTGTATATAAACTGGCAGGGGCAGCTGTAGAGCCAATAGCAGATGAGAAGATTGTAAAATTACTAGAACAAATGGGAGATACTTTTAAGATATTACTAGCAATTTTATTTTCTGTGTCTACTCTTCTCATTATTGGAATTACAATTGTAATTAAGATTTCTAATAGTAGTATGATGTATCGTTAGAAAGGGAAAATGATATGATACAGTGGATTAGTTCATGGGCAAGTGGAATTGTAGTGGCAGTTGTTTTAGCTACTCTAATTGAAATGTTATTACCAAATGGAAATAATAAAAAATATGTAAAAACAGTAATAGGAATATTTGTTTTATTTTCCATTATAGCACCTATTATAGACAATATAAGTTCAACTCATATAAGTCAAGAAGTTGATTTTGCCATAGAAGAACAAGAAAAAATAGAGGAAATTGATACTAATAAAAACATAGAAGAAGTCTATCGAAAAAATATGGAACAAGATATCAAAAATAAATTACAAGAAAAAGGATATCAAATAGAAATTACAGCATTAAGTATTCATTTTGTAGAAGGGGAAGATTATGGAAAAGTAAATCAAATTCACCTTAAAGTAATACAAGAAAAAACAGAGAAATCTAATTCTATAAAAACAGTAGAAAATATTGAAAAAGTAGAAATAGCAATTGGGAATCGAGAACAACTGGAAGAAGAAACAATAAGTGAAGAGAGCAAGAAAGAAATTAAAAACTTCTTAATGGAAGAATATAAAATTGAAGAAGAAAACATTTATATTGGATAAAAGGAGGAAAGAAATGTTAAAGGAAAAAATACAAGGGTTTATTGCTAAAAAAACAGAGGGAAATACCAAAAGAAAAATAGAAAATTTGATTGTCTTTTTAATTATATTAATTGTTACAATTGTTGCTATTAATATGATTTGGAAGGAGGACAAAAAAGAAGCAAAACAAGAAGAAAACGCAAATGCATATAAAACATTAGCAAGTGCAGAAGAAGCCAAGAATATAGAAAATACGGGAAATGATTTAGAGAAAAGATTAGAAACAATTTTAGGCAGAATAAATGGAGTAGGGGAAGTAAAAGTTTTAATTACTTATTCGGAAAGTAATAAAACAGTAGCAATGTATAATGAAAACTTAAAACAAAGTTCAACAGAAGAAAATGATACAAGTGGTGGAACGAGAAAAATTACAGAAACAGATACATCCAAAGAAATTATATACAAAGAAGAAAATGGAGAAAAGGTGCCCATTACAGAACAAATTATCATGGCAAAAATTGAAGGAGCTGTGATTACAGCAAAAGGAGCTGGAAATGCCAATGTAAAGGCCAATATTATTCAAGCAGTTGAGGCCGCAACGGGAATTCCTACCCACAAAATACAAGTATTTGAAATGAACTAGGAGGTATTTATGAGAATTTTAAAAAGAAATCAATTTATTGTAGTTGTATTAGCTCTAATGCTAATAACAGCAGGTTACCTTAATTTTATTTCACGAAATGAGGAAAATACACAGACAGCTGGTATTATAGAAGAAACCGCTCTTGCAGAAATAGGAGATGCAACATTAGTAAGTTCAAATGCCGTTCAAAGTGAAAATACAAATGAAGAGATGACAGAAAATACAGTAGAAGTAGAAGATAATGTAAGTATAGAGACTACGCAAAATACAATAGAAAACGATTATTTCGCTAGTTCCAGATTAGAAAGAGAAAAAATGTATTCACAAATGTTAGAAAGTTATCAAACAATATTAGAAAGTAGTGAAATATCAGATGCACAAAAAGAAGTTTCTCAAACAGAAATTAATAAAATAAACAACACAAAAAATGCAATTATGATAGCTGAAAATTTACTAAAAACAAAAGACATAGAAGACATTATATTACTAGTAAATGATAAAAGTATTAATGTAGTAGTTAAAACAGATAAACTGTCTCAAGATAAAGTAGCACAAATTCAAAATATTGTATCAAGAGAAATGAATGCAGAAATAGACAATATACATATAACAGAATATAAGTGAATCTTGAGGTCGAAAAACTAAAAAGAATAGCAGAAAAATGCTGTGTATTTTTGACTAAGCAAGTTTATATATAAGATATAGAAAATTAATAAAAACTACCAATTCTGTGCATAATATCAATATTATGTATAAAATGGGTAGTTTTTTAAGTTTAATATATGCACAGAAAAATTGTTTCACAATTTTCACGTCAACAAGTTTTACCTCTTCCTGCCAGACCTTAATTAAATATATAAAATACAAAAAAGTAGAGAAAAGGTCTACGAAGCTAGATTTGTTCTTGACAAAAATGACACACAAAGATAAAATAAGAAATAGAAATTATTACATAAAGCAATTATTCATCATTCATTATTTAACGTATAGTTGGAATTAAAAGAAAGAACCTTCAGTCGCATAAATGTGACGGCCCCATTACATAAGGGAGCCAAGGGAAAATTAATGAATAATGAAAAGTGAATAGTGAATAATGAATAAATAATCTTTACATTTTGTGTCGGTCAAGACCGACCCCTACAAAAAATTATTTATCATTCATAATTAATTATTCACTATTCATTAAATGTATATGTGTAGGGTGTCGGCGCCCACGCCGACCCATTCTACAAAGAAATTACCCGAAAAAAATTATTCATTATTAATCATTAATTATTCACTATTCATTAAAAAAAAGAAATATTCTAAATAAAATTAATGAATAATGAAAAGTGAATAGTGAATAATGAATAATTAACGTGTAGGGGCGATTTTAATCGCCCGTGCTTCGAAGGACTTGCTAAAATGTAGGGGTTCGTCTTGACGAACCCAGAAAAAAACGGAGGAAAAAGAGAAGATGAGAAAACAAGAAAGAAGAGAAGAAAAAGGAATCACATTAGTTGCACTAGTAGTAACAATTATTGTTCTAATTATATTAGCAGGAGTAACCTTAAATATTGTACTGGACAATGATGGAATTATCAACAAAGCAAAACAAGCAGCAGATGACTATGAAAATGCTCAAAAAGAAGAACAAGAATTATTAGGACAAATAGAAAAATATTTAAATCCGCCAATACCAGATGGATATGTGGTCTCCAGTGTGCCTGGAGAAAATATAGTATCATCAGGATTAGTAATTTATGAAGGAGACGAGCCAGTAACAGAAGAAAACCATGAAGAATCCATGTTAAATAGAAACCAATATGTATGGATACCAGTAGATGATATTAATAGTATGGTAATGTGTAGTAGTAATACAGGAGAAAGCATATGTAATTTAGTATATGATGAAGAAACAAATACATTAGAATGTACGAACCCAGAACATGCAAGCACAGCAACGGATTTAGTGGGAAGATTATATGTTATAGGATATAAAACCACAACAGATAATGAAGGAAATAATATTTATTCAAATGATATAGATTTTATAAAAAGAGACCAGATATATGATACTAGTAGCTATCATGAACCAGCAACTGTAACAGGAGAAGATGGAATAAGTTATGATGGAGATAGTAGTAATTTGAAAATAGCAGGAATGCCAGAAGGAAGTACAGCAGATGATTTTTTAACTCAACTAAAAAGTGACTTTACAACAATGGCAAAAAGTGTAGCGAAAAATGGAGGATTTTATATTAGCAGATATGAAGTAGGAGCAAATGGAGACAGCAAAAAGAATCAAAAAGTATTAACAGCAACAAATAGTGATGGTAGTGATTATTTAGGAGCAAATACATGGTATGGATTATATGGAACCATAAGAAAAATAGATGAAAATAAACAAATGATATGGGGATGTCAATATGATCAAGTGATAAAATTTATAGGAGAAGAAGCACAAACTGGTCATACTGACAGAAATTTAACGACTGAGTTTATTTTGTCTGGACAAAATCCATTAGATAAAATGAAAAATATTTATGATTTAGAAGGTAACCACTATGAATGGACAGTAGAAGCAAGCAATTTTGATCATCGCTCAGATAGAGGTGGGGGACGAGGATATTTGAACAGCAATATTTATAGAGCTTCAAGTCATAGAGGAAGTTATTACCCTAATCAAATTGCAACTGTGTATACATCACGTTCTATATTTTATTTATAAAAATCAAGAGAGAACAAATACTCGCCAAAATGGGATAAAAAACATTATTTTTAAAAGTACTTGAAAAAAAAGCGAATATGTTGTAGTATTATAACTAATAATAACCGTAATGAGAAAGGGGTATTTTTTTATGTTAAAAAAAGTAGCAATACTTGCAAATGGAGGAGACTGCTCTGGATTTAATGCTGTTATCAGAGCAATTGTAAAAACTGCAGAAAAAAATGGTGTAGAATGTTATGGATTTTTAGATGGTTATAGAGGATTATTAAATAACAATTTTGTAAAATTAGAAACATCTGGATTGGCATCAGGAATTTTGCATAGAGGTGGTTCTATCATAGGGTCATCTTTAAATGCTAATGTTTTTAATTACAAAGTAGAGGAAAATGGACAGGTTGTATATAAAGATTTATCAGAACAATGTATTGAAAATGTTAAAAAAGATGGCTTTGACTGTATTTTCACATTAGGAGGAGATAGTACACAAAAGTCAGCAAGAGATTTTGCTGTAAGAGGACTAAATATTATTGGAGTACCAAAAACAATTGATAATGATGTAGCATGTACAGAAATTACTTTTGGATATAATACAGCAGTTACAGTAGCATGTGAGGCAATTGATAGATTACATTCTACAGCTGAAACACATAATAGAATTATGTGCTTAGAAGTAATGGGAAGAAATTCTGGATGGATTGCATTAGAATCTGCTATTGCAGGGGGCGCAGATGTTGCTTTAATACCTGAAATTCCATTTGATATTCAAAAAGTAGCAGACGCAATCAAAGCAAGACAAAAAGAAGGAAAGAACTTTAGTGTTGTAGTTGTAGGAGAGGGCGCAAAATATAAAGATGGAGAAGTAGTGGTAAAACATGTTAGAGATGGCGGAGTTGGTGTAATTAATACACAATTGGGAGGAATTGGAGAAAAAGTTGCACAAGATTTAGAGAGATTAACAGGACTAGTAAGTAGAAATACCACATTGGGTTATATGCAAAGAGGAGGAACACCAACCGCATATGACAGAGTGCTATCTACTAAATATGGTGCAAAAGCAATGCAACTTGCTTTAGAAGGAAAATTTTCTACTTTAGTAGTAATAAAAAATGGAAAACTAGATTATGTTTCTTTAGAAGATGTGGTAGGACAAAATAAAGAAATTGGAGCAGTGGGTAGTGGAACAAAAGAGTCTAATGCAAAATTAGTAACCATGGATGATGACTTAGTTGTAACCGCAAGAAATATAGGAATTTGTTTAGGAGACTAAAATAAATTAGATAAATAATTCAAAAGATTTGGATTAACCTGGGTGTTAATCCAGCAGATTAATGAATAGTGAATAGTGAATAATTCAAATTTCACTATTTGTTATTCATTATTCTTTTAGTCCAAAAAATTAAGCTAATTATAAAAAGGATGATAAAAATGATTGATTTTAAAGAGAAAATAGCAGAAAAAATAGCCAACAATATTCAAATGAATGTAGAAAATTTAAAAAGCTACATTGAGATACCAAAAGACAGTACTATGGGAGATTATGCTTTTCCTTGTTTTAGACTTGCCAAAGAGCTAAAAAAAGCGCCTAATATAATTGCAAATGAATTAAAAGATAAATTAGAACCGGATGAAATAGTGGAAAAAATAGAAGTAGTAGGTGGCTATTTAAATTTTTATATTGTAAAATCGTTACTTGCAAAAACTGTATTAAACGAATTTGCAAAAACAGGCAATGATTATGGAAAACAAGATATAGGGGAAGGACAAAATGTTGTAATTGATTATTCATCTCCTAATATTGCAAAACCATTTCATATTGGACATTTGCGTTCTACCGTTATTGGGGGAAGCCTTTATAAAATTTATAAATTTTTAGGGTATAATAGTGTTGGAATCAATTATTTGGGAGATTGGGGTATTCAATTCGGAAAAGTTATGGCAGGATATTCTATGTGGAAAGATGAGTACGATTTCTCAAAAAGTGAAATTGATGCTATTTTAAAAATATATGTAAGATATAGTAAAGAAGAAAAAGAAAATCCAGAATTAACAGATTTAGCTAAAAAGTGGTTTAAAAAGTTAGAAGATGGAGATGAAGAAGCAAGAAAAACATGGGAATGGCTAAGAAGAATTAGCTTAGAAAACTATGAAAAAACTTATAAATTATTAAATAGCCAATTTGACTCTTATCATGGGGAAGCTTATTATAATGATAAAATGGATAAAGTGGTAGAGGAGCTAGAACAAAAACACTTATTAGTCGAATCAGAAGGCGCAAAAGTAGTTATGCTAGATGAATATGACATGCCTCCATGTATTATTATTACATCTAGTGGAACAACAATTTATGCAACAAGAGACTTAGCAGCTCTAAAAGATAGGATAGAATCATACCATTTCGCAAAAGCTCTATATGTAGTAGGAAATGAACAACAACTTCATTTTAAACAAATTTTCAAAGTGCTAGAATTAATGGGATATGAGGAATATGCAAAAAATTGTGAACATATACCTTTTGGATTAGTAGTAGACAAAAATGGAGAAAAAATAGGTTCTAGGAAAGGAAACTCTGTTTCTTTAGAAGAAATTTTACAAGAATCTATTGAAAAAGTAAAAAAAATTATAGATGAAAAAAATCCACAATTGCAAGATAAAGAAGAAATTGCAAGAAAAGTCGGAGTAGGAGCTATTATCTTTAACGATTTGGCAAATAGCAGAATCAAAGATGAGATATTTGACTGGGACATGTTATTGAACTTTAATGGAGAAACAGGACCATATATTCAATATATTTATGTTAGAACAAATGGAGTTATAAAAAAAGCAGGATATATACCAGAAATAAAAGATGTAGAATTAGAAGAATTACTAGATAATGAAGCAATAAATACAGTAAAATTACTTTATACTTTTGGAGAAATTGTAAAATTAGCAGCAGAAAAAAATGAACCATCTATTTTAGCAAGATATTTAATTGATTTAGCACAAAGCTATAGTAACTTCTATAATGAACATAAAATTATATGTGATGATAAAAAAACACAAGATGCAAGATTATATTTAACGTATGCATGTGGAAGTGTATTGAAAAAAGGCGCAGAATTATTAGGAATGGAAATGCCAGATGAAATGTAGAAGAAAAGGAGGAATAAAATGGACAAACCAGAAATTTTAGCACCAGCAGGGAGCTTTGAAAAGGCGAAAATTGCTTTTATGTATGGAGCAGACGCTGTATATGCAGGAACAAGTTCTTTATCTTTGAGATCAAGGGCAGAGATGGAAGATAATGATTTGTTTCGTACTATTGAATATGCACATAGTCTAGGGAAAAAAGTTTATGTTGCAATCAATATTTTTGCTTGGGATGAAACTTATGAAGAAGTAAGAAAACAAGCGAAAGCTCTAAATGAATTAAAAGTAGATGGCATTATTGTAGCAGATGGAGGAGTTCTAGAAGTAATCAAAGAAGAAGCACCAGATATCGATATACATATTAGTACACAGGCTAATACAGTAAGTTACCATGCATGCAATTTCTGGTATAAAAATGGGGCAAAACGAATTATATTAGCAAGAGAACTAAACAAAGAACAAATTAAAGAAATTGCAAAACATAAACCAAAAGATTTAGAATTAGAAATGTTTGTACATGGTGCAATTTGTTTTGGGTACTCAGGAAGATGTTTTTTAAGTGATTTCCTAGCAAGTAGAAGTGCAAATTTAGGAGATTGTGCACAAAGTTGCAGATGGTCATACAATGTTTATGTGGAAGAGGTAAATAATCCAGGGAATTTAATGCCAGTAGAAGATGGAAAAGAAGGAACACATATTTTTTCTTCTAAAGATTTATGCCTAATAAAGGAAATGCCAGAAATTCTTACTTTAGGAGTTGATAGTTTAAAGATAGAAGGAAGGCTAAAAACAGAATATTATTTAGCAACAATTGTAAATGCATATCGTTGTGCTATTGATGAAGCAACCAAAAATCCAGAAAACTACGATGCGACTCCATTTTTAAAAGAAATAGAAAAAACTAAAACAAGAGGATTAACCACATTTTACTTTAATGATAGAGATAATAAAGATTTTCAAGAATATGATGGCAAACAATATAATTTGGAATATGAATATGCAGGAAGAGTAGTAGAATATGATAAAGAAAAAAGTCTAATTGAAATTAAAAATAAACTACAAGTAGGAGATAAATTAGAAGTTATAATCCCAGGGAAAATAGAGCCATATCCTTTTGAAATTGATAAATTATGGGATGATGAAACAGAAGAAGAAATATCTCAAGTAAATCCTGGAAAATTAGGGCAAAAGGTAAAATTAAAAATACCAATTCCAGTAGAAAAAGATTGGATGATGAGAAGAAAGAAATAGGGAAGTTCTCCTTATTTCTTTTTCTTTAACATCAGTTTGAGTTATTTATATTTTTAATGATTAAAGTTTTATTTTAGTTCCTATCCAGATACCTAATATAAATAACAAAATGGAAAGTATTCCTAAGGTATTAAAGGATAAAGGTTCATACAATACAAAAATGGAACCAGCAACAAAACCGAGTAATAGCATAATAAGTTTGAGATGAAAAATGCTCAAAACAGTATTGAATTATTCTTAAAAAAAGAAAAGAACCAAGTATTAAACCAATTCCCATAGGAAACAATACAGAAATATCTAATACAGAAATGGCATTTAAATAAATGGAATATACACCACACAACATCAATATTACTGTGCTACTAACACCAGGGATAACAATTCCAGCAGACATAAGAAATCCAGCAAGTACCAAAGTTAGCACATGAGGATTTTGAGAGGAAAAGGAGGGAATATATTCTTCAAGTAAGGTTAACCCAAGTGAAAAGAAAAAAGTAAGGAAAAAGAAGGTACAATATTGGAATTTTCTTTTTTCTTCATTAGCTTTTTTTAGTAATATGGGAACACTGCTTAAAATAAGTCCAATAAAAGCAAATTTTGTAGGAACTAGGTAAGTAGCAAATAAAAACTTTAAAATATGGCTAAAAAGAACGACACCTATTCCAATTCCTATCAAAATTGGGAAAAGAAATAAAAAATTTTTCTTCCAATCATGAAAAAAATGAATGATACTATCTACTAATTTATCGTAAAGCCCCAAAACAACACAAAGAACTCCACTACTGATACCAGGTAAAATAGCGCCACAACCAATAAAAAAACCTTTTATCACAGACATAAAAAACTTCATACTAGAATGTATGAAGTTTTTTACTAAATATGATAAAAATTATCTTTCTTGATCTTCGTATGCTTTTTCTGGTTCAACAACATAGAATTTTTCACCATTAAAACTAAGTTGAGCTTCTTCCAATTCTTGACTATGATTAGCCATTTCAATTACAGAATTAACATAGTCTCTAGAGTTATTTCCTAGAACCATGATATTTTCACGATTAACAATATCTTTTAATGTATTATTAGAAAGGAATTTAGCATTATATTCTCTTAAATTCATTAAAGCTTCCTGAATTGGTGTATCTTTAAAAGAATCAAGAGGATATATTGCTTGAATATCTTCACCATTTTTTTGTTGTACTTGAATTTGACCACTAACATCAAAAAGAATTTCAATATTAGAGGAATCTTGTAAATTAAGAGAAGAACTAATTTTAGATTTTACAAGATTAATATAGTTTCCTACTACAGTATTAGAATTGGGAATTATATCATAATTGATTAATCTAAACAATTCAGCTTCTTGTTCTTTTGTAAGTTCTACACCAGAATTTTCTAGGCTTACAATTGTTGAATATCTCTGAATGGATGATGCTAAAGTAGAATCTAAGAGAGCTAGCGTTTGCTGAGAACCATCATATGGTAGCAACTCTACTGGATTTCCTTTACCTATTTTATATCCTACAAAACCACCTACAGCAAGAGAACCAGCCATAGCAAGAGCCATTAATCTTTTTAAATTTTTCTTTCTACGTGAGTTCATTCTTCTTTCTATATCATAAACAGAAGGTTTTGTTCCTGTTTTTCTAACATATTTTTCTTTTTGTGGTCTCTCATTTTGGGTGTTATCTCTACGCATTGGCTTTTTACTAGTTGCTTCCCTTCTAGGATGAGGTTGACCTGATACGTGAGCATTCCTCTCTCTAGGAATAGGACCCCTAGAGTATTCTCTATTTTCATGTCTATATTGCCTTTGCTTCATAAAATCTGGGATGTCAGGTTCAAATTTTTTTTCTTCTTTCTTTTTTAATTCTGAATTAACAGATAAAACTTCTTCATTTTCAGGTAAAACTTTTGATATTAATTCGTCTGGCTTTTCTTCCATATTGGTACCTCCTTTTTTTCTTGAGTAACATCATAATAAATCATACACTCTTATTATACCATATTTCGGTAAAAAATGCAAAAATACATTGACAAACCAGAATTTTTAATAGATAATATTGAGGTAAAAGGAATGATATACTAAGGAGGAATTTAAAAATGTACGTTTTTAATAGAGTAACGGTTATGCCACAATTGCCAGAAAAAATAGAGAGATTAGAAGAAATTGCCAACAATTTATGGTGGTCATGGAATACAGATTTTTTGAAATTGTTTAAAAAAATTGATTTAGCATTATGGAATACATGTGGAAAAAATCCAGTAAAATTTTTAAAACAAGTATCACAAGAAAATTTAATAAAAGCTGCTAATAATGCAGAATTTGTAAAAGAATATGAAAAAATAGTAAAAAATTTTGATGATTATATGAATAGTAAGGATACATGGTTTTCAAAAAATTATCCAGAGAGTAAAGATACAATTGCCTATTTTTCAGCTGAATATGGATTAGATGAGACAATTCCTATTTACTCTGGAGGACTTGGAATTTTATCTGGAGACCATTTAAAATCTGCTAGTGACTTAGGTTTACCATTTGTAGCAGTAGGATTATTATATAAACATGGATATTTCCATCAAAAAATTAATGGTTATGGTATACAAGAAAATGAATATCGCTATTTAGATTTATTCAATATGCCAATTCATCCAGTAAAAGATAAAGATGGAAATGATTTAATTATTTATGTAAGATTTCCAAGAAAGAAAATTTATTTAAAAGCATGGCAAATCAATGTAGGAAGAGTAAAACTATATCTTTTAGATTCTGACATACCAGAAAATACAGATGATTATAGGAATGTAACATTAAAGCTCTACGGCGGAGACAGAGAAATGAGAATACAGCAAGAGATTGTACTTGGTATGGCTGGGGTACATTTATTACAAACATTAGGAATAAAACCAACTGTATATCATATGAATGAAGGACATTCCTCTTTTGTAACAGTGGAATTAATAAAAGATGTTATTGCAGAAAAGAAAGTTTCTTTTGCTATGGCAAAAGACATAGTTTCTAGTAAAACGATTTTTACAACACATACACCAGTCCCAGCTGGTAACGACATATTTGATATTGCATTAGTAGAAAAATATTTTAAGAACTTCTGGGGTAGAATGAACTTAAATAGAGAAGAATTCCTAAAACTTGGTATGAAAACAAATATTACAGAATTAGAACCTACTTTCAATATGGGAATTTTAGCATTAAAAATTGCAGGAAAGAAAAATGGTGTAAGTAAATTACATGGAGCAGTTTCTAGAGAATTGTTTTCAGATGTATGGCCTAATATTTTACCAGCAGAATCACCAATTACCCATGTGACGAATGGAGTACATACTTGTTCTTGGCTAGCACCTAATATCAAAGAATTATACAATAAATATTTAATTCCTTATTGGCAAGATAATATTCAAGATGAGTCTGTTTGGAAGAAAATAAACAATATACCAGATGAAAAATTGTGGGCAGTACATATTGCAAGAAAAGAAAAATTAATGTCTTTGGTAAAAGAGAATATAACAAATCGTTTAAAAAATAGTAATGTTAATTATGATGAGATTAAAAATATAACAGATCAATTAAATCCAAATGCATTAACAATAGGGTTTGCCAGAAGATTTGCGACTTATAAAAGGGCAACTTTAATTTTTAGAAATTTAGAAAGAATTACTAAAATATTTAGTGATACCCAAAAACCAATTCAATTAATCTTTGCAGGAAAGGCACATCCCGCAGACAAAGAGGGTCAAGATTTAATCAAATATTTGCATGATGTATCTATGATGCCACAATTCAAAGGAAAAGTATTTGTAGTAGAGGATTACAATATTGCATTAGCAAGATACTTAGTAAGTGGTGTAGATGTTTGGCTAAATAATCCAAGAAGACCAATGGAGGCATCTGGTACAAGTGGACAAAAAGCAGCAATTAATGGAGTAGTAAACTTTAGTATTTTAGACGGATGGTGGGCAGAAGGTTATAATGGAAAAAATGGCTGGGCAATAGGAACAAATGCAGAATATGAATCTTATGATATACAAGACAATGCAGATAGCCAAAGTATTTATGAAATATTGGAAAATGAAATCATTCCTGCATATTATAATAAAGATAAAAATGGTATTTCAGCAGAATGGATACAACTTATGAAAAACTCTATTATGTCTAATGCTGGCAAATTTAGTACATCTAGAATGTTGGTAGATTATACAGAGGAATTATATATGCCACTTTGTAAATTAACAAACCAATACTATAATAGTTTAGAAGATGTTGCAGCATTTAATGAATGGAAAGAAAATTTGTATCATAACTGGGATCAAATTGAGATTACACAAGAAAATAATTTAGAAAACGAAGTTATAAAGGCTGGTGAAAGTATTCATGTAGAATGTCAAGTAAAGTTACCAAATTTAAAATTAGAGGATATTCAAGTGGAAGCCTATTATGGAAAAATATTAGACAATGGAACAATAGAAGAAACAAAAGCAATACCTATGAATTTAAAAGAAGATGATAATCCAGAAGATAGAATTTATCATTTTGAAACTACTATTGAATTGGAGTCTGGAGGAAACTATGGATATACCTTTAGAGTAGTACCACAAAATAAAATGATATTGGATTATCAAAATTTAGATTTAGTAAAATGGATAACAAAATAAATTATAATGAAAAGGAATATTTCTATTTCAAGAATGAAGAAAGGATTGTTATAAATGAAAAAGACTAAAATTGTATGTACAATAGGACCTGCTAGTGAAAAGGTAGAAACATTAAAAGAAATGATTCTTGCTGGAATGAATGTAGCTAGAATTAACTTTTCACATGGCGGAATTGAAGAACAACAGACAAAAATAGACAATGTAAAAAAAGCAAGAGAAGAACTACAAGTACCTGTTGCATTAATGCTAGATACTAAAGGGCCAGAAATTAGAACAGGAAAATTGCAGTCATCACCAGTGATATTGAATGAAGGCGAAAGTATTATTTTGACGAATCAAGATATCATTGGAAATGAAAAAAAAGTGTCTATTTCATATAAACAGTTATATAAAGAAGTAAAAATAGGAAGTAGAATTTTAATAGATGATGGATCAATTGAAATAGAAGTGGAAAAGATAGAAGGAGAAGACATTTTCTGTAAAATTCTACATGGAGGAGAATTAGGAAATAGAAAAAGTATCAACTTACCAGGAATTAGCATTAATTTACCTACTCTTACAGAAAAAGATATAAATGATATTACAGCTGGAATTAGAGAAGGATTTGATTATATTGCAGCATCTTTTGTAAGAAGAGCAGATGATGTAAATGAAATTAGAAAACTATTAAAAGAAAATGGTGGAGAACACATAAAAATTATTTCTAAAATAGAAAATAGAGAAGGAATAGACAATTTTGATGAAATATTGAATATATCTGATGGAATTATGGTGGCACGTGGAGATTTGAGCGTTGAGGTACCAATGGAAGAAGTTCCAATTTTGCAAAAACAGTTTATCAAGAAATGTTATTATGCGGGAAAACCAGTTATTACAGCCACTCAAATGTTGGAATCTATGATTGAAAATCCAAGACCAACTAGAGCGGAAGTAAGTGATGTGGCAAACAGTGTTTTTGATGTAACTGGTGCTATTATGCTTTCAGCAGAAACGGCGATGGGAAAATATCCTGTAGAATGTGTAAAAACGATGAATAAAATTGCGACTACTATTGAGAATTCTATTAAATACTGGAAGAGATTTAGAAACAGAATTTATGAGGTAGAAAGTTGTAGAAATTATGAATTTAATATTAATCATTCCATTTGTGCAACTGCTATGGATATGGATGCAAAAGCGATTTTTGCTTACACAGAAAAGGGAGATACTCCAAGAATTTTATCAGGATTTTCACCAGCATGCACGATTTATGCAGTAACATATAATGAAATTACTTATAGACAATTAGCACTTTCTTGGGGAGTATGCCCAATGTTATTAGAAAAAGAAGAAGTAATTGGAAGTATGTTGCAAACAGGAATTGACAAGAAGAAAAATGAAGGAGAATTACAAGCAGGAGATACTATTGTAATTGCAGGTGGTGGAACTGTTATTTCTAATGCAGAAGAAACCTCTCCAATTAATAGAATGATTGGAGGAGTTATAAAAATTTAAAAGGAGATGGAACAATGCCTAAAATAACAGAGGAATTGAAAAAAGAAGTAAATGAAAAACTGAAATTTATAGGCATCCATTTAGAAAAGATTCCAGAAGAAATAAAAAAACCAGATTTGCTAGAATTTAAACCATTAAAAACTTATACAGACAAAGAACATAGGGTATATAAGCATATACCCGTTTCTCAAATTCAAATTTTAGTAACACCTAAAAATAGAGGAGCAAGTATTAAAGAAAAATATGATTCTGCCACTTATCTTTATTCCTATTTTTTCCCAGAAAAAGAGGAAGTGGCAGAAAAATATGCTACACTACTTAATATGCTACATTTATCTTCTATAGAGGAAATAGAAAATATAGAAAAAAAACAAAAACAATTTCAGAAAAAGATTCCTTTTAAAGTCAAATATGAAGATGCTTACCTTTGGGAAATATACTATGATGAGATAACAAATCAATATTTTATGTTAGTACCAGGGGATAATCCTGGATACAATGAATTATTTTATCTGTTAAAAATGCAAATTGCTTTTGCTCAAAACAAAAAAAATGAGCCAATGATTTATGTGCCAATTAATCTACTAAACTACAGTGACACTATTTTAACGAAAACAGAGATAAAAGATTTAGGAAATTATTTGTGGTTATTTACAGGAGATTGGGCAAATTTTTATGAAGTATATAATTCAAAAGAAGAATTAAGCTTGCATATTATAGGAGAAACGAAAATTTATGAAAGAATTAAAACACATTATAAAATAGTGCTAAAAGATAGAGAAGAGGGTAGTAAATTTTATAAAAAAATAAAAGCACTTTTTATTCTTCAAACGGAACTATCTAATTTTTATCGCTTCCAAACAAAAATTAATGCCAAAAGTGAACTAGAGTTTTATCATCATGATAAAAAAATGGAATATGACCAATTAGCAGAATTTATAAAAAATGAAACAGTGAACATTACAGAGCAAATCCAAAACAATTATCAAAAAATAGAGAATTTAAAAGAAGAATTAAAGAAACTAAAAGAAACGGAAACAGAGAAAGAAAAGCAGTATTTATTAAAACAAAAAGAAATTTCTACTTATTTACAATGTAAGAAAACTTTCTTAGGAAAAGTAAAATACTTTTTTAAAAGTAAAAAAACAAAAAAAATGGAAGAAGTTATTTTACTGGAGGAACAGCCACAAAAAGAGTATACTAATATTAATTTACAATTATTAGAAAATGTAGAAAATGAGAAAAATCGTTATAGTATTGAAAATTTAGTTGCAATTTATTACTTATTAAAACAACAAACTAATATGATTACTAATATGACATTAGATTATAATGCATTAAAAATAAAAAATGAGAATATGGAATTAAAACTAAAAAATGCACAAACTTATATAGATGAAATAAATAATCATAAAAAAAGTATATTTGAATTTTGGAAATTTGCCAATAAAGACGAGAAAATGGCATTAGAAGTAGGAAATGAAGTAGAAGAAAAAAGAGAAAAGATTACAAAAACTTTCCAATTTGAAACAGACATAGAAGAGTTAGGTAATAAAATGGATAAGCTTCAAAGAGTGAAATTGTCAAATGAAGAATTAAACAGTATATTTCTAACAACTGATAAAGAAATATTAAAAGAAATTAATGTAAAAAGAGATATAGAGAAATTACTTCAAAACTTAAAACAAGAAAGAGAACAAAAAGAAGAGGAATATGATATTGAAGTATATGATATTTTTGGAATGGGATTAGTAGACAGAACTAAAACAAAAAAATTAGCAGATAAAAAACATAGAGAAATAGAAAGAGATAAATTTAGAATTTTAAATTTATCTAGAAATACTTCAGAAGAAGAACTAAAAAGTGCATTAGAAAGATTTTCTCAATATCTAAAGGAAAGTTTTAATAAAATAAAAGCACCTAGTGATATTCCGATTTATTTTATTACTTCAGAGGAAATGAAGTTTAATCAATATCTTGTGGGAGACTTAGACGAAGAAAACGTATTAAAAAGTTTAACAGAGAAAAAAGGAAAGCTATATAAAGTTACCATAAAAGAAAGCTTACCAATTTTATTCTTTACCAATATTGTATATTATGATAATAGGAATAACACATTACCAGTAGGAATGAATGTATCAACAAAAGCAATGATAGATGGAACAAAATTGGAATTTGTATTAAAAGAAAAAGGTAAATTTAAAACAAATGCTTATTCAGAAAATACAGACATTACGGACAAATTAGAAGTAAAAGAAATTGAGTATTATGAATATGAAGCAAAAGAAAATTGAAAAAATCTATATTTCATCTAGACTATTTCAAAAAAATATGTTATGATGAAATATAGCAAATGCCTGAGTGGCGGAACTGGCAGACGCACACGACTCAAAATCGTGCGGGAAACCATGTGGGTTCGAGTCCCACCTTAGGCACCATAAAAATATTACTCTTTCCCAAATGGTGGGACTCGAAAAGG
>CALXRW010000010.1 GCA_944390965.1 uncultured Clostridia bacterium
TTTTTCATTTGTACGGTTTTTAATTCAAAAGCTAACAACTAAAATAATAATCAGTAATTAGCTATTTACATTATACAAATGAAAGCATGAAAAATCAATAAAAGTGCTGAAAAGTGCTGAATTTGTTAAAAATATTGTTAAAAAATGAGGAGGTGATCATATGAACGAGTTACCAAAAGTTAAAAGAACAACTCTAACAATGAGAGAAACAGCAGAATATTTAGGAATATCATATTGGCTTGTAAATCAGCTAGTAAGGAGAAAACAAATACCATGTGCTAGAGTAGGTGGAAGAGTATTATTTAGAGTACAAGCTTTAGATGAATATTTAAAGGAAAAAGAAGAAAATTCTATAAGAAAATAAGAAAGGAGTATTATATATGCAATGGATTAAAGTGTTTACAAATATATTTGCAAATCCTAAAATTCAGTTGTTACTCAAAGAACGTGATGGGGACACGTTCTTTAGAGTATGGATCCAATTACTGACACTTGCCGGAATATCTATGCAAGATGGAAGAATTATGATGTCAGAAAATACACCAATAACAGTAGAAAATCTTGCAACAATTACACACAAATCAACCAAAAAGATTCAAAATATATTGAACAAGTTAATCCATTTTGAAATGATAATTTTTGAGGACAATATATATAGAATTAAAAATTGGGACAAGTACCAAAGTGCTGATAAATATGAGATTATAAAACAACAAAATAGAGAAAGACAAAAAAGATTTAGAGAAACTCAAAAAGATGGAAATAACGTTAATGTAACGTTAGGTAACGATGGAGAAAAGAATAAAAAAGAAAATAATAAATTAGAGAATAATAAAAAAGATTTTTCAAGAAAGAAAGGTTATTTAGATTATGAACAAAGGGAATATCCTCCAGAATTTTTTGAAGTGCTTTATGATAATTTAAGAAAGTGAGGTAAATATGAAGGAATATAAGAATAATGAAAATATAAATAATAAAACTATATTTTCTACAACGTTTAAATTAGATATTGTAGAAAAGAGTCATTATGAATTTAAATCATATAATGATTTATTAAAAAAAATTGAAGAATATATTGCAGATAATTATTAGTAAGGATAAAACATATTAGGTATTATAAAAAGAAGTTCCCATTGGGGAATTTCTTTTTATAACATTAAATTCTCATCGTGAGAATTCTAAAAAAGATTCTCCAAGCAAGATTCCCTTTTGTATGTACAAAAGGTTGATCAAGTAGTCAAGCTACATAAGTTTTATTTTGGAAATCATTTGAATTTAGATAATAATTAGAATTGAAAAATGTAAAAAACAGATAATATTATAAAAGCTTGGATTATAATTTTGAATGTCTAATAGAATAAAAATTAGGAAAATGAATTGTAAATATAGAAGAAATAAATTTGTATGAAATAAGAAGGATAGGCAATAAAATAAATAATAAATAAGAATGAAAAGTCAGTTTATTTGAATTAATGAGTATCTGAAGAAAATTCTAAAATATTATATTAAATTAGTAGTAATAGTTGAGAAAAAAAGTTATCTGTGATATAAAGTATATTAGTTTCATTAATTATAAGGAGACCAAGTATGAAATATATAAATAGGAATGATAAAGAATATTTTGAATATAGTTTTGAAGATAATGAAGCTATATTTGAAATGGATGTAATAAAAAATGCTAAAAATATTTTTGGAGAAAAAACGATTTACATTGATTTAAAGAAATTATTAAAAACTAATAAAAAATATGAAGGAGCTATTCCAGATGGATATTTGTTGGATTTTACTATAGAGTGTAATCCTAGATTATATTTGGTTGAAAATGAGGTTAGAAATCATAGTATAAAGACTCATATTGCACCACAGATAATGAACTTCTTTTTAAATTACAAAGACTCTTTTGTAAAGATAAAAGAGGAAATAATCAAATATTTACAAAATGAAAAAATATCAATAGATACTTATATGCAAAAAACAACATATAGAAATATTGATGATATGTTAACATGTTTGATTTTAAATGAAAAGTTAGGTGTTATTATCGTAATAGATGATGCTGATGAAAGGCTATATGAATTAAAAAATGGTTTTGGATTTGATTTAGAAATATTAGAATTAAAGAAGTATATTAGCAAAGATAATGATACAATATATATATTTGATAAATTTAATGAACAAGAAGAAATAATGAATGATATAGATGCGGTAGAGGAATTAGATACAATAGTTGTGGCGGCTTATGAAGATGGATTTAAAAATGAATTTATAGAAAATAATAGGTGGTATGCTGTAAATATTGGAATAAATAGAATTGACTCATTAAAATATATTGCAGTTTATCAAAAAAGACCTATTAAAGCAATAACATATTATGCTGAAATAGCAGATATTAAATTATACAAAGATACAGGGAAATACATTATATATTTTAAAGATAAAGCAAAAAAATTAAAGCAACCTATACCATTAAATCCTAAAAACCCTAACAAAGCACCACAAGGAAGAGTTTATACCAATATTGGTAGAATATTAAATGCCGATAATAAAACAACATTGGACGATATTTTTTAAAGAGGTGGAAAAATGCATAATAAAATAAAGCCATTTGTAAAATGGGCAGGAGGCAAAGGTAGCATATTAAATCAATTGGAAAAGTTTTATCCATCAGAGTTACAAAATGGCAAAATAGATTGTTATATAGAGCCTTTTGTTGGTGGAGGAGCAGTATTAATAGATATACTGCAAAATTATAAAGTTAAAGAAGCATATGCTTTTGATATAAATTTAGAATTAATAAATTCTTATAATGTAATAAAAAATAATGTTGATGAATTAATATCTAATTTAAAGTTATTAGAAAGAGAATATTTGTGTATGGAAAAAGAAAATAGAAAAGAATACTTCTATCAAATAAG
Source organism: uncultured Clostridia bacterium (assembly GCA_944390965.1). GTDB lineage: Bacteria > Bacillota > Clostridia > TANB77 > CAG-508 > CALXRW01. The sequence continues at coordinate 2,916 of CALXRW010000010.1, forward strand.
AAAAAAGTATAATTCACACAAATTAGCTAAAGATGAAATGTCAGTACAAAAGGCAGTAGAATTTATATTTTTAAATAGAACATGTTTTAACGGATTATATAGAGTAAATAAAAATGGAGATTTTAATGTTCCTATGGGAAATTATAAAAATCCAACTATTTGTGATGAGGAAAACTTAAGGGGACTATCTAACCTTATAAAAAATGTAAATTTTCAATATGGAGATTATAGAACAAGTGAAAAATATATAAAGAAAAATACTTTTGTATATTTTGATCCACCATATAGACCTTTAAATGTTACATCAGGATTTACGTCATATACTAAGGAAGATTTTGATGATGAAAATCAAAAAGAATTAGCTTTATACTACAGAAAATTAAACAAGAATAATGTAAAAGTTATGCTTAGTAATTCAAATCCAAAGAATACAAATGAGGATGATTTCTTTTTTGAAAACATCTATAAGGGATTTAATATTAATAAAGTTTATGCAAAAAGAATGATAAATGCTAATTCAAAAGGAAGAGGTGAAATATCCGAACTTCTAATAACAAATTATGAAGCAGAGAATTCTTATAATGGAGAAATAAAATGTATAGAGGGAAATACTATTTTGAATCCGATAACTTCAAATTGATTTATAATGATATATTTAAAGTGATTAAAAAATTTGAAGATAAGAGTATAGATATGATTTTTGCAGATCCACCATATTTTCTTTCTGGAAATGGTATTACATGTAGCGGAGGAAAAATGGTTAGTGTTAATAAAGGCGAATGGGATAAAGCATTAACAATTAAAGAAAAACATAAGTTTAACAAAAAATGGATAAAAGAATGTTATAGAATTTTAAAAGATAATGGAACTATATGGATAAGTGGTACAGTACATAATATTTATTCAATTGGTATGGCACTTGAAGAAGAAGGGTTTAAAATAATAAATAATATAACATGGCAAAAGACTAATCCACCACCAAATTTGGCGTGTAAGACATTTACACATTCAACAGAAACTATACTATGGGCAAAGAAAAATTTAAAAAATATAAAGTATACATTCAATTATACTTTAATGAAAGAGATTAACAATAATAAACAAATGAAAGATGTTTGGACAACTTCGTTAACAAAACAATCCGAAAAGAAGTGTGGCAAACATCCAACGCAAAAACCTTTAGAAATATTGGATAAAATAATACTTGCTTCAACAAAAGAAAAAGATTTGATTCTAGATCCATTTTGTGGTAGTAGTACAACAGGAATATCAGCAGCTAGATTAAATAGAAGATATATAGGGATAGATAACGAGAAAGAATATATAGAACTATCTATAAGAAGATACAAAAAAATGAAGGAGGAACAATAATGTACTTAGAAATGGATTATGATAAGTTGTCAGAAATATTTGTAAATAATTTATTGGAAACTAATAGAGGGTTTGATTTTTATGTTAATTGGGAAAATGCAAAAGCATATAAAGAATTTGAGATAGAATTGAATGCAATGAATGTATTGATAAGAGCAGATAATATTAAAGAAAAATTTTACAAATTAGTAGAAACAGTACCAACAGTTATTGCTACTTTTCCATTATTATTTGCACTTTCAAAAAATGAAAGAACAGAAGTATGGAATGGAAAAAATTTATTAGCAGTTGTTGGTGACGAAATAGGAAATGATGAAAATTTGAAGTTTTCTTTTGAAATAGAGAAATTAAAACAAGGTCTGTCTAAAAAGGAAATAGAAAATTATTATTATTTCTTTGAAAGAATTGGTTTAAAAAATTTATGTGAAAATCTAGCTGAAAAAAGTTTAACTGATTATGTTATTGGAGTATTAGTAGGATTAGATTCTAATGGCAGAAAAAACAGGGGTGGAACAGCATTTGAAGATGCTTGTGAGCCAGTAATAAAGAAAATTTGCGAAAAATACAATGTAACAATGTTATCACAAAAACAATTTAAAAAATTAAAAGAATATGGTTTTACTATATCGGAAGATATTGCAAATAGAAAAGCAGATTTTATATTAATAAAAGATAATAAAGCTTTAAATATAGAAGTGGATTATTTCTTTAGAGGAGGCTCAAAACCTGAAGAAATAATTGATAGTTATATTAATAGGCAACATGATTTAGATAAGTTAAATATGGGATTTGTACTATTAACAGATGGTTTATGTTGGGATAATAAATCAAAAAATCAGTTACAAAAGGGATTTAGAAATATGAATTATCTTATGAACTTTTATCTTGCAAAGAATGGAATGCTAGAAGAAGTAATAAAAGAATATTTCAAATAAAAGATATTATAAAAGTTTTTGGGGGCAACTTTTTTATTAAAGTTGCTCTTTACAATTAAGGAGGAATGTTTATTGATATATAATCCAAAAGAATTTAAACTAGAAAAAACTACAATATGGAGTTTTAAAGAAAGAGGAAAATGGGCAACACATAAAGGAGATTATAGAGGTAATTGCCCACCACAAGTACCAAGAAATTTAATATTAAAATATACGAAAGAAAACGATATAGTATTAGATCCTTTTTGTGGAAGTGGTACATCGATGATAGAATGTAAATTACTAAATAGAAAAGGAATAGGAATTGATATAAATATAGATGCTTTAAAATTAGCTAAAAGTAGATTAAACTTTGAATACCAAACTATATATGAACCAAGATTATTAAGGGCAAATTCAACTAATTTACAAAAAATAATACCAAATGAAAAAATAGATTTTATATTTGCACATCCACCATATGCAGATATTATAAAATATAGTAAAGATATAGAAGAAGATTTATCAAGATTAAATTTACAAGAATTTTTAAATCAAATGAGTTTATTTTCAAAAGAATGTTTTAGGGTTCTAAAAAAAGATAAAATTTGTTCAATCTTAATAGGAGATATTAGAAAAAATAAGAATATTATTCCATTAGGTTTTTATGTCATGAATATTTTTATTCAAACAGGTTTCACATTAAAAGAAATAATTATAAAAGAACAACATAATTGTAAAATGACAGGTTATTGGAAAAATAAGAATATGGATTTTTATTTATTGGCACACGAATATGCGTTTGTGTTGAAAAAATTATAAAAAAGTGATAAAATAACATCAAATTTTAATAAATTGTCAATTTTATTAAAATTTTGAAATATATAAGTTTATGTTCTGAAAGGAAGAAAATTATGGGATATTTAAGTGAATATTTACAAAAAATAAATACACATCAATGGGGAATAATACAATTAAAAGATGAATTAAAAAAGCTCATAAAGGAATATAATAAAGTAAAAGACACACAATTACTTGTATATACTGCGGCTGTTGGAAAAAATATACCTGGAGTAGCTATAGAACAAAATGACTTTTATTTTATTAATGATCTATTAAAGAATTATAACGGAAAGAAATTAGATATTTATTTGGAAACTCCAGGAGGAAGTGGAGAAGCAACAGAGGAGATTGTTCGTTGGCTAAGAAAGAAATATCAAACTATTAATTTTATAATTGCTGGAGAAGCAAAAAGTGCAGGAACTTTAATGGCTATGTCTGGCGATGAAATTTATATGACTGAAACAGGTAGTTTAGGTCCGATAGATGCACAGGTTATGCTTGGTAGAATGACAATTTCAGCGCATGATTATAAAGAATGGATTGAATCTAAAAGAAAAGAAGCTGCTAAAACTAATAAACTTAATCCAGTTGATATAGCAATATTATCGCAAATAACACCAGGTGAAATATCTGGTATAGAAAATTCATTATATTTTGCACAAGATTTAGTTGAAAAATGGTTAGTTACATATAAATTCAAAGAATGGAATATAACAGAGACAAGTAAAAAAACAGTTACAGAAGAAATGAAAAAAGCTAGAGCAAAAGAAATTGCTAGAGAATTAACTAATCATACCAAATGGCGTTCTCATGGAAGATCATTAAAATTAGAAGATTTGACAAATATTGGATTAAAGATAAATAAAATAGAAGATGATAATACTATATGTGAAATTATTTATAGAATACATGCAATTTTAAGATTAATTTATGAAACAAGTACAGCTTTTAAATTAATCTTAACAGAAAACAATGTTTTTGAAAGAAATGCAACACCAGCTAGACCAATTCAAAATATACCTATTCCGATTGTTCCTAATCAGGTAGAAGTAGTAAATATTAATTTTAAATGTGAAAAATGCGGAAAAGAAAGACAAATGTATTGTAAATTTGTTAATAATGAAAAAATAGATCAAGATATGAAAAATAAAAACATAATTAAATTTCCATCTGATTGCAAATATAAATGTGATTGTGGCCATGAAACAGATTTATTAGGGTTAAAAAATCAAATCGAAATGCAATTTCACAAAAAAATATTGTAATTTCTTATAATTTAGCATATAATAAAAGTAAGGAGGAAAATAGTATGGAGAATAAAGAAAAAAGAGCCTCTAAAAATGAAGAATTCATAAAAAAAGTAAAAAAAGAAAACGGAATAAAACAGGAATATAAATTATTTATAGTAAATGATTATAATTATTATGATTACTATAATTATTATAACAATGAGCAAGAGTATTATTATAGCGTTCGTTAAATAAATATTAAATTAACTAAAAGTGAGTAAAATGAAAAAATCAAAATACTCACTTTTTTATTATATTAACTAAATTTATTTCTTAACTAATTCAACAACTATTTCTTGAATAATATAATTTGTTATATAAAATAAAAACATCATATTTTGAAGTAAGCTTTTATAGAAATAAACTATCATAAAATCTTTTATTACTTTTAAAACAATTTATACATAAAAGAGCTATATAAAATAGAAAAATTTTTTCTAATAAATACTTTCTAACTAAATTTCACATTTATATATAATAATCAGAACAATTTAAATTGAGTTATTGTTAATACTGTACAAATTTTCCAATGTAGCCGAAAAAAATTTTGGGGGAGAAATTGGGGATCAATTTCTCAAAAAGGGTACATTTTTAACCAAATTATTCACTAAATAAAAAATCTCCAAAGTATTGATAACACTAGCATACAACACAATTCAATGCACATCATAAAAATATTATGTCGACCCTCATAACCCGAAGGTCGTAAGTTCGAGTCTATCCCCTCGCAACCACAATAAAATAAAGTATTTGCTAGATCTTAGCAGGTGCTTTTTTCTTGCATTTTTGGCCAAATTTGTCACACTTTGGTCACAATTTGGGCGAGACTTGGCACAGCTAAACAAGTTTTAACAGAAAATGTATTTCAATAATTCACAGGGAGTGGTATAATTGGGGAAAACGAGAGGAGAAACTATTATGGATAAATATTATGAAATAAAAGTAACAATAAGGGAATCACATCCACTAACATGGAGAAGATTACGAATACCGGCAAATATAACATTTAATGATTTAGCAGCAATTATAGAAATTGCATTTGAATGGTGTGGCTACCACTTGTATGAATTTGAAGTAGGTGCGACTTTACATGAGATGGGGCAATTTATAGGAGTACCTACAGAAGATGAATATGGGATAGAAAGTATAAGAGGGAAAACACTAGATTCTGGAAAAGAAAAAATTGATAAATATTTAAAAAAATATAAAAGAATGAAATTTGTATATGACTTTGGTGATAATTGGGTGCATGATATTATAATAGAAAAAGAAGTAAATGAAAAAATAGAATATCCATTATGTGTAAAGGCTAAATCAGGAGCATATCCAGAAGATTGTGGTGGAACATGGGGATATGAGGAGTATTATCCGAATGATGAAGGAAGAGAAGAGTTAGATATAGATTTTATAAATGATGAATTGGAAGGATATAAAGATTTTGCAAAAGACTTATATGATAGAGAGATGTTTTAGAAAATAAAAAAAGATTCAAAATGAATCTTTTATGCAACTATTCTATCAATATGTGTTATCTTTTGTTCTTCATTAGAAGATGGAGATTTTAGAATTTTTACAGAGTCACAAATCTTATAAATGCTTTCACTTAATTCAGAGTTATAAAGATTTAAGCAACGATTAATTGTAAATAATAAACTTTGGCGATATTTATAATCTCTCCATAAAGTATACATATCACTGGCATTGTTTAAATCTACATGGTCTTTATCAAAATATCCTTCTTCTAATATAACAAGTAAATCTTGCAATTCTTCTAATTTGAATAAAGCTCCTTCTAAATTACCTAGGTACCCCCATATGTTACTAAGTTCTTGTTCTTTTTCCATTATATACCTCCTTGAAATTTATAAAAGTATTGTATAAGAATAATGCGAGAGAAAAATGTCGAAACAGTAAAAATTATGTAAATTGAAGAAAGGAATATTATGAAAGTATTAACTATAAAGCAACCATGGGCAACATTAATAATGCAGGGTGATAAAAGATTTGAATTTAGAAGTTGGCAAACTAAATATAGAGGAGATTTATTAATACATGCAGGAAAAGGAATAGACAAAGAAGCAATGAAAAGATTGTCAAAATATATTCCAGAAGATTTGCCAGCAGGAAAAATATTAGGAAAAGTGACATTAGTAGATTGTGTGAAAATGTCACCAGAATTTAAAGAGATGTTATTAAAAGAGAATAAAGATATATACACAGATAGTTCTTTTAAAGAAAATTATGGTTGGCAGCTAGAAAATGTAGAAATATTTGATGAGACAATAGAAGTAAAAGGTAAATTGAGTTTGTGGGAATATGATATAAAATAATTTTATAAATAAATTTATAGGGAGAACAACTATGAAATTTAAGTAAGAAATCTTTTTTATCAATAACAAAAGTTTTTGCATTAATTATTTATATTATAATAAAAAACTATTGACACAAATGACACAATGTGATAAAATCTAAATCATAGACACTAACAGCAAACAAAAAATAGAATATAGGTTTTAATTTGGTAAGTAGATTTGTATAGGTAAAAATCTGAAATCCAAATATGTGTCTCGTAATAGAGCCACCTACAGCAATAGGTAATTGAAATACGTACATCAGTTGCCTATACAATTGGTGCCGTAACCAAAGGTGGCTTGGTAATTTTTTGTGAAAGGAAAGTGAGAGTAATGAGTTATTTAGAAAACTTGGAGCAAAATTCTACCATAATAAATACTAAAGGCGGAAAATACTATGCAAGTAGTTATAATACAAATTTGGATATTTTTGCTGGATTATCTAGATATAATGATACAGACGAAATTATAACAAAATTTAAAAAAGCATTAGAAGAGAATAAAACTCTTGCTCTTGCTAATTTATTATATATACTAGATATAAGAGGAGGAAAAGGAGAAAGATTGTTATTTAAAACAATCTTTAGATATTTATGCCAAAATGAAAAGAAATTGGCTTTAATAATATTACCTAAAATTCCTGATTTAGGTAGATGGGATTATATATTAGAAGGATTAGATACTTTAATTGATAAAGATGTTGTAGATATGATAAAAAAACAGTTAAAGAAAGACAAAAATTCAGAAAATCCATCATTAATGGCAAAATGGTTACCATCTCATAGGACACACAACATAAAAAATGATATAGCAAAAGACATAATAAAAAAGTTAGAAATAACAGAAAAAGAATATAGAACTACATTGACAAAAATAAGAAAAAAACTTAAATTGATTGAAATAAATCTTACAAATAGAGACTATGAAAATATCAACTTTGAAAAAGTGCCTACAAAGGCGATGCTAAAATATAGACAAAGTTTTAATAGAAACTGTAGTAAAAAGTATGCAGAATATTTTGCAGCTGTTGAGAAAGGAGAAAAGAAAATAAATACAAACGGATTATATTGTTATGAGATAGTAAAGGATATAATCTTAAAATTACCAGTTAATAGAGACTTACTAAATGTCATGTGGAAAAATCAAAAGGATATTTTAAATGGCTATGATAAAAATATCATGGTAATTGCTGATACGTCAGGTTCAATGCAAGTACCATATAATTTACCGTTATCTAACTCAATAGGACTAGCGATATATATAGCAGAGAGAAACAACGGAATATTTAAAAATCATTTTATAACTTTTTCTGAAAACCCACAAATGAGACACATTGTTGGAAAAGATATAGTCGATAAAGTTAATAGTTTTGAATGGGAAATAGCAAATACAGATATAGATAAAGTATTTGAATTATTATTAAATACGGCGGAACAAAATAGAGTAAAACAAGAGGAATTGCCATCACATTTAATTATAATTTCAGATATGGAATTTGATAAAGGTGTATACTCTAAACAGGGAACAAATTTTGATGGTTGGAAAAAAACTTTTGAAGAAAAAGGATATCTTTTGCCTAAAATTGTTTTTTGGAATGTTGCTGGAAATATCATGGGAGTACCTGTTACGAGCTATCAAGACGATGTTATTATGATAAGTGGATTTTCCACGGCAGTTTTAGAGAATTTACTAACATTAGAAAAATTTACACCTATTAATGCGATGCTAAATACTCTTGAAAAGTACATAAAGATACTTCAGGAGGAGGTTGCATAAGATGAAACGCTTTATAACAGTTAGAATGTGGGAAGAAACCAAAGATAAACTTGAGCAAGTTAGAATTGATAAGTCAATGAAAGAAAGGAGAATTATTTCGCTTGCACAAGTTATAGATGAATTAGTAGATGAATATTTAATGAAGCAAAAATAAAATTAGAGTAAAAAATTGGGAAATATTGTTGACAAAATATAAAAAATGGAGTAATATAATATATATTATATCATATCTAAACTTAGTAGGTTACTATAATAAACTACGAGTGCGAAGTTAGCCCCATACTTAAAGTATGGGGTATCTTCTTGCCTAAAATAAAAATTATGAGCGATTACGATACTAATTTACAAATTTTGACAATTATTAAATTGTATGGTAAAATATTACTGTAATTTAATTATAGGAGGAGATATATGAAGTATACAATTGGATTAGATATTGGAATAGCATCAATCGGTTGGGCGGTTATTAATAATGATAAAAATCGAATTGAAGACTTAGGCGTAAGAACATTTAAAAAAGCGGAAGAAGCAGATGGAAAGGCGCTTAATCTTGCCAGAAGAGAGGCCAGAGGAACAAGAAGACGTATTAGAAGAAGAGCAGAAAGAATGAAAAAGGTAAAAGAATTATTTGTAAAATACAACTTAGTGACATCAGAAGAACTTGAAAATTTATATGTTATAGAAGAAAATACTATAGACGTATGGGCGCTTAGGGCAAAAGGTTTGGACAAAATTTTAAATAGGAAAGATTGGGCAAGGGTTCTAACGAGTATTGCGAAGAGAAGAGGTTATAAATCCAATCGAAAAACAGATGAAGAAGACAAAGAAGTTGGAAAACTGAGTAAGGGGACAATAGAAAATAAAAGGATATTAGAAGAAAAAGGATATAGAACTATAGGTGAGATGTTTTATAAAGATGAAAAATTTATTAATAACAAAAGAAATAAAGCAGGGACATATAACAATACAGTTTTAAGGGCTATGCTGATTGATGAAATTCATATTCTATTTGATTGTCAAAGAAAATATGGAAGTGAATTTGCCAACGAAAATTTTGAAAAGGAATATATAGATGTAATTACTTTTCAAAAACCATATATTACACCAGAACTATTAGAAAAAATGTTAGGAAAATGTACATTTGAAAAAGAAGAAGCTAGAGCACCCAAAAACAGTTATACATTTGAAAGATTTATGTTGTTACAAAAAGTAAATAATATTAATATAAAAGTAGGAGAACAAAAATTAGAAATACCGCTGGAAAAGAAAAAAGAAATTGTTGAACTAGCTTATAAACAATCAGAAATAAAATATTATCAATTGCGAAAAGTTCTAAAATTGCCTGAAGAAGCGAGGTTCGTGGAATTAAACTATTTCCAAAATAAAAAACAAGAGGAATTATCAGAAGATGATGTTGTTAAAAAGGCAGAGAATGTAAAGTTTGTAAGATTGGAAGGATGGCATAAAATCAGAGTGGCTTTAAAAGCAAATGATTTTGAAGAAAAATTCGAATTAATAAAGGAAAATCCTAAATTACAAAATATCATTGCTGATGCGCTAGTTAGGAACAAAACAGATGAAACAATAGTTAAATATTTGACAGATAAAAATATAGATGAGGGCATTATAAAATCTATACTAAATATCAATTTTACAAAGTTTGGTCATCTATCTTATAAAGCAATGGAGAAAATCATACCAGAGTTAGAAAAAGGACTTACATATGATAAGGCATGTGAAAATGTTGGTTATGAATTTAAGGGGATGTCTAATGAATTACAATATAAATTGCCACCAGTTTCAGAACTAAATGATGTTATATTAAATCCAGTAGTTTTAAGGGCAGTTTCACAAACCAGAAAAGTTATTAATGCAATTATTGATAAGTATGGATCGCCAAAGGCAATATATGTTGAAACAGCAAAGGAACTAGCAAAGTCATATGATGAAAGAAGAAATTTGGAAATAAAACAAAAAAATAATCTAAAAAATAATGAAGAAATTAAAGAATATATTAGAGAAACTTTTAAATTCGAGCCAAAACCTTTTGATATAGTAAAAATGAAATTATGGAGAGAGCAAGGCGGAAGAAGTGCATATTCCTCACAACCAATTGTAGCAGAAAGATTATACGAAGAAAACTATGTACAAGTTGACCATATAATACCATTTTCAAGATGTTTTGATGATAGTTATCAAAATAAAGTATTGGTGTTAACAAATGAAAATCAAGATAAAAAGGAAAAAACACCATATGAATACTTTGGAGAAGATGAGAACAGATGGCATAAATTTGAAGAATTTGTCAATCTAACATATAAGTATAATCCAAAGAAAAAGGGAAATTTATTAATCAAAAAGTTCAATGAGGAGCAATCAAAAGAATGGATTAAGAGGAATATAAATGATACCAGATACATAGCGAGATTCATATACAATTATATTACCCAGAACTTAAAATTTGCAGATAGTGAGCTGAAACGAAATGTTTATACAATAAATGGTCAAACAACGGCAGTTTTAAGACACTATTGGGGATTAAAAAAGGATAGAGAAGAATCAGACAAGCATCATGCTCAAGATGCAGTAGTTATCGCATGTGCAACAAGTGAAAACATAAAAAAAGTATCTGATTATAGTAGAAGAAAAGTTTTAAGAATAAACAATGAAGGTAGAGATGAAACTACGGGAGAAAAAATTGATTTTAAATATAATGTAGATATTACTATTAAAGAACCTTGGCCGATGTTTAGAGAAGAAGTAGAAGCAAGAATGGAGAACTTGGATAATAATGGCGAAATGTATGCACTAAAACATGGAAATTTTAGGAATTATGATGATATAGATATTGTGCAAATAAAACCAATTTTTGTTTCAAGAATGCCAGAAAGAAAAATAACAGGAAGAGCACATAAAGATACAATGCGTTCTCAGAAATTTATTAAAAATGGTTATAATTTTACGGTTGTAAAAAAGCCATTAAAAAGCATAACAAAACAGGAAATCGAAGAAATTATAAAAAATGAAGACTTCAAGGAGCTTTATATGAGTGATAGATTAATGTATGATGATATATACGCAAAAATGAAAGAAACAAATTTTAAAGCAGAAAAAGCTTTTCAAGAAGAATATAGAAAACACTGCAAGAATGGAAATGGACCAATTATAAGAAGCATAACTGTACCATCAATTGGACAAACTGGAGTAAAATTGAAAAATCACTCTATTGCCGAAAATGCCAATATGGTCAGGGTGGATGTGTTTGAAAAAAATAAAAAGTTTTACTTAGTACCGATTTATGTAGCAGATTTTACAAAGAAGATACTTCCTAATAAAGCTATTGTTGCATCTAAAGATGAGAAAGATTGGATTGAAATGACAGAAGAATATCATTTTCAATTTAGTTTATATCGAAATGATTTAGTTAGAATAAAGAAAAAAGGAGAAAAAGCATTATACGCTTATTATGTAAGCACACATAGAGGTACAGGAGCAATAAATTTAATAAGTGTGAATGGAGAAACTAAAAAAGATGGAGTGGGAGTAAAAGGTTTAGAAATGTTTGAAAAGTACCAAGTAGATGTTTTGGGAAAAATTTCTAAAATAAAGAAAGAAGAAAGAGAAGGGGTTAATTAAAATGAGTTGGAGGAGTGTAGTTATTACACAACCGACAAAGTTGTCCGTGAAAAATAGACAATTGAAAATTACTCAAGATGAAGAATGGAGTATACCTATGGAAGATATTTCATCAATTGTGTTAGAAACTCCGCAAGTTAATATTTCTTCAAAAGTTATCAGTTTAATAGCAGAAAATAAAATTGTTATGTATAGTTGTGATGATAAGCATATACCAAATGGAATATTTATTCCATTTGTATCGCATAGTAGGCAACTTAAAACATTTAAAAATCAACTAGAATGTTCAGAAAGTTTTAATAAGAGGTGTTGGCAACAAATTATTATTCAAAAGATTTTAAATCAAGCCGAAGTATTAAAATTATCAGGAAAGAATATAATGAGTGAACATCTAGAAGCCTTATCTCAGAAAGTAAATTCAGGGGACACAACTAATATGGAAGCAATTGCTGCTAAAGCATATTTTTCTTCATTATATGGAAAAGGATTTAATCGAAACTATGACGATATACAAAATGCAGCTTTAAATTATGGTTATTCTATCATAAGAGGTGCAATAGCAAGAACAATAGTATCATATGGCTATATGCCTTCAATGGGAATTCATCACAAAAGCGAATTAAATAATTATAACTTGGCAGATGATTTTATTGAGGTATTTAGGCCAGTTGTAGATTTATGGGTGAAATTAAATATAAATGAAGAAACAGATTTTGATAAATATGTTAGAGCAAATTTAGTAAATCTTTTAAATGTAAATGTGAAAATTCAGGGGAAATTACAATCTGTAAATAATGCGATAAATATTATGATCGCGTCTTATACTACTGCAATAAATCAGAAAGATTATAAAAAATTAGAATTACCGAAATTAATACCATTAGAAATACATTGTTATGAGTAATAACTTTATGAGAATTATTGTGTTTTTTGATTTGCCAGTAGTTAAAAAGAAGGAAAGAAAAGTATATGCCCAATTTAGAAGATTTTTGTTAAATGATGGATATGATATGATCCAATATTCTGTTTATTCACGTTTATGTAACGGCATAGATATGACTAATAAACATATAAAAAGGTTATCATCATCTTTACCAGGTAAAGGCTCAGTGAGATGTTTAACTGTAACAGAAAAGCAGTATGGTGAAATGAAATTTTTAGTTGGTAATCCAACAGTTAAAGAAAAGAAAGTAAAAACAGAACAATTAAGTTTATTTTAAAAAACAAAAAAATGAAGATTATTTTTGGAATTTAATCTTCATTTTTTGAGTTTTGTAAGCTTAAAAACTAAGTTGTACCAATGGCTATAGTCGCACCTATTATATCATATCTAAACTTAGTAGCAAACTATAACCAACTAATAACGATAGACCACTTTATTATTATTATATCATATCTAAACTTAGTAGCAAACTATAACAACAATATAGTTTATACAAAATGCAGTTATATTATATCATATCTAAACTTAGTAGCAAACTATAACAAAACAGGAGAGCTAAAATAACGGACGCTCATTATATCATATCTAAACTTAGTAGCAAACTATAACATTTTGTCAATATATAATGTCATGTCAAAATTATATCATATCTAAACTTAGTAGCAAACTATAACTTAAAATAATCTGTGTCAAAATTTTCTCTTATTATATCATATCTAAACTTAGTAGCAAACTATAACTTGTCTGTTGCTCTTACTAACATAATAATTATTATATCATATCTAAACTTAGTAGCAAACTATAACAGAGAAGATTTGAAAGAAAGATTTGCAGATATTATATCATATCTAAACTTAGTAGCAAACTATAACAATGGAGGTTAGATATATGAACAAGTCAAATTATATCATATCTAAACTTAGTAGCAAACTATAACTAATATGGTATAATATAATGGAGGTTAGATATTATATCATATCTAAACTTAGTAGCAAACTATAACCAGTAATAATATGGTATAATATAATGGAGGATTATATCATATCTAAACTTAGTAGCAAACTATAACACTAAGCAGAATGTAGGATAGATTGCACAAATTATATCATATCTAAACTTAGTAGCAAACTATAACGACTCAACAGTAACATTACAACGTAATCTATTATATCATATCTAAACTTAGTAGCAAACTATAACTGTAATGCTTTTGTATATATAGCAAAAGATATTATATCATATCTAAACTTAGTAGCAAACTATAACCTGATAATAATCCTTTAGGCTATTCTACTAATTATATCATATCTAAACTTAGTAGCAAACTATAACGTGCTTCTATCTGTTTTTAAATATAAGTTAATTATATCATATCTAAACTTAGTAGCAAACTATAACTTTTGATGTATTAATTCGACTGCAATAGCTATTATATCATATCTAAACTTAGTAGCAAACTATAACTAGTTTTCGTGACGCTGTAGGAGATGATGTATTATATCATATCTAAACTTAGTAGCAAACTATAACAATAAAGTACTTTATGATAAATTTGAAAAATTATATCATATCTAAACTTAGTAGCAAACTATAACACGAGCCTCCTCTCTAGCATAAATAAGAAGATTATATCATATCTAAACTTAGTAGCAAACTATAACAAATCCGCCTATATCTTCTCCTAAATCAGAATTATATCATATCTAAACTTAGTAGCAAACTATAACTTCTTTATATCCAATTTCGCCTTTGGCTATATTATATCATATCTAAACTTAGTAGCAAACTATAACGCTATTAATGTTAATGCAGTTATTATTATTATTATATCATATCTAAACTTAGTAGCAAACTATAACACAAATCCAGAATTGTTAATTGGTGGAGAAATTATATCATATCTAAACTTAGTAGCAAACTATAACTAGTCTGCTTCTCTTAAGTCTGCTTCGCTTATTATATCATATCTAAACTTAGTAGCAAACTATAACGTGCAATCTATCCTACATTCTGCTTAGGTATTATATCATATCTAAACTTAGTAGCAAACTATAACTAACACATTTAGCAGGTTATTATGAAAATGATTATATCATATCTAAACATTGTATGTTCTCATCTTTTGACATAACTTGTCTTAAATCTTCGTTTAAAAATTTTGCATCTGTCGTGATGTTAGACAAGAAACTACTTTGCTTATTACCTTTCTCATACGTTTTATTTTTAAATTCGGGTGTAGTGTTTGCATCTTCACGATTCAAATTAGATATTTCTACAGGATTTAGTGTTTTATTCTTTTCTACAATGTTATTTGCTAGTTTAGTAGAACTGTTCTTTAATTGTTTTTCGAAATTCTCAATTGCAAAGTCAATTGTCATATTAGTTTCTTGTGATAATACATTATCATAGTCTAACTTTTCTCCTGATTTTAATTCCGAAAACCTATCACATAAAATATCTTTAGCAATCATATAATCACTCGGAATATCACCTTCTTGACCTTCCCAGAACTTGTTTTTTTGTTCTTGAAAATTGTTATCGTTTATAATTGTTTTAATAGTTGGATTTATAATGTCGTTCTTTAGTTCTGGGTTATGTGCAATGTTACTTTCTAAAACTTCATGTAAAGCTATCTTATTTATTCCAAATTCATTAACATCGTTTCTATTAATATAGATGTTGTTTGTATTCTTTAATGAAGCCCCTCCATTATAGTCGTTTTTATTTCCATCGAAAAAGACAATATCTTTTCCATATTGCCTTTTAATATTATTTTTTAATTGTCTTTGTTCTTGTGTAAGTTTGCTGTTGGTAATTGGTTTAATTGATTGCTCCCATTGTTCATATTCTGTTCTGGTATATTTTTTACTTTGTTGAGGTTTTTCTTTCTGCTGTAACCTGGTATCCAGCTCTCCCAAAATTTCTGAAGTTCTCTGTCCATTTTGTCTTTCTCCATTTATACCACTCTCACTTTCACTATTATTATATAGCGTTTCTTGATTTTTTGCAACCTTGTTCAATTCATTTTTTGCAGTCGGTGCAATTTTCACATCTTGAACTGTTCGTCCTGTTCCTGTGTTTTCGTAGTTTTTATTTAAGTATGTTTGCCAATTATTATTTTTACTTACTGAATTATTTCCAGATTCCTGCATAGAATATTTAGTAGTGGTATTGACATCTTCTCCTGAAGGTGATATTCTATTATTAGAATTAGTCAACGATACAGAGAAGGATTTATCTGATGCACTGTAATTTTGACTAATTCTTTTTATGTTTGTTATATCATATAAAGTCTTTTTATTACCACTTTTTGCAATATTTACTAGTCCTTCAAATTTTTCACCATCCACTTCAAAAATTGTCTTATAATAATCCCAACCATCTCTCGCGAAACTATGTCGTCCATCGTCCTTTGAACTGTATTGATATTCAGAAATTTTAATTAAATTATCCAGTTCTGTACTAGCTCTCATTTTTGACGCCTTAGTAGCTTTAGGCAATTTATTTTTAGGATACGTATATTCATTTGCTGTTTTTCTAGTTACTGTAACTTCTTCAGCTGTTGGCAAACTAATGCTTTTATTGCCATCTCTATAATTCTCTAAAATATATTTTCTAGCAACATTTACATATTCGTTTTCATCAACATTTTCAAATATATTTTGATCGGTATATACTCTTACATATTTATTTCCTTTACTATCTGTTTGGATACTAAATCTTGATTTCGTATTATTTCCTTGGTAATCTTGCTTATAAGCATTTTCAAATTTATTTTTAACATCTGTCCAGAATAATTTTTCGCTTTTGTATCCAGTTGCTTTGTTGATTTTATTTAATTTATCAACCACCCAATTATATATTCTTCTACCTAGTGTTGGTTTTTCTATTGTTAAATTATTAATAAATTCTTGATTTCCAAGTTTATTCCCAAGAATATCCGCTACTATCTCACCATCAACTAATTATATCTATCTAAACTTAGTAGAAAACTAAAATTAAAAGTGTTTTTCTATCTAGCATATATTGCATTTAAAATATATATTATAATGAAGATTAGTAATATCATTGTTTCTATCCAAAAACATTTCTCACAATTTTTTTCATATCCAATTTACTTTTTTTTATATTTGTGGCATAATAGGAAGGTAGTAAAAAGGAGTAAGAAAATGGGGAAATTGAAGTTTTATATTGCACTTTGTAGTGCTAAGTTTGTAGCTTTTGTTATTAATAGAATTGATAAAAAAAGGGGAACGAATAAATCTGGTCAGATTGCATGTAAAATGTGCAATTCGTTTATTTCATATTTTAAAAATATTGACTATAACAAGGTAATTATGGTTACTGGAACAAATGGAAAATCTACAACAGTAAATATGATTGCTCATACATTACAACAAGCTGGAAAAGATATTGCAACAAATATTGAAGGAGCAAATTTAATTACAGGAGTAGCAACAACATTAATTAAAAATTCTACTTTAACCGGGAAATTTAAAAAAGAAATTTTGTTATTAGAAACAGATGAAAGAAGTTTGGCAGCAATTCATAAACTAATACCAGGAAAACATCTTTGTATTACAAACTTGCAAAAGGATCAAGTGCAAAGAAATGGAGACCCAGACTATATTTACCAAAAGATAAAACCGGTAATTACAAAAGATATGAATATTTATGTAAATAACGAGGAACCGAGAGTAAAATCTTTTGAGGATTTTGCAGGGAAAACAATTTACTATGGAATGGAAAAAAATGAAAAATCTTTTGAAAAAACAGATTTTTATGATGTAACTTGTCCATGCCCAAAATGTAATGATAAAATTACATTTGAATATTATAACGTAGATAATATTGGAAAATTTTCATGTAATCATTGTGGGTATAAAAGCGAAGAAGAAATTACTTATAGAGCAACCAATATTGATTATGAGAATAATACCTTTGTATGCCAAGGAACTACATATCCAATGCCATATCATCAACCATTTTTTATATACAATTTTGTACTTTGTATTGCACTTTGTAAGCAATTTGGAATAGAAGAAAAAGAATTACAAGAAGCATTTGCTAGTTTTAAAAATATTGGTGGAAGATTAGAAACAATTCATTATAAAACAAAAGAAATAAAATATATTAGAATGAAACAGGAAAACCCAGAAACATTGCAAAGCGCCATTGATTATATTGCAAGAGATAAAACGCCTAAAATCTTTATGCTAGGCTTAGAACAACTTGTGGATTTTCCACCTTATTATACAAATACATTTTATGCGTTTGATTGTAACTTCCAAGAATTAATTGACTCAAATGTAGAAAGATATATTTGTTTCTCAGAAGCAATCAGTTATGACACTGCAAATAGATTAGTGTATAGTGGAATTGATAAAGATAAAATTTCTATATTACCAACAGATAGTGATGAAGAAATTTTAAAGGAACTAGATAAATACGATTTGGACAATGTATATTTAATTACTTGGATTAAAAAATACGAAGAATTAAATAAAGCGGTAAAAAAATAGAAGGAAGGGCGAAAAAAATGGAAGAATTAAATATTACTTGGGCATATCCAGATATCTTGAATTTGCATGGGGATAGAGGAAACATTATGGCATTAGAAAGAATTGCTAAGCAAATGGAAATTACGCCAAATATAAAAAGAATTAATCAATACGAAGAAAAGATTGACTTTGAAAACACAGATATTTTATTTTTTAATCCTGGAGAATTAAAAGTAATGCCTTCTATCATTCAAGCATTAAAAGAACAAAAAGAAGCATTGGAGCAATATATAGAGAAAGGAAAAACAATTATAGTAATAGGAACAACAGGATGTATTATGGCTAAACGAACTAAAAGAATTAATGGAGAGATTATACAAGGCCTCGGCTATTTAGATATGACATGTGAAGAAAGAGAAAAAGTATATGGAGATGACATCCATTTTAAATTAAAAGAAGGAGAACAAGAAATCATTGGATGCCAAATTCAAATGATAGATACAAAAATAAAAGAAGACATTGCACTGGGAACCATTATTTATGGCATGGGAAACCAAGGGGATGGAACAGAAGGGGCAAAATATAAAAATGTAATTTTTACAAATGCACTTGGCCCAGTTTTAGTTAAAAACCCATGGTATACAGAAATTATAATTAGACAAGCTATGGAAGCAAAAGGCTATGAAAAAAGAAATACACTAGATTTTTCATTAGAAGAAAAATCTCTCGCTTGTATAAAAAAATTTATAGAAGAAAAGGAAAAAGTGCCATGTACCCAAAAATAGAAATAAATTTGAAAAATATCATAGAAAACACAAAAAAAGTGGCAGAAATGTGTACAGAAAAGGATGTAACATTAGCTGTTGTTACAAAAGTCTTTTCAGATTATAAACCAGTTGTAGAAGCATTGGTTGCAAATGGAGTAAAATGCATTTGTGAATCCAGAGTTCAAAATCTAAAAAGTTATCAATCTTTAAAGGTAGAAAAATGGCTAATTAGAGAGCCTGCCCTTTGTGAAATCGAAGAAGTAGTAGCATATAGTGATCTTAGTTTAAATAGTGAAAAAATCACAATACAAGCTTTAAATGAAGAAGCAAAAAAACAAAATAAAATACATAATATTGTACTTATGTATGAACTTGGAGACTTAAGAGAAGGAGCAGATAAAAAAGAATTAAGAAAACTCATAAAAGAATGTATGACATTATCTCATATTAAAATAAAAGGAATAGGTGTAAATTTAAGCTGTTATGGGGCGATTATGCCATCAAACGAAAATATGCAGGAACTAAAAGAATTAGTTGAAGAGATGGAAAAGGAATTTAATATTACGTTTGACATAATATCTGGAGGAAATTCTACTTCTTATGAAATGATAAAACAGGGAAAAATTCCTAGAATCATTAATCATTTCAGAATGGGAGAAGCGGTTTTATTAGGAAATATTCCTTGTATTGAAAAACCAATTTCAGAGTTACATCAGGACAATTTTATTTTAGAAACACAAATTGTAGAAGTAAAAGAAAAGCCATCTGTTCCTAGAGGCATATGTGGAGAAGTAGATTCTTTTGGAGAAGCTCCTAAATTTGAAGACAAAGGAATCCGAAAAAGAGCTTTGGTTAATATAGGAAAACAGGATATCTCGTTAAATAGTATAAAACCATTAGATACTAATATTACGGTATTAGGTGGAAGCAGTGATTATGCTATATTAGATGTAACAGATAGTAAGAAAAATTATCAAGTGGGAGATATTGTAAAATTTGAATTGAACTATTCAGGGGTATTAGGTGCAATGAGTTCAAAATATGTAAAAAAGGAAATAAGAAAGGACTGAAAAACTTGAAGGACATAGACATAATAAACGCATGCTCAGATTTGGGTGTAATAGTAGATGGTGCCAATCTTGGACCAAAAGTATTAGAAAAATATATATTAAATAAAAAAATCTATGAATTAAATACAGGAAAGGTGGAAAAAGAAAGAGAAGAAAACAATAAAAGAAAAAATTTACTGGAAATCAATAAATTTAATAGAGAATTATACCAGAATGTAAGAAAAATCATACAAGAAGGAAAAATCCCACTTACAATTGGTGGAGATCATAGTATTGCCATAGGTTCTGCATTAGGAGCAATACAAGAATATAAAAAAATGGGAATCATTTGGTTTGATTCTCATGGAGACTTTAATACATTAGATACTACTGCTACAGGGAATATTCATGGTTTACCATTGGCAGTAATTACAGGTTTTGAAAAAAGAGAACTTGCCCCATTTCATCAGGGAAACTTTTTCTCGTATGATAATACAGTTATTGTTGGGGCAAGGGATATTGATGAATGGGAAATGCCAAATTTAAAAAAGGCAGGAGTCACTATATTTACAACAGAAGACATAAAAATACATGGCGCAGAAGAAATTACAAAAAAAGCAATACAAATAGCTGAAAAGGATGTAGAAGGATTACATATTAGTTATGATATAGATTTAATTGACCCAGAACTTGCACCAGGTGTATCTGTACCAGCAAAAAATGGAATAAACTTAGATGATGCCTATAAAATAGTAGACACATTCTTAGAATATGAAGAAAAAATAAAAAGCATTGATTTAGTAGAATTCAATCCCAAAAGGGATATAAATGGGAAAACAGAAAAAATAGCAAACCAAATTTTACAAAAAATAATGAAAGAATAGAAAGGAAACATATGGAACAGGAATATTTACTAAAAAATCCAGAATCCTTTATTCCAAAACAAATATTTGAATGTGGACAATGCTTTAGATGGAAAGAAAATCCGGATAAAAGTTATACAGGGATATTTGGCAAAAATATCATAACAGTAACACAACAAGGGAAAGATATTCGTTTTACTGGAATTTGCGAAGGGAATATAAAAGAAGTGATTACCCAATATTTTGATTTAACAAGAGACTATGAAACCATAAAACAAGAACTTTCTAAAGTAGATCAATACCTAGAAAAAAGCATTCAATTTGGAAGAGGAATACGTTTATTAAATCAGGATTTATGGGAAACCATTATTTCCTTTATTATATCTGCCAACAATAATATCCCAAGAATAAAAGGTATTATTGAAAGACTTTCTAAAAATTATGGGCAAAAAATAGTGTGGAAAGAAAAAGAGTATTATACATTCCCAACTCCAAATGAATTATCAAAAGCAAGTGTGCAAGATTTAAGAAACCTAGGACTAGGATTCAGAGATAAAAGAATTTATGAAACAACCCAGCTTATACTAGAGGGAAAAATAAACCTTAACACATTACAAGAAAAAGACTCAGAAGAAATAAGAGAAGAACTTTTAAAATTACCAGGAGTAGGAAATAAAGTGGCCGATTGCATTATGCTATTTTCAACATTAAAAAAATTAGATGCTTTTCCTGTTGATGTATGGGTAAGAAGAGTCATGAATGAGTTATATATACATCAAGAAGAACAAAAAGTAAAACAACAAGAAATAACAGAACTAGCAAG
Organism: uncultured Clostridia bacterium; assembly: GCA_944390965.1. Taxonomy (GTDB): domain Bacteria; phylum Bacillota; class Clostridia; order TANB77; family CAG-508; genus CALXRW01. Next base: position 25,042 of record CALXRW010000010.1, read on the forward strand.
AAAAAAATACGCTAATTTAGCAGGAATTGCTCAACAATATTTATTTTATTGGAAAAGGGAAACTGGATAAATGAAGAAAAAAGATATTATAATAGTATGTATAATAATGCTTTTATATAGCCTTCTTTCTTTTTGGAGATTAGGTTCTTTTAAAGAACCTAATACTTTTACTGAGACAAGAGAGTTAAACTTCCAGCTAGATACTAAGCAACAAATATCAAAAGTAGTATTTTTTACAGGACACGAGGTAAAACAAATTCAAATATATCTATTAATGGGGGAAGAAGAGGTTTTACTTCCAATGCCAACAGATATTTATGTATTTAATTGGTATGAAATAGGAGTAAATGCAGAAATAGATGGACTAAAAATAGAGCTAGCAGAAGAAACAAGTTTAGGAGAGATAGCAGTACTTAACCAAGAAGAAAATATAATAGACTTGATACCTTTAGAGACAGAGGGAAAGTTATTACAAGATGAACAGTACTTAATACCAGAAGAAATAACATATTATCATAATGCCTATTTTGACGAAATTTATTTTGCAAGAACAGCATATGAATATGCAAATGATTTACCAGCTTATGAATGGACTCATCCACCATTAGCAAAATTATTAATGGCAATACCAGTAAAATTATTTGGTATGGCACCATTTTATTATAGACTTATGGGAAATATTGCTGGAATTTTAATGATATTTGTTATATACATCTTTGCTAATAAAATGTTTAAAAATACAAAATATAGTGTTTTAGCTGCACTCATGATGACATTAGATAATTTTCACTTTGCACAAACTAGGATGGGAACAACAGATTCATTTTTAGTTTTATTTATTATGTTATCTTATTATTTTATGTATTGTTATATCACATTACCAAAAGAAGCAACAAATAAAAAAAGGTATATTATGTTGCTATTTACGGGAGTATTTATTGGTTGTGCCATTAGCACAAAATGGACAGGCCTATTTGCAGGAATGGGATTAGCCATTGTTTTCTTAGTATATTTCCTTTATGATTTTATATGGGCAAAACAAAGAAAAGAGCAGTTTAAAACCATATTAATATGTTTCTTAACTTGTATTATAATACCAATTTTAATTTACATTTCTTGTTATTTATTTTTCCCAAATATTCAATACTTTCCTACAAAGGATTTATCAGGAATTATAACAATTACAAAAGAAATGTACCGGATATCATTCTCAATTAGCAGAGCCACATCCCTTTTACTCTGCTTGGTATACATGGCCACTTATGCTAAGACCAGTATGGTATGCTGTAACATATTTTGCAGAAGGACGATCTACAATTTCTGGAATAGGAAATCCTGTTATTTGGTGGACAGGAATAATAAGTTTTCTATTCCTAATCATACAAGCAATTAGAAAAAGAGAGAAAAATGTATTATTTATTCTTGTAGCATGTTTGTGCTTAATACTTCCTTATATAGGAATTAACAGAGGAATGTATTTATACCATTATTTCCCAATATTGCCATTTATCATGTTAGCCAACGTATATTTCATAAGAGCAATTAATGAAAAAGTAAAAGGAAATGCAATATATTATATTTATATTTTACTTATGTTTGCATTTTTTATATATTTTTTCCCTGCTGTATCAGGAATACCAATGACAAATAAGTATCTAGACTCTTTAAGATGGTTATCCACATGGCAATTTTAAAGAAAAAATGATATAATGAAAAAAGAATTCAAGAAATAAGTAGGTGGAATATGAACCAAGAAAATATACAAACATTACAATTTGTTTATGGAAGAAGCGGAACGGGGAAAAGTACTTATTTATATGAAGATATGAAAGAAGAAATTAAAAAAGGTTCTAAAATTTATATGATTACACCAGAACAATTTTCTTTTCAAGCAGAAAAAAGATTAATGGAAATTACGCAAGGAGGTTCTGTATCTGCAGAAGTATTAAGCTTTGAAAGAATGGCACATCGTATTTTTCATGAAGTATCTGGTGCTAATAATATTTTCCTTTCTATAAAAGGAAGAACGATGCTCTTATATCAAATCTTAACACAACTAAAAGAAAAGTTAACATTTTTAGCCAATTCAGAAGAGAATGTTTCTCTTATTACAAGGCAAATTACAGAACTAAAAAAACACCATATTACAACAGATAAATTAAAAGAATTACAAGAAGAGGTAAAAGAACCATATTTAAAATTAAAAATACAAGATATTTTAACATTATATACAAGTTTAGAGAGTAATATCCAAAATAGATGGATAGATGAAACCGATATACTAACAATGCTAGCAGAAAAAATAAGTGAAAGTAAAATACTAAGAAATGCAGTTATTTATATTGATGAGTTTTCAGGTTTTACACCGCAAGAATATGCAGTCATAACGGCATTAATGAAAGTTGCTAAAAAAATGATGATTACCATTACAACAGATACTTTGCTTGCAGAATTCGAAGAAGAAAATAATCTTTTTGCATTAAATAAAATAACAGCAAAAAAAATATTAGAATGTGCAAAAAAAACAAATAGGAAGGTCTTACCACCAATTATTTTATCTGAAAATAAAAGATTAAAAAAAGAAGAATTAAAGTATTTAGAAGAAGCATTATATCAGACAAAAACGCAAAAATATCAAAAGGAAGTAAAAAATATTTCACTTTTTTTAGCAAATAATCCATATGAAGAAATAGAAAATGTAGCAAAACAAATCCTAACTTTAGTTAGAGATGAAAATTGTAGATATAAAGATATTTCAATCATTACACAAAATATAGATACATATGGTGCCAATATAAAAGCGATTTTTCATCAATATCAAATTCCTGTATTTATAGATGAAAAAAAGGATGTAAGTAGCAATTCTTATATAAAATATGTGCTTTCTCTATTAGAAGTCTTTCATAAGAATTATTCTTATGAGTCTATGTTTGAATATATAAAATCAGGCTTTTTACCAATTGAAAAAGAAGATATTTATATCTTAGAGAATTATTGCATTAAATATGGAATCAAGGGTAATAAATGGTATAAAGAACCATTTTCTATTAGCACAGGAGAGGACTTGGCGAAATTAAATATCACAAGAGAAAAAATAATCACGCCTTTGTTAACATTAAAAAATAATTTTAAAAATGCAAAAACAATAGAAGATATGGCAAAAGTTCTTTATCAATTTTTAACAGAAGAACAAATCAAGAAAAAAGTTAAAGAAAAAATTGAAAACAGAGAAAAAACAGGAGATATGGATACAGCAAGTGAATTATCTCAAGCATTAAATTTAATAGTGGAAGTATTAGAAGAAATGGTACTTCTTTTTCAAGAAGAAAAAATACCATTGGATATTTTTAGTAAATTACTTAGGATAGGACTAAAAAATAGTGAACTTGGGAAAATTCCTATGACTTTAGATCAAGTAATTGTAGGAGATGTTGAAAGGTCTCGAACACATAAAGTTAAAGCTGTTTTCGTAATTGGTCTAAATGATGGAAATTTCCCTAGTGTTAATACCCAAGAAGGATTTATTAATGACAAAGAAAGAGAAAAATTGAAAGAAATAGGTGTAGAATTAGCAAAAGGAACAAATGAGAACTTAAAAGAAGAGCAATATAATATTTATAAAGCTTTTACGCAAGCCGAACAAAAGCTATTTTTATCTTATTCATCCACAAATCAAGATGGAGTTGCTATAAGACCATCAACAATGCTTTTAAAAATAAAAAGATTGTTTCCAACATTAAAAGAAAAAAGCAATTTAATGGAAGAAGAAAAATCCATAGGAAATCAAAATACCACTCTGGAAGATTTGCTATACCAAATTAGAAGTTTTGAAGATGGGAAAAAAATAGATACAGCATGGTTTCAAGTTTACAATTGGTATCAAGAAAACAGAAAGGAAAAATTAAGAAAAGCATTAAAAGGGTTAAAATATACTAATTTACCGGAAAAACTCTCTAAAGACAAGATAGAAAAATTATATGGCCAAACATTGCAAACGAGTATTTCTAGACTAGAACAATATCGTAAATGTCCATTTTCTTTCCATTTAAAATATGGGTTAAAACTAACAGAAAACTCTAATTTTCAGATGCAACCAATCGATACAGGTTCATTTATGCATAATGTAATTGAAGAATTTTTTGAAGAGATAAAAGAAAAAGGCATAGAAATTAAGGAGATTACAAAAGAAGAATGTCAAGAAATCATTGAAAAAATTATAACTGAAAAATTACACTTAAATGAAAACTATATTTTTACAAGTAGTTATAAATTCATCAGTTTGACAAAACGATTAAAAAGAGCTATACTGCAAAGTGTAAATTATATTATAAATCAAATCAAAGCAGGGGATTTTTCTGTACTAGGAACTGAAATGGAATTCAAATTAGGAAAACAGTACCCACCAATTGTATTAGAAACAGAAAATGGGAAGAAAATAGAAATTACAGGAAAAATTGATAGAATTGATATAGCAGAATTTGAAAACAAGAAATATGTTAGAATCATTGATTATAAGTCTTCTGCCAAAGATATTAATTTAAATGAATTTACTGCAGGTTTGCAAATACAATTAATTACTTATTTAGATGCAGTAACTAAAATAGAAGATGTATTACCAGCTGGTGTATTTTACTTTAATTTAATGGAACCAATTATAAATGCAGAGAGAAAACTGACAGATGAAGAGATAAAGGAAGAAATTCAAAAGAAATTTAAAATGAAAGGATTGGTTCTAGCAGATATTAATATTATAAAACACATGGATAAAAATCTAGAAAGCAAAGCATCAAGCATTATCCCTGTTTATTTAGATACAAAAGGTAATATAACACAGAAATTTTCTAGTGTTGCTACACAAGATGAGTTTACATTATTAAAAAATTATGCAAATAAAATAATTAAAGAAATTGCAAAGGAAATATTAGAAGGAAATATTGAGATAAAGCCATTTTATTATGGAAAAAATAAAAATACACCATGTCAATATTGTGTATATAAATCAATATGTGGATTTAATCCAAGAATGAAAGGAAATCAATATCGTTATATTCAAGAAAAAAGTGAAAAAGAATTATTAGAAACCATGAAACAAGAGTTACAGGAACGGAGGAAATCATGAAGGACTTAAGTAATGAAAACATCATTCATGTTCAAAAAGAAGATATAGAATATATACAATTCAGGAAATTATTAAAATATAGAGAAATTGCTCATTGTTATACTCTAAAGAAATTAGATTTTGGATTTCATCAAAATGTTGGAAAATATATGGAAAATGTAAAAACGAGTTATGATAAGATATGCAAAGAAATTGGCATACAAAGAAAAGATATTGTAAGACCAATTCAAACACATACCAATCATGTAATGGTGGTAGAAGACAAAGTAAACAAAGATGAAATGGATATTTGTTTAAACAGATATCAAGATATAGATGGGGTAATAACAAACAAATCCAAATTAGGATTATCAACAACAAATGCAGATTGTATTCTATTTTTATTTTATGATCCAGTTAAACAAGTAATTGCTAATGCTCATTCAGGATGGAAGGGTACATTCTCTAAAATTGTAGTGGAAGTTATAAAAAAGATGGGAGAAACTTATCACTCCGACCCAAGAGATATTATTTGCTGTATGAGCCCAAGCATAAGAAAATGTCATTTCGAAGTGGATGATGATGTAAAAGAACTTTGTGAAAATATCTTTCAATATACCAACCGATTGGATGAAATTATAAAAGTAGGAAGAATTGTAGAAGACAAACAAAAGTATCTCATAGATACCATATTAATTAATCAGATTCTATTAGAGAATATGGGAATCAAAACAGAAAATATTATAGATAGTAAAATATGTAGTGTATGTGAACCTGAGAAAATTCACTCTAAAAGAGCAAGTAGTACCAATACATGGGGATTGGGTACAGCTATTATAGAATTAAGATAGGAGAATATAATGTATCAAGATTGGGAAGAACTAGAAGAAACATGTAAAAACTGCAAAAAATGCAAATTATGTACCAATAGAACAAATGTAGTATTTGGGACAGGAAACAGAAATGCAGAAATTATGTTCATTGGAGAAGGACCAGGTGCAGACGAAGATGCACAAGGAATTCCTTTTGTTGGAAAAGCTGGAAAACTTATGAATATGGCTTTTGAAGGTGTGGGCATAAAAAGAGAAGAAGTATATATAGCCAATATTGTAAAATGCAGACCACCAGGAAATCGAAACCCAGAAGACGACGAAACAGAAGCTTGCATGGCCTACTTAAGAAATCAAGTTATGCTAGTAAAACCCAAAAAAATTGTCTTATTAGGAAGTGTTGCCCTAAAAAATATCTTAGGAAAAGAATATGGAATAACAGCAACAAGAGGGAAAAAAATTGAAAAAAAAGGGATTATATATTTACCAACATGGCATCCTGCAGCATTATTAAGAGACGAAAGTAAAAAAATAGATTTCTGGAATGATTTAAAAAGCATATAAACAAATTATTCTAAAAGGGACGGAAATACTATTTAGTTAAAAGTGAAATATTTTTTCAATTTAAATTCAACCATATATACCTATATTTTGAAGCAAAAGCTCGAACAGCCTGCTGCTTACGGATTACTCCTTGAACCTTGAGAGTTTTGCGGATAAAATATAGGTATATATGGTTTCTTTTCTATTCTTTAACTAAATAGTATTTCCGTCCCTTTTAGAATAATTTAATCTTTTACTAAAATGCCTAATTTTTTCAAAATCCTTTTAAAGAAAGATAGGCTATTTTTTATTTTAGGGGTAAGAGCCATACCAGCATTTAAAGAACCAATCAAATCAATAGGGCCATATTCTTTAATATAATCTTCTTTCTTTTCTAATTCAGCCATGATTTTACAATAAAAATCATTATAAAAACTATAATTTTCAGAATATCCAATTAAATCTTTATAATCATAAACTCTCTTCTTAAATACAGAGGCATCAGATAATGTTTTAATAGAATTGAATTCATTTGTAAAACAATTTAAAATAATTAAATCTTGGATTTTAAAGAATTTATCATATATCATCTTTTTTCCATATTCAATTTCTTTATTAATACGTCTAATTTTATTAACATTATCTCCAGAATATTTTAATTCTCCAATAACAGAATTTAATTCCTCTTCTAATTGTAAAAGCGCATCTAATTCACTTACAATAGTAAAATAAGTTTGCTCATTAGATTTAACAATAAAAGTTTTTTGAAAAAGGTCATTACTATTTAATGTACTATAATATAATGGATAATCCCCAGTAAAATAAGCCATCTGATTGACAAGCACACACTCTAAAGGGTAAGCATTAGGACTAATTGTAGAAATTGTAATTTGATAGTACTTCACAGTATCTATTTGTTTCTTTTCAGCAACAGAAGACATTAATTGAACAGCGGCTTCGTTAAGAGCAAGCCCATTTGCTTTTGTTTCTGGTAAGGAACATAATCCAAGACGTAGTAAATTTCCTCTTGTATCAATCACCCTTTGAATATAATGTATACATTCATGAGTAGCTAAGGATTCCATTTCTTGCATAGAAAGTTCTTGATCAAAATAAATAGAATTATCTTTATAATAATATTTAGCTTTAGATAAAGTTTCGGGCATATGAGCAGAATACATTTTAATCCTACAAATATTACTAAAAAGCTCGTCTGCATCTAATCCAAAATCCAAAAAAGCAACACAAAGTTTGTCCGTAATATTCTTAGCTAATTTAATAGTAGTAAGTGTATCTAATGGTTTTACTTCTTTAATACCCTCTTTCCTTAGTACAGATTCAATACTCATTTGTGATTCCATCCCTTCTAAATTCTATTATACAATATAAAATGTAAAATAACATTTCGTTTATATTAAAATTATGTTACAAAACAGTTACAAAAGGTTCAAATCTAATATTCCCTAAATCAAAAGAAGAAAATTGCCTGTTTTGTAATAAAAAAGAAATGAAATTTTAATAAAAAGATTATGAAGTGGTTATTTTAAGTAGCCGTATAAGGGGATAGCATCTGATTTGTAACATAGCTAAAACCTGGTTGCACAGAAAGATAAAAATGATTATAATACATATATATAAAGAGATAGCGTAAAGTAATTTATGAAAAAATGTAGGGGGCGATTTTAATTGCCAGTGCTTCGAAGAAATTACTTAAAGCAAAGATATTGAAAGGAAGAAAAAAATGAAGAAACAAAAAGTAGCATTAATTTTATTCATTTTTATGTTATTACTTAGTATACCTATTTTTGCTTTTGCCAGCATAGAAGTAGGAGAAGAATATAGTCCGCTTTATTTAAAGTGGGAAAAACTAAGTGAAGAAGAAAAAGAAAAATCTATTATGCCATTTCCATATATTATAAATTGGGAAAGGGAAATCAAGGACAGTACATCTTTTTTTGCACTAAAAGCGGCAGCATCAGCATCAAGATATAGTTTAACAGAGGATATTAATATTCCTGTAAAGAATCAAATGGGAACAGAAGAATGTTGGGCATTTACAACAAATACCTTACTAGAAACAAACCTAAAGTTAAGAAATAATGAAACTATAGATTTTTCAGAAAGATATCTAGATTACGCTACTTCAAGAACTTTTTTAGGAAATGAAATAAATGAAAGCGGATTTGGAAGAGAAGTAGGAAAAGGAGGAAACGTAGGTATTGCTTTACCTTTTTATGTGAGTGGAAAGGGACCAATTCTTGAAGAAGAAATGCCATTTGAAAATAATGAAAATAAAATTGCACTTTCAGAAATTGAAGGAAAAGAACCAGTTAAAAAAATTAATTCCTATAAAACGTTTCCAACTTTATTCAAAACTAGAAATGGAAACCAAACGATTTATACAAATGGAGGAGATATTACTTATACACAATCAGAAGTAAATGAGATTAGAAATGAAATTAAAGAACATATTGTAAAATACGGAGCAGTTAGTGCAGTTACTTTTGGTGATGCATCTAATATATATGGATTTTCACAAACAAATGGTAATCGAGTATCTTATTACTGTGATGATGATAGCAAAATAATAAATCATCAAGTAACCATCGTTGGTTGGGATGATAATTATGCCATTTCAAATTTCAATAGCAATCATAGACCAACAAAACCTGGAGCATATATTGTGTTAAATTCTTGGGGAGAAAACTGGGGAGAAAACGGATATTATTATGTATCCTATGAAGATGTTTGGATAGAAGCTGGAGTTTATGGTATTGAAGAAATAGTAGATATTAATTATGATAATATCTACCAGTATGATGAATATGGTAATTCACTATGCATAAATTTTTCAAATGATCCCAAAATTATATATGGAGCTAACGTATTCGAAAGAAATAGTATCCAAAATGAAAGGGTAACAGAAGTTGGGTTATTTTCTTTTGAAAATATGACTTGTGAGATTTACATCAATCCTAATAATGGAAATTTAAATAAAAATGAATTAGTTAAAGTTACCAATAATATAAAAACAATACATTCTGGATACCAAGTAATTCCGCTAGACATTCCAATTGCATTAACAGGTGACAAATTTGCAGTAGCAGTAAAATATATATCAGAAACAGAAGCTAGCCTATCATTAGAATATAGAATAAATGATGGATTTTGGCAATATGTTACAAGCAATAGTGGAGAAAGCTTCTGTTCTTTAGACATGAATGTATGGTCAGATTTAATGACAAGTGGAGTAAGCAATGCTAATATTTGTATTAAAGCATTTACAGAAGAATATGAAGGATTACAATTAAGAGAATATGAATTAGATGGAAATGGATATATTTATAAAATTGCACCAGGAACAACAGCAGAACAAGTGAAGAGCAATATTATAACAAACGAAAACATATCTTTTTACAATAAAAATAATCAATCTATAAGTGAAAATACCATAATTGGGACTGGCATGAAAGCAAGAATAGGAACATCAGATTATATTCTAGTAGTAACAGGAGACACTAATGGGGATGGTAGAATTAGTGTTATTGATTTATCTGCGATAAAGTTACATTCAATTGGTAAAACAAATTATATTTTAACAGGACCATATTTTAGAGCAGGAGATATGAACTATGATAATAAAATTAACATCATTGATGTTGCAAATGCAAAATTAAAAGCAATTGGAAGATAGAAAGGATATTAACAATGCAAAAGCAAAGTGAAATTTTAGATTTATTAAAAAAAATAAAAGAAAATGCCTATGTGCCTTACTCACATTTTAAAGTGGGAGCTGTTCTTATTACAAAAGAAGGAAAAATATACACAGGTTGTAATATTGAAAATGATGGCATCATGTCTATATGCGCAGAAAGAGTCGCTTTTGTAAAAGCAATTTCAGAGGGAGAAAAAGAATTTTCAAGTATTTATGTATTAGGAGATAAAGAAGAAACTACTCCATGCGGGTATTGTAGACAGTTTATGAGTGAATTTGTAAAACCAGACTTTAAAATTTATGTTGGAAATCAGCAAACAGGAACTTTTAAAGAATATACTATAAGAGAAATGTTACCATTTAATTTTGAACTCAAATAGAAGACAGTGTAAAGAATGTAAGAGTAATTTTAATTTCCTGTTCTTAAAAGATAAATAAGGATAATGTAAAGTAATTTGTGAAAAATGTAGGGGCGATTTTAATCGCCCGTTCTTCGAAGAAATAACTTAAAGCAAATAAGAGGTGATAAAATGAAGCTTGGATTAGCCTTAGCAGGTGGTGGTGCCAAAGGAGCAGCACATATTGGAATTTTAAAAGCATTAGAAGAAAATGGAATTACAGTAGATATTATTGGAGGAACATCTTCACGGCAGTATTGTGGCAGCACTATATGCTATGGGCTATAGACCAAATGAAATGCTCAATCTGTTTCAATACTTTGGAAAATCTATCGTAGATGCCAATCCCATGTATATGTTTTCCAGTATGAGAGAAAACAAAAGCTTTGAAATTAATGGAATGAGATCAGGAGGAAGTATTGAATATGCATTAAATGAAGCAGCAAAATATAAAAACTTAAAATATTTAGCAGATTTAGAAAAATGTATTGTTATTACAACGGTTGACTTACAAACAGGAAAAGAATTTATATTTACAAACACAAAAGAACGTGAAGAAGAAAACTATATAAAAGAATTTGAAATTGCAAAGGCTGTAAGAGCAAGTAGTTCTTTTCCCATTCTATTTGCACCATTTAAATACAAAGAATATACTTTTGTAGATGGAGGAGTTTTATCTAATGTACCAGCAAGTGAGGTAAGAAACGCAGGTGCAGACAAAGTAATAGCAGTCAATTTCTTTGAAGGAAATGTTAAAACAAGAAATAGTATCTACAGTATTGTATTAAGAACACTGGACATTATGACAAATCAAATTGCACAAAACAATTTAAAAGAAGCTGATAACACAATCTTAGTCAATACAGGAGAAATCAAAATCTTACAAATGAATAAAATAAAAGAATGCTATCAGATAGGTTATGAAATAGGACTCCAAAACATTACCAAAATAAAAGATATATTGTCATCATAAATCAATATGATGATGATTATCCATATCCAAGTTGCTTAATATTAGGATATAATACAAATAATAAGATAATACATATAGTATGCGGAGTAAGTGAAGATACTGTTCATATGATAACAGCATATTATCCTAATATAGATAAATGGGAAGAAGATATGAAAACAAGGAGGGAAAAATAATGAATTGTTTTATGTGTAAAGGAAATTTAGAAAAAAAGAAAGTAAATTATGTAGTTGATTTGGAAGATACAATCATTATTATTAAAGGAGTTCCAGCAAAAGTATGTACTCAATGTGGAGAACAATACTTTGTTGATGAAACAGCAGAAAACATTGAAAAAATTGTAAATCAATTAAAGCAATCAGCAACAGAAGTAACAATTGTAAATTATAAGGAAAAGGTTGCATAACATTAAAAATAAATAATTATTTGATTTTGATTGTGTAAAATAAATGCCTGTTGTCATCATAAATCAATATGAGGACAATAGGTATTTTTGTATAACTTATATGAAACTACATAGTTTCGCAACACTAAGTGAAAATAAAACCGACATAAAGCCATATTCACACTTTACGTAAAGTAATCATAACATATAGTAAATAATGATCAAGAAAGGGTGAATATGCATGGCAAGTTACATAATAGAAGGCGGCAAGGTGTTAAAAGGAAGCACTTTAGTATCTGGTTCTAAAAATGCATCACTTCCTATTATTGCTGCTAGTATTCTAAGTGGAAAAACAACCAAATTATATCATGTTCCAGATATTTATGATATTAAATTTACTTTGGAAATATTAAAAGTATTAGGTTGTAAAATTAAGAAGACAAAAGACAAAATTATTATTGACTCAGCAAATATTAAAACACATGAGATACCAGATAAACTAATGAGAGAAATGAGATCATCTATTATTTTAGCAGGTGCAATCATAGGTAGATTTAAGAATGCAACGTTTTCTTATCCAGGAGGATGTGATATTGGAAGCAGACCGATTGACCTTCATTTAGAAGGATTTCGAAAATTAGGAATAAATATTGAAGAAAATGCTGGATTTATTAAGTGTAGTTGTGATAAAATAGTACCAGCTGAAATTCACTTGGCTTTTCCAAGCGTGGGGGCAACAGAAAACCTAATGTTAGCTACTGTCTTAGCAGAAGGAGAAACCACAATCATCAATGCTGCAATGGAACCAGAAATTCAAGATTTGCAGAACATGTTAAATAAGATGGGGGCAAAAATTTCTGGGGCAGGAACCAATGTAATAAAAATAAATGGAGTAAAAGAATTAAAGGATGTCAGCTATAATATTATGCCAGATAGAATTGAAGCTGGTACACTTCTTTGTGCTGCAGCAATAACAGGAGGGGAAATTACTTTAGAAAATGTAATTCCAACACATATTAATCCTGTTCTGTCAAAACTTTCAGAGTGCGGATGCCAATTAGATATTGGGAAAAATGAGATTAAAATGAAAGCTCCCAAAAAATTATTAGCAACAGAAATTAAAACTATGCCATATCCAGGGTTCCCAACAGATATGCAATCTGTTTTTGGGGCAATGCTAACAACAGCAAAAGGTACATCTGTTATTATTGAAAATATTTTTGAAAATCGATATAAATATACAGATGAACTAAAACGCATGGGAGCAAAAGTAACAATAGAAGGTAAGATGGCTGTTATTAAAGGAATAAGAAAATTATCAGGAGCAGAAGTAAAAGCAACAGATTTAAGAGGAGGAGCAGCGTTAGTAACAGCAGCACTATCTGCACATGGTAAAACAAAAGTAAATCATATTGAACATATATTAAGAGGATATGAAAATTTAGATGAGAAATTAAGAAGCTTAGGAGCAAATATACAAAAAGAAGAAGGTGAATAATTGAAAGCAAAAGAGGTAAACAGAAGAATTAAAAAGCAAAAAAACAAACAAAAAGAGAACGAAAAGTTCGACTTAGATAATGAAATTGTGATTGGATTAAAAGAAAAAACGAAAAATAAAAAAAGGGCAGAAAAAAAATCTGCCCCTAAAAAGAAAAAATATAAAAATAAACAAGAGGAAGAACGTGCTAAAAAGAAAAAAAAGAGAATTTTAAAATTAGTAAAATGGTTAACCATTTTAGGAATACTAGCTGGTACTATTATTTTCTTTCTATTATCACCTTTATTTAATATATTAGAAATTAAAGTAGTGGGAAATCAAAAAATAACAAGCGAAAAAATCATTAACATGTCTGGAATTATAATAAATGAAAATGCATTTAAAATAGACACGAAACAAGCTATTATTAATATTTTGCAAGAACCATATATAGAAAAGGTGGAAATAAAAAGAGTTTTGCCAAGTACCATTGAAATTCAAGTAAAAGAAAGACAAGCTACTTTTATGCTAGAATTTGCAAATGGATATGTATATATTAATAACCAGGGATATATGTTAGAAATTTCAGAAGAAAAATTAGAAATACCAATTATAACAGGTTATATTACGCCAGTAGAAAACATTGTACCTGGGAATCGTTTGCAAACAGATGACCTAAAAAAAATGAAAGCAGTATTAAAAATAATGGAAACAGCTAGAAGCAATGAAATTGAAAAAATGATTACAAAAATTGATATTAGCAATGACAGAAATTATACTTTAATATTAGAAGGAGAAGGAAAAACAGCATATTTAGGAGATGCTTCCAATATTAATACAAGAATACAATATTTAAAATTAGTGATAGAAAAAGAACAAGGGAAAAGGGGAGAAGTATTTGTCAATCAAGATGTGAATACAGAAGGAGCTATTTTTAGAGAAGAGGTTTAGAAAATAGTAAAAATCAGTATAAGAAAGGGAAGATGACATGAAAAAAAAGCAGAAAATACAAATCTTATTAGGTTGCGTATGTTTAGTATTAACTTTTGCTATTTGTATTCAACTCAAAACAATAGAAAATGCCAATAAAGTAGTAGGAAGTTCATTTACTGAAAATGAATTAAGAGATGAAGTATTACGATGGAAAGAAAAATATGACAACATGGTAAGAGAAACAGAGAGAACTGAAAAATCATTAGAAGAATACCGTGAAAAAGCAAGTCAGGATAATGCGGTTTCTGCTAGCATAGAAGAAGAACTAAAATTAGCAAATAATTTATTGGGATTAACAGACTTAAGAGGAAAAGGAGTTATGATTACTCTTCAAGATAAAAAAGCCACTGGATTAGAAACTTTAAATGTATCTGATTATCTAGTCCACGCACAAGACTTAGTAGAAATTGTAAATGAATTAAAGAATGCTAATGCAGAAGCTATTAGTATTAATGGTCAAAGGATTATTAATACAACTGGAATTGTATGTGATGGAACAGTGGTAAGAATTAATGGCCAAAAAGTAGGTGGCCCATATGTTATTCTTGCTATTGGACAACCAGAGTGGTTAGAAACTTCACTTACTATGCAAGGTGGATTTATACAGAGAATTGAGAATTATGTAGATGCCAAAGTTGAAAAAGTTTATGATATTCAAATTCCAAAATATGAAGGCGTATATAATATAGAATATATGACAACTGTGGAAGAATAGGAGGTAAAACGTGAAAAACAAAGGTAAGATGATTATGATTATTACAATCGGAATCATGTGTGTAATTTTAACTACTGTTATGTTCATGCAATTTAAAGTAGTAGAAGAGACAGACATTACCTCTATAGAAACAATGAGAGAAGCAGAATTAAGAACG
Organism: uncultured Clostridia bacterium; assembly: GCA_944390965.1. Lineage (GTDB taxonomy): Bacteria > Bacillota > Clostridia > TANB77 > CAG-508 > CALXRW01. Next base: position 40,326 of record CALXRW010000010.1, read on the forward strand.
GAAATTGCTTCATGGAAAACAAAGTATGAGGAAATGAATAAAAAATATACAGAAACAGTAACAACCATAAATGAGTATAAAGAAAAAGAACAAAATGATCAAGAATCTACAGAATTGTTGCAAAAAGAACTAGAAAAAGCTAATCTATTATTAGGGAAAACAGACGTAACAGGAAAAGGAATTGTTGTTACATTAACAGATAATGAATATAAAGACATCGAAGCATATGACTTAATTCAGTTAATAAATGAACTTCGACTTGCAGGAGCAGAAGCGATATCTGTTAATGATGAGAGAATTGTTGCAACATCCGATATTGCTTATATTAACAATACATTGATTGTTATTAATGGCAAGAAAATGAGTTCACCATATGTAGTGAAAGCAATAGGAGATCAAAGCTATTTAGAAAGTGGATTAACAACAAAAGATACAGGATATATAGATGTTTATATTAAAGGTAATAAAAAAACAGCTACCATAGAAAGACAAAATGAGATTCAAATATTAAAATATGATGGTGAAATGAGTTTAAAATATGCAGAGGAGGTAAAAGAATGATTTTTATTGCAATATTAATTGGATGTATCATAGGAGCATTATTGGGAATGGTGGCACCTGTTATACCTTATACATATTCAGGATATTTAGCAATTGGCATTATTGCTGCAATAGATTCTGTATTTGGTGGGATAACTGCTGTTATGAAAGGAAACTTTGACCTAAAAATATTTGTATCAGGCTTCTTTGGAAATGCCATTTTATCTATATTACTTACATTTTTAGGCGAAAAGTTAAATGTGGATATTTACCTAGCAGCTATCATAGTCTTTGTAGGAAGAATGTTTACTAACTTATCTATTATTCGTAGGCATTATTTGGAAAAATGGAATCAAAAAAAATCAGAAACAAAGAAAAAAGAAATAAAAGCTTAGTAATTATCCCTCGGTATAGCCGAGGGATAATTAATTTCTCAAAAACGTGATAATAGATAATGGCAAGACGACCCAAAATGACTATTCATGCTGGTAAAAGACTGAATAGCAAATATCCCTAAAACAAATATTACATTTATTACAAAAATATTACAAAAATATTACAAATTCTATTGACTTTTTTCTAAAAATAATATATTCTTTACAAAGAAAATAATCAATAAAAAAATGGAGGAATAAACTTGGCAGTAGGAGATATAATTGTAGGCATTGACTTAGGTACATCAAAGGTTAGAACAGTTGTTGGCGAAGTAAATAACTTTAATCAAATTGAAGTTATTTGTAATACGGAAGCAAAATGCGAAGGCATCAAAAAAGCAAAATTAATTCATCCAGAAGAAATTGCCTCCGCAATTTCAGCCACAATAAAAGAAGCAGAAGAAACAGCAAGTTTAAAAATTAATTCTGCTTATGTAACAATACCTGGTAAGTATGTAACTATCGTGCAAAATAGTATTACAAAAGAAACAAAAGATAAATATGCAGGCATATCTACAAAAGATGTTTCCTCAGCTATACTTCAAGTAAAGGATATTGAGCTCCCAGATGATAAAATATTAATAGATATTGTTCCTGATAAATTTATTTTAGATAATGGGAAAATGGTGGATGACCCAGTTGGAAGTTTAAGTGCTACTTTTACACTAAAAGCACAAATTATTTTAGCAGATAAAGAATATGTAAAAGAACTATCATCCATTTTCAAAAGAGCATCAATTGAAATTGACGGACTCGTTCCTGTTACACTAGCGGAAAGAAATTTAGTACTAGACACCAACGAATTAACAGATAATGTTTTATTATTAGACATTGGAGCAGGGAATACAGATATTGGTGTTTTTGAAGGTTCTAGTTTTATTTATACGAATACGATTTTATTAGGAGGGAACCATATTTCAAATGATATTTCAGTTCTTCTAAATATTTCTTTAGAAGAAGCAGAAAGATTAAAAAGACAATATGGATTAGCTTTAAAGTCATTTATTGATAATGATAATAATATTGTGCTAAATACTTATAAAGGAGAAGGAAGAAGTAAATCTATTAAAAGTTCAGAATTAATTGAAATTATTGAGGCAAGAATAGAGGAAATCTTCTCACTAGTAAATAAAGATATTACAAGTCAAGGAATTAAGACTAAAATAAACAATGTAATTTTAACAGGACAAGGAATTACAAACATTAACAAAAGCGACGTAGCGGGAAAAATTATATTAAATATACCTGTAAAAATTGCAACAGGAAGACTTATTAGCACAATACATACAGACTATAGAACAGCTTATGCTGTTGTAAGATATGTAGCAGCAAAACCATTTGCAAGGACAGTATCTAGTAGTATAGATACTAAGTCTGATAAAAATATTTTAGGTAATCTAATAGAAAGAATTAAAGATTTTTTCTATAGTTAAAATTAATGTTAAAAATAAGTAGGAAAAAGACAAATTCTACTTCTAATTTCAAAATAAATAAGGAGGAACAAATTATATGTTAGACTATGATGATCCAAACAATAATTTTATGATGGATGGCTCAGCAACCATTAAAGTAATTGGTGTTGGAGGAGCAGGTAATAATGCTGTAAACAGAATGATAGATTCTGGCATTAAAAATGTGGAATTTATTGCAATCAATACAGATAGACAAGCACTTCAGCTATCAAAAGCACCTACTAGAATTCAAGTAGGAGAAAAAATAACCAGAGGATTAGGTGCTGGTGCAAATCCAGATATTGGTGCACAAGCAGCAGAAGAAAGCAAAGCAGAAATCACAGAAAGCCTAAAAGGAGCTGACATGGTATTTGTTACCGCCGGAATGGGTGGAGGAACTGGTACTGGAGGAGCACCTATTGTTGCACAAACAGCAAAAGAAATGGGAATTTTAACAATTGGAGTTGTAACAAAACCATTTACTTTTGAAGGGAAGAAAAGACTTGCTCAAGCAGAAAGAGGAATCGAAAATTTAAAAGGTAAAGTAGATACACTTGTAGTAATCCCTAATGATAAATTATTACAAGTAATTGATAGAAAAACATCAATCATAGAAGCTTTTAGAATGGCAGATGATATATTAAGACAAGGTGTACAAGGTATATCAGACTTGATTGCAGTACCTGGATTAATTAACCTAGATTTTGCAGATGTAAAAACAATTATGCTAAACAAGGGAATGGCACATATGGGAATAGGTAGAGCAAGTGGTGAAAATAGAGCAGAAGATGCTGCAAAACAAGCTATTCAAAGCCCATTGTTAGAAACTTCAATTGAAGGTGCAAGTGGTGTTATCATCAATATTACTGGTGGAAGTGATGTAGGATTACACGAAGCTAATATTGCTGCAGAACTAATTCAAAGAAGTGCTGATCCAGAGGCCAATATTATATTTGGTACAGTAACAGATGATACAATAGAAGATGAATTAGTTATTACTGTTATTGCTACAGGATTTGAAAAAAATGATGAAAATCAAAATACTAATGTAGATAATTTAGTAAATAGAACTTGGGATAAAAAAATAAATTCTATATCAAGTGTACAAGATAACAATAATAATCAAAATGATTTAGATATTCCTCCATTTTTAAGAAAAAAAGGAATGAAGTAGAAATAACAAAAAAATAATCAAAACAAAAAAGAAATCATCCATTTTTGTAGATGATTTCTTTTTTTCGCCACTAAGAAATGACATAAAAATAAAAACAAAAAGAATATAATAAGAAAAAACAAAATAGTAAAAGGTGAGCCATGACAATATATGTGGATATAGTATTGTTAGAAAATTTTTTAATGAATTATATCATTTTGTTTACAACAGGAATGATAGCAAGAACAAAAACCAGTACCATAAAGCTTATTTTTTCAGGAGGAGTTGGAGGTATTTATGCTGTAATCTCATTTATGAACATACTAGAAATATATTCCAGTATCACCTTAAAAATTTTACTTTCTGTTGTTATGATATATATTGCCTTTAAACCAAACAAAATAAAAACATTATGCAAACAGTTAGTCTTATTTTATTTAGTATCTTTTGCTTTTGGAGGAACAGCGTTTGCACTATTATATTTTGTAAGGCCACAGGACATATTAATGAAAAACGGCTTATTCATTGGAACATATCCTCTAAAAATTGCTTTTTTAGGTGCAATAGTAGGATTTATTATATTACAGACAGCGCTAAAAAGTATTAAAACCAGATTTCATAAAAAAGATATGTTTTGTGAAATTGAGATTGAAATAGAAGGCAATACACAAAAAGCAATTGCAATGATTGATACAGGTAATTTATTAAAAGAACCCATAACAGGGATGCCTGTAATCGTAGTGGAACAAGAAAAAATGGAAAAGCTAATTCCAGAAATGATTCATCACGCAGAAGAAATTATACAGGGGAATACCCAAATGCTTAAGGACAGCGAGATAACTAGATTACGCGTTATTCCCTTTCAATCTCTAGGAAAAGAGAATGGGCTATTACTAGGAATAAAACCAGATCGTATCTTTATTAGACTTGAAGAGGAAGAAAAACAAGAAAAAGAAGCGATGATAGGACTTTATCCCAAAAAGCTTACCAAAAATGGAGCATATCAAGCTTTAATGGGATTAGAGTTGCTAGAAAGGAGAACAAATGAACATATTGCAGATGTTAAAGTATAGTATCAATACGATTTATGTTAGATACATACAAGAAGAAAATATAGATAGTCTTCCTATCTATTATATAGGAGGTAGTCAAATATTACCGCCTCCGTTACTTCCAGAGGAAGAAGAAATATTACTTAAAAAATTAGCAGAGAATGATGCAGAAACGAGAAAAACATTAGTAGAAAGAAATTTAAGATTAGTAGTATATATTGCCAAGAAATTTGAAAATACGGGAGTTGGTTTAGAAGATTTAATATCAATAGGTACCATTGGTTTAATGAAAGCAATTAATACTTTTAATACCGATAAAAATATAAAATTAGCAACATATGCATCTAGATGTATAGAAAATGAAATTTTAATGTACCTAAGAAGAAGTAATCGCCTAAAAGGTGAAGTTTCTATTGATGAACCATTAAATCGAGATGGAGATGGAAATGAGTTATTATTGTCTGACATTTTAGGAACAGACCCAGATGTTACTTCAAGACAAATAGAAGATGAAGTAGATAAAAAATTACTAAAAGCTTCTATTGCTAAATTAAGTAATCGTGAGAAAAATATTATGGAATTACGTTTTGGTTTCATTTCCGGAAATGAAAAAACACAAAAAGAAGTGGCAGATATGTTACGGTATTTCTCAGAGTTATATTTCTCGCTTGGAAAAGAAAGCAATTAAAAAAATGAAAAAGGACATTATGAGCAAAACAGGATGAAAAAAGTAAGTAGTGAATAGAACCTCCTAATTTGGAAATAATGAAATTAAGTAATTATTTTTCAAAAAGGGGGTTTTTATTTGATTAACAAGGTAGAAATCTGTGGTGTAAACACAGCAAAATTACCTGTATTAACAAATCAAGAAAAAAATGAATTACTAATTAAAATAAAAAATGGAGATGAAAAAGCAAGAGAAGATTTTATAAAAGGAAATCTAAGATTAGTATTAAGTGTGATACAAAGGTTTAATGGTAGAGGAGAAAATATAGATGATTTATTTCAAGTAGGGGTTGTTGGATTAATAAAATCGATTGATAATTTCGACACCTCTTTACAAGTGCAATTCTCCACATATGCAGTACCAATGATAATAGGAGAAATTAGAAGATATTTAAGAGACAATAATCCCATTCGTGTTAGTCGCTCTGTTAGAGATTTAGCATATAGAGCATTACAAATAAGAGAAAAGCTAACAAAAGAAAATGAAAAAGAGCCAACCATTGAACAAATTGCAAAAGAATTAGGAGTTGAAAAAGAAGAAATTGTTATTTGCTTAGATGCCATACAAGACCCTGTATCATTACAAGAACCAGTATATAATGATGGAACAGAAAGTCTTTATATTATGGATCAAGTAAAAGACAGCAAAAATACAGATGAAGGCTGGGCAGAAAATATTACTATATCAGAAATACTAAAAAAATTAAATGATAGGGAAAAAATGATTATTTCAAAAAGATTTTTTGAAGGAAGAACACAAATGGAAGTAGCAGAAGAGATAGGAATTTCACAAGCACAAGTTTCAAGATTAGAGAAAAGTGCAATAGAACATATCAAAAAATTATATAAATAGGTAAAGTTAAAAAACAATAGATGAACAGAAAAAGCTGTTTTACAATTTTTTGCATCATCAAATCTTGCTAATATAGTAAATATTAAAAAATAGAGAAAAAGTCTAATAAAACTAGATTTGTTCTGTATAGAAAAACAAATGAAACTTCAAAGTTCCGTGATATGATTTTTACCCGGCTCATTAACTTATATTTTGAAATAAAAACTCGAACAGCTTAACTAGATTCCAGATTACTCCTTGAACCTTGAGAGTTTTATGGGAAAATGTAAGTTAATGAGCCGGGTATATATGAATTTTATTTTCAAAAGAAATTATACGAATTTATTTTAATTTTATATTTGAATAAAGTTGACATAAGAATAAGGACGCTATATAATAAAAAGAGATTTTAAAATGGTGTAAAGTAATTTATGAAAAAGGAAAAAAATTAACAATTCACACTCTTAAAAATTGCAAACACATATGGGAGAAAATAGAGATGGGGAAATTTGTAGAAATGCTACAAGACAGAGCAAAATTACAAACTTTAAGTAGAAGAAAGGGAAAACATTATATAGTAAGTGACATACATGGAATGTATGGGTCTTATCTTGATGTAATTAAAAAATTAAATCCAAGAGATCACCTATATATACTAGGAGATGTATTAGACAGAGGAAATGGCGGAATTAAAATTTTACAGGATATTCGAAAACGCCAAGAAAATATAAGAAGTCATCCTAAAGTTACATTTTTAATGGGAAATCATGAAATGCAATTTCTTATGACAGTATGCATTATGAAAAAACATGGACTTAACAAAAAAGATATGGAAAATATTTTAAAAAGAGAAAATCTAAAACAAGATTATGAATTATTAAAAGGGGCGATGGCACAAGAAAAGGTACAACAATATAAAAAAAGAATAACAGAAAGTGAAACAGTATGTCAAAAAATGATGAAACAAAAAAGAGTAAATCAAGATGAAATGGACATTATTGTTACATGGCTCAAATGGAATAAAGGATATACAACAATTTTCGATTATCTTAATTTACCAAAAGAAGAACAGAAGGCAATTTGTAAGTTCCTTAATTCATCTTATGTTGTATTACCAAAGAACATACAAGGAAAAGATTATTTATTAGTTCATGCAATGCCTCCTAGAAATCCTAACATGCTAAAAGAAATGAAAATAACAGGAGAAGGATATCGATTTAAAGATTTAGATGCTGAAGAATGTGATTTTATGCTTCAAGAAAGAGAAATTAGTACTTATGCACTATGCCGAAAAAAAGGGTTTATTACTATTTGTGGTCATACTCCAAAAGCTGGAGAAATCGTAAAAGATGAAAAAAATGGATTAATTAGATTAGACGCCGGATGTGGACATAGAAACAAAAAATCAAAACTAGCATTATTTTGTGTGGAAGATAACGAAGTGCAGTATATTGAGGAAAGAGAAACAAAGCAAGAACCACGAGAATTATAAGATAAGAAGTAAAAATCTTTTAACTATTGAAAAGTAGAGAATAAACAGATATAATAGACATAAATTAAATCAAGGGGAGAAAAAAATGCTAGAAAAAATAGAGACTACAGAAGACTTAAAAACAATGGAAACAAAAGAAAAAAAAGAATTAGCACAAGAAATTAGAAATTTAATTATTCAAACAGTATCAAAAACAGGAGGGCATTTAGCTTCTAATCTAGGAGTCGTAGAACTAACAATTGCTTTACATACAGTTTTTTCAGCACCAAAGGATAAAATAATTTGGGATGTAGGACATCAGACTTATGTACATAAAATACTAACAGGAAGAAAAGAACAGATGAAAACATTAAGACAACTAGATGGAATAGCAGGTTTTCCAAAAGTTTCAGAATCAGAATATGATTGTTTTAACACAGGTCATAGTAGTACATCTATATCAGTGGCATTAGGAATGGCAAGAGCAAGAGATATTCTAAAAGAAAACAATCATGTTATTGCTATTATTGGTGATGGAGCTCTAACAGGTGGAATGGCGTTAGAAGCTCTAAATGATGCTGGAAATAGTGGAACAAATATCATTGTAATTTTAAATGATAATGAGATGAGTATATCTAAGAATGTAGGAGGAATGAATACTTTTCTCAGTAAATTAAGAACTAAAAAACTTTATACACAAACAAATACTACCATAAAAAAAATATTATACAAAGTACCTTTGGTAGGAGAAAAAACGGTAAAGATAGCACAAAAACTAAAAAGAGGAATTAAGCAATTATTTATTCAAAAGATGTTCTTTGAAGATATTGGATTTACATATTTAGGACCAGTAGACGGACATAATATAGAAAGAATGGAAAGCATACTAAAAGTAGCAAAAACTATTAAAGGACCTGTTTTAGTTCATGTAAGAACGAAAAAAGGCAAAGGATACAAACCAGCAGAAGAAAACCCAGATAAATTTCACAGTATATCTAATTTTGATATTAAAACAGGTAAAAAACAGAAAAGTGTCTCAAAAGACTATTCAAAAGTTTTTGGAGACAAATTAGTGAAATTGGCGAAAAAAGATAATCGTATAGTAGCAATAACTGCTGCAATGAAAGAAGGAACAGGACTTTTAGAATTTGCCAATCGATATCCAACTAGATTTTTTGATGTGGGAATTGCAGAACAACATGCTTTGGGGTTAGCTGCTGGACTAGCAAAGGCTGGACTAAAACCAGTTGTTCCTATTTATTCTTCTTTTTTACAAAGAGGATATGACCAAATATTACATGACATTTGTATTCAAAATTTACCAGTTACAATCTGTGTAGACAGAGCAGGAATTGTTGGTAATGATGGAGAAACTCATCAAGGTATCTATGATTTATCTTTTTTAAATACAATTCCTAATTTAAATATAGCAGCACCAAAAGACTTTTCAGAACTAGAAAATATCTTAAAATTTTCTATGCAACTTGAAAAACCAATTGCTATTAGATATCCTAGAGGTGGAGAGGGGAATGTTGAATTTCAGAAACATACACCAATAGAACTCGGTAAGGCAGAAATTATACAAGAAGGAACGGACATTAGTATTTTTGCAATAGGAAAAATGGTAAGTACAGCAAAAGAAGTAGCAGACATTTTATTAGGAGAAAACATTGAAGCAGAAGTAATTAATGTTAGATTTTTAAAGCCAATGGATGAAGAAACTATTATAAAATCCATTCAAAAAACAAAAAATGCAATCACGATAGAAGATAATGAAATAACAGGTGGACTTGGAGAGACGATTTCATTTTTGTTAAGTCAAGAAGGAGAAAACTATCCCATTACTCATTATGCTTATCCAGATGCTTTTATTAAACACGGAACCGTTAAAGAAATAGAAAAGATTTATGGAATGGATGCTAAAAGTATTGCAGAAAAAATAATATTACAAAATAATAAGCATAGAATGATAGTATAAATAGAAAGACAATTAATGGAGGTCGACATGGGAGGAAAAGGTCTAGACTTTAAGCATAAGGAAGTGATTAATATAACAGATGGAAAAAGACTAGGATTTGTTCAAGATGTTACAGCAAACCTAGAAACAGGTGTTATTACTTCTATTATTGTTCCAGGTAACAACAAAATGTTAAACATTTTTGGTGGTGGTAATGATATTGTGATTGCATGGGAAAAAATAAAATGTATTGGCGAAGATGTTATATTAGTTGAAATATGAAAAAATAGGCAAAAAAAGCAAAAATTTCTAAGGAAAAAGTATTGACTAAGGAAAGTAATTATGTTATTATAAGAAGGTACTAAAAAGGGAGTAGAGAGAGTAAAAAGACAAAACAAAAAAAGTTGAAAAAAAGTTAAAAAATATGTTGACAATTCGAAACCGGTATAGTATAATAAAAATCGTTCTCCGACAACGGAGAATTTTAAAGTGTAAAGCACAT
>CALXRW010000011.1 GCA_944390965.1 uncultured Clostridia bacterium
CATTTTATCATGTTTTCTGGTATTTCCTACTTTTATTTTTTATATTAGGTGTGACATATCTATTGTAAACCTATATAATATCTAAATCTTCTTCTAAATTTGACTCTCTATTTTTCCTTTTTTCTAATGTTTCATCAAATGCTTTCAAAAAATTAATTTCTATACCATACAGCATGTGATTAGGAACATTTGGGCTCTGTGGTGTTTGCAAAATTTCATCAATTTCTTTTCTCTTTTTTATAACTTCTTCTTCTTGTCCTAATAAAAATTTTATGTATAATTCATATGTTCTACATTTTAAATTCTTAGGTTCCAATAATTTTGTTCCTTTTATTAGTTCTTCTGCAATATCAAATTTTTTTGTTTTTATTTGTATATATGTTAAAAAATTTCTCCAGAATGTATCATATGGTTTTTCTCCTAAATACTGTAAAATTTTTCGTTCAGCATTTTCAAATTTTCTTCTTGCTAACATATCATATATTTCTTTATCCTTATCTATATCGCTTTTCGTATATGGTTCTCTTATAAAAGTTCCATTCTTTATTTTCTCTAAGGATACTTTTGCAAACTCTTGGGCAGATAAGTTTTTTCTCACTTTTTATTTCCACCTTTCGTTCTAAGTTCTTAAATTTGCCTTTAACTCTTTCTCTAAATCATTTATTATAGTAGCCATATAAGTATTAATCTCATCCTCTGTTAATGTTCTATCCTCTGCTCTGAATTTTATAGCATATGCTACACTCTTTTTATTTTCTCCTAATTTTTCAGAACGATACACGTCAAATAATTTCAAATCTTCTAACACTTTTCTACATTTTTTACTGATAACTCTTTCAATTTCTCCTACTTCTACTGCTTCATCCACGATGATAGCAATGTCTCTTTCTACTGCAGGATATTTTGGAATTGGGGTATATTTCTTTTCTTTAGATGCATATTTTAAAATCTTATCAATATGTATTTCTGCTAAATATACTTTTTCTCCCATACCATAATTTTCTTGTACAGTAGGGTGAATTTCTCCAAATGTTACAATTGTATCTTTTCCTACACAAATATTAGCAGCTCTTCCCGGATGATAACTTAACTTTTTTTCTTCTTTTTTGATTTCATATCTTTTTACATTACATTCTTTTAAAACATTTTCAACATAACCTTTTATATCGTAGAAGTCACAGTTTCCATACATTGCAATTGTTAATATATTTTCTTCTTCTGGTAATTTGTTCTCTTGTATTTGGTTTTGATTATTATGATAAACACGTGAAATATCAAATAATCTAACATTTTCATTTTTTTGTGCCGCATTAAAGCTAATAGCATTTAACATGCTTGGAATTGTTGATGATCTCATAATGTTAAATTCTTCACTAACTGGATTTAATATTTTAATTTTATTTTCTTCTTTTAGATTACATTTTTCTAAATCTTTTTCATTGATAAATCCATAAGTATATATTTCTGAAAATCCTTTATCTTTTAATAAATTTTTCAAATTATCTTCCATTTTTTGTGCTCTATTTTTACCACCAACAGTAGTTTCTGCATGAATTAACGAGCTGTCTAATTTATCATATCCATAAATTCTTAATACTTCTTCAGCTATATCTGCTTCTCCCTCTATATCTTGTCTAAAAAATGGAGGAATTGCAATATTACCTTCAACTTTTATTCCTAAATTTTTAAAAATATTGTCCATTTCATCTCTAGTAATATCTGTTCCTAATAAAGCATTAATTCTATCAGGGTCTATTTCAATTCTATTTTCTTTTTGTTTTGTAGGGTAAACATCAATAACACCTTCTACTTCTTCTCCAGCGCCAATTAATTTTACTAGTTCTACTGCTCTGTTAGCCGCCCTTAGAGCATTTTCTGGTGATAGTCCTTTTTCATATCGACTAGAAGCTTCTGTTCTCAATCCCACTTCTTTAGCTGTTAGTCTTACACTTCCTCCATTAAATACCGCAGACTCAAATACTACCATTTCTGTATCATTTTCAATTTCAGAATTAAGCCCACCCATAACACCAGCTATTGCTACAGGTTTTTTCTCATCTGCAATTACTAGCATATCTTCATTTAAATTTCTTTTTTGTTCATCTAAAGTAGTAATTTCTTCATTTTTTTCTGCTCTTCTTACAATAATATGTTTACCTTCTACACTATTGATATCAAAAGCATGCATTGGTTGCCCCATTTCAAGCATAACATAATTTGTAATATCTACAATATTATTAATTGCTCTCATTCCACAAGCATTTAAACGCTTCCTCATCCATTCTGGTGATGGTCCTATTTTTACATTTTTTACTACTCTTGCTACATAACGATAACATAAGTCTGGTGCTTTAATTTCAACTTTTAGTCCTCCTATTTCTTTTTTGTTTTCTATGTTTAGTTCATCTAAATTTTTGTGAATATTTTTAAATTCTTTTCCTAAAGAAACTGCAGTTTCTCTTCCTAATCCTTCTACAGATAAACAGTCAGGTCTATTAGGTGTTATTTCAAATTCAATAATTTCTTTTTTTAAATTTAATACTTCTACTATATCCATCCCTAAAAACTTTTCATAAGAACTTGGTAAAATCATAATTCCATGTTCTATTTGGTCTGGATATTCATTTAATGTTAGGCCTAATTCTCCTATAGAACACATCATTCCACAGGACTCTTCTCCTCTTAGCAGTCCTTTTTTTATTTTCACACCTCCAGGTAATTCAGAACCATCCTTTGCAATAGGAATAATATCTCCTACTTTTACATTGTCTGCACCTGTAACAATTTGTACCTTTCCTGTTCCAATATCAACTTGTGTTACAATTAATTTATCAGCATCAGGATGTTTTTTTATATCCAAAATCTTTCCTACAACAACATTTTTAATATCATTTCCTTTTGTTTCAACACCCTCTACTTTTGAACCTGTCATTGTTAATTTATCTGCTAATTCTTTTGAACTTACGTCAATTTCAGAATAATCTCTTAACCATTCTATATCAACTTTCATATTCTTTCCATCCTCTCTTTTTTTCATAGATTACTTTATACTATCTTTTAGTAGTTTCTTTCAATAGCGGGCGATTAAAATCGCCTCTAAAACTTTCACAAATTACTTTACACTGTTTTAAATAGATTTTAGAATTGCTTTAAAAATCTTACATCATTTTCAAATAAAAGTCTCATATCATCAATTCCGTATTTTGCCATAGCAATTCTTTCTACTCCGCATCCAAACGCAAATCCTGTATACTCTTTTGGATTAATTCCACAATTTTGTAATACTTTAGGATGCACCATACCACAACCTAATAATTCAATCCAGCCCTCTCCTTTGCATACTCTACATCCTTTTCCTCCACAGACGAAACAAGATACATCAGCTTCTGCACTTGGTTCTGTAAATGGGAAGTGATGCGGTCTAAATCTAACTTGTGTTTTTTCTCCTAAACATTTTTTTGCGAATACTTCCAAAGTTCCCTTTAAATCCGCCATAGTAATATGTTTATCAATTACTAATCCTTCAATCTGGTGGAAGACAGGAGAATGAGTACTATCAATGCTATCAGAACGATATACTGTACCTGGGCAAATAATTTTGATTGGTGGTTTTTGTGTTTCCATAACTCTTGCCTGCACTGGTGATGTTTGTGATCTTAATAAAATTTCATCTGTTATATACATCGTATCTTGTAAATCCCTAGATGGATGATTTTTAGGTGCATTTAATTTATCAAAATTATATTCTGCATATTCTATCTCTGGGCCATCTGCAATTTCATATCCCATTCCAATAAATATTTCTTTTATTTCATCAATAATTTGTGTAATTGGATGAATAGAACCAAGTTCTTGTTTTTTACTTGGCATAGTAATATCAATTTTTTCTTGTTTTAATGTTCTTTCTAATTCTCTCTTTTTTAAATTCTGTTTTCTAGCTCCAATTTCTTTTTCAATTTCATCTCTTACTTCATTTACTAATGCTCCAATAACTGGTCTTTCTTCGGCAGACAAACTTCCCATTCCTCTTAATACGGCTGTAAGTTCTCCTTTTTTCCCTAAGTAATTTACTCTACAATTCTCCAATGAATTTAGGTCTTCTGCATTTTGAATTTCTTGTATTGCCTTCTCTTTCATTTTTAAAACTTCTTCTTTCATAAATCTACTCCTTCCTAATCAACAAAAAATCCATTCTTCCTAACAATAGGACGAATGGACGTGGTACCACCTAAATTTATTAATATCTCTATTAACCTCTTTAGCGATAACGGTTCTACCGCTTGAATCTACTCTCTTTCAATTCAAGACCTCCAAAGTGAAATTTCTGTAAATACATATATATAGGCTCTCAGCTTATAACCTATTTCTCTTTTCTATATGTTTCCTATTTACATACTTTGCTTTTTCAACGGCTTTATTTTTTTGTTTTTGTATTATATCATTTTCTAAAATAAAATACAATACTTTTTTATATTTTTCTGCCAATATTTGTTGACTTTTTATGTAAATTGTAGTAAAATATATAATAAGATTAGCTAAGGTAAACAAGATTTACCGGCATAGTCTTTTAACTCTTCTAATACTTGTTTGTTTTCCCTTAAGTAAAGTAATTGGTTGATTATTTTGAGTTAAGCGCGTAGAGCAAATAAGTAAAATTTAAGCAAAGGAGGCTTTATGGAAGAGGTTATGTAGAAAAAGAACATCTGTTAATTGTGAGATGTTCTTTTTCGTTTTATACATTTTCTTTATATCTTTTTATTTTTAGTGTTGTTGTTTTTTCGAATTCTTTTTCTCGAATTTCAATTGCCTTTATATGTTTATATATAACAAGTTTTTGGTTAATTCTCTTTACATCTTCCCATACCAATTTTTTAATTTTTTCTTCTGTTATGGATTTGCCATAGGTTTGCTCAATATAATCTTTATCTAACAAAATTTGTGCAGTAATTGTGATATTATCTCCATTACGTTTTCCATATACTAAAGATTCTTTAATAAACGGAGAATCACTCAATAATTTTTCAATTTCTTCTGGATATACATTTTTTCCATTCTTTGTAATGATAACATTTTTCTTTCTACCTGTAATATGAACAAATCCATCACTATCAATATACCCTAAATCTCCTGTATGTAACCATCCATCTTGAATTGCTTCTTTGGTTGCTTCTTCGTTTTTGTAGTAGCCAAGCATAACATGTTCTCCCTTAGTTGCAATTTCTCCTACTCCTTCATCATTAGGATCAACAATTTTTATTTCTGTATTTACTAATGGTAAACCTGCTGCATCATCTTTATAATCTACATCTCTATTTAAAGCAGCAATTGGAGCACATTCTGATAGTCCATATCCTTGTACTGCTAAAATTCCTAAATCTCTAAATCCTTGTGCAACCTCTGGATTAATTGCTGCAGCACCGGCAATTAAAACTTTTACATTTCCTCCTAATTGTTCATGAATTTGTTTAAATACTTTTCTTTTTATATGAATATGCAACTTGTCTAAGAAATTTGTAACTTTAATCATTCTTTTTACCAATTTCTCTTTTCCTTGTTTTCTTATTGCTTCCCAGAGTTTTCCATATATCATTTCAAACATCACAGGAACAGATAGAATAACAGATGCATGTGCTTCTTTCATATTTTCTGCAATATGTCTTAAGCCTTCACAATATGCCACACATGCTCCTCTATATAATGGTGTTAAAAATCCGCAAGTACATTCATAAGCATGATGAATTGGTAATACAGACAAGAAAATATCTTCTGGAACAATTTCTAGCATCTTACATTGATTTTCTATATTAAAACAAATATTTCTGTGTGAAAGCATAACTGCTTTAGATTCAGATGTAGTACCAGATGTAAATAACAATTCCGCCATTTTATGATTATCAATTTCGGAATTTAAATATTCTTTATTTCCTTGGTCTAAAAGTTCTCTACCTCTTTCTAATAATTTTTTCAAAGAATATACTCCATTTTCATCTTCTTCTATATCCATATCAATTAAAATAGAAGCATCTGTTTGATTTTTTATACTGTCAATTTTTTCTTTTAATTTGGAAGAATATATAATACATTTTGCTTCTGACCTATGAAGGCAATTCAATATTTCATTTTCTGGTAATTG
Source organism: uncultured Clostridia bacterium (assembly GCA_944390965.1). Taxonomy (GTDB): domain Bacteria; phylum Bacillota; class Clostridia; order TANB77; family CAG-508; genus CALXRW01. The sequence continues at coordinate 6,134 of CALXRW010000011.1, forward strand.
TTTATCTAATGGAACCACTACACCTACTCCATTAATAACAGCTAAATAAGATATTGCCCATTCGTAACGATTTTCACCAATGACAGCAATTCTTTTGTCTTTTAATCCTAATTCGATTAAAGCTGTACCCAATTCATCCATATTCTTTTTTACTTGTTTAAATAAAATAGGAGTATATTTCCCATCTTTTTTGTACAAATATGCATTTCTCTCAGCAAACAACTCACAACTACTATTTACTAAATCTCTAATATCTTTAATTTTACGAACTTCATAATATGGTTTATCTTTCATCTCATTATCTCCTTTAATTTTTTTGTTATTATATCATAAAATTTGGAAATAGGAAGTATTTTTTTCTTTTTATTTTCAAAAAGCCTCTATTTGTAAATGCTTCCTATTGAACAAAATTTCTAATTGCATACACTTTTGCTTTTATTACTGGTTACAGCTAAGTTTTATAATTAAATCCATATTATCATCCTTTGCAGCTTTATTTTTTCTAATTACACCACATTTCTGGCATTTGAATATAATTACATACCCTTTTTTACTATCTATTTCTATACCAATTGGTTCTAACATTCCATGACAATCTTCTTGTCTATCCCCTGGATTTTTGTCTACATGTTTAGAATATAAACAGTTAGGGCAATGATTTCTGCATGAGTATCCCAAAGTTGGCACCTCTTGTCCACAATTTTCACATATAAAAGTTTCATCTATTTCTGTAAATTTACTTGTTTCTATTTTTATCTCTCCTTTTTAACAGATTAAAAATCTAATTGTTAGTCGTTTAAGTGTAGGCGCTATCCTTATTTTCTTTTTCATTTCGGTCGAAATCTATCCCCTACATATATCATTGATGAATAGTACATAATTAATAATGAATGATGAATATTTTTTGTGTAGGGGTCGGCGCCCTCGCCGACCCGAAAAGTTGAACTATATCCCAATAAATTATTCACGATTCATTATTCATTAATTTTCATTGTTCAAACGCTCCTCCTCCAATAAATTCCCTTAATAAAGAATTTTTTGGGACATCATCTGATGGAATATCCAAAAAATATCTTAAAAAATCATACATTCTTTTTGCTTCTGTATATTCTTTCTCTGTTTTATTGATTTCTTTCAATAGTGGAAGAGCATATGGTTTTAATACTCCTAATTCATAAATTAAAGATGTATTAAACATCATATCCGCTTCTTCTTGAAAAGGGAAAATATTCCTTTCTTCTCCTCTTCTTACAGAATCCCACATTCTTAATGTGTGTAAGGCAGAATATCCCCTAAATTTATAATCTCTTACAATTCTTCTAATTAGTCTAGAATCTGTTGTAGAAATACGGTTATAATAATCAACATTTAAAACGGTAAGAGCACTAATATAAATTTTATATTTCTGTTCTTTTGGTATACTATGTGTTAATTTATCATTTAGACAATGAATTCCCTCAATTACTAAAATATCATCATCTTCTAGTTTCATAGTATTTCCTTTATATTCTTTTGTCCCTGTATGGAAATTAAAAGTAGGAACTTTAATTTCTTCTCCCGCTAATAATTTCGTTAGATGTTCATTAAACAAATTTAAGTCAATAGCTTCTATCGTTTCAAAATCATAGTCTCCATTTTCGTCTCTTGGTGTCTGCCCTCTTTCTAGGAAATAATTATCAACAGAAATAGTTACTGGTTTTAGTCCATTGATTTTTAATTGGATTCCTAACCTTTGTGCAAAAGTTGTTTTCCCAGAAGAAGATGGTCCAGCAATCAAAATCATTTTTACCTTTTCTCTTTTTACAATATCATTTGCAATTTCTGCTATTTTCTTTTCATGTAAAGCTTCATCTAGTAAAATAATATCTTTAATTTTTCCACTTTCTACTGCGGTATTTAATTTATGAATTGTATGAACATCTAATTCTCTATGCAAATCTTCATATTCCATTAAAGCATGAAATAATTTTTTATTCTCTTTATATTCTCCCACTTGGTTTGGGTTAGTACTGGTAGGATATCTTAATAAAACTCCATCTTGATACTTTTCAAGTTTAAAAATAGGCATAAACCCAGTAGAAATTGGCATAACGCCATAAAAATAATTAAAATAATCCTCACAATAATATAATGAAACATATTTTTTTTCTTTGGCGTATAATTGTAGTTTTCCTCTACTACTATCTGTTTTTTCATAAAATGCTTCTGCCTCTTCTTTAGTCATTTTTATTTTTTTTATTTCTAAATTTTGTTGTATAATTTCTTTCATTTTATTTTCAATTATTTCTATTGTTTCTTCATCTATTTTCTGATTTACAATTTGAGAATAAATAGCATTAGATAATTGATAATGAACCGTAATTAAAGCTTCAGGAACAATTTCTGAAAATGCTTTTGCCATAACAAATAAAAGTCCTCTTTGATAAATACGCATTCCTTCCTTATCTGTTATATCAATGAGTTCTATATCATCTCCATTCTGTGCCATTGTATTTAATGGAACGATTTCATTATTTATTTTAGCTGCAATAATGTGATTTTGGTCTTCTGTTATTTCTTTTTTGAATAATTCCAATATTGTTTTAGAATTTTGTAATTGTATTTTCATACTGCCTCCTCTTATTAATTAAAACGCTTTCGTTATATATTTTATATCTTATGCAGGTTTTAGTCAACTTATCATTATATTTTTTATGTTTTTGGATATACTTTAGAAAAGATTAAGGAGGTAATTTACATGAATAAACAAAGAATTACAGAAATTTTAAATCAAAAAAATTTAAGTGAAGTTTATTATAATGAACGTCCTGTTTGGATTCAAGAAGTAAAAGATAATATTGCCAAAGTTGGATTTGTAGGTACTAACGAGGAAAAAGATGTTTATATTGAAGATTTGTATGAAGAAAATCTATATAACCAATGAACATTAGGAACACGTTCCTAATGTTCAACTAATATCTCTTTCTTCTTCGTCTCTTTGTATTTGTGTTATGTGTACTATTTTTCCATCTATTTCTCTTAAGTTTAAATGTCGGAAATAGCCTGCTAAAAATTCAGGATTTCCTATCTCCTTTTGGTTTAGTTCTAGCACTCTTGTACCATGAATTGCTTTTTCTTTTCCTAGATAGAAATCTTCTTTCATTACTAGATTTGGTCTATCAATTTCCAATTGAAATAAATAGCATAGTAATTCTGCTGTTACTTTTATATCATTCTTAGGATTTAATATATCTGTTATACTAACTCCTCTTGCCATTAGTTCAAAAATTCTTTTTTTCTCTCTTTCTCGAACTTCTTTAGATAAATTTGGATTTTCTTGATCAAGCTTACGATTCTCTCTTACTTTATTTGCTAAATATTCGAGTTGTAATCTTGTTAATTTTTTCATTTTTCAACCTCATTTCTCTAAAATTATTGTAACAGGTCCGTCATTTAAGAATTCTACTTTCATATGTGCTCCAAACACTCCAGCTTGTACTTCAAATCCCAACTCTCTACATTTTTGTTTAAAATACTCATATAATTCTTCTGCTTTTTTTGGTTCTGCCGCTTGAATGAAACTTGGTCTATTTCCTTTATTGCAATCTGCATATAGTGTGAATTGAGATATAATTAATAATTTTCCATTTATATCTTTTAAAGATAAATTCATTTTATCATTTTCATCTCTAAACACTCTTAGGTTACACACTTTATTAGCTAGCCAATCAGCTTGTTCTCTTGTGTCGTTTTGTCCCACTCCAAGAAGAATTAAAAAACCTTTTTCGATTTCTCCAGTAATTTTTCCTTCTACTTCTACTCTTGCATAAGCAACTCTCTGTAATACTAATTTCATGATTTTAATCTCCTTTATTTTTGTCTTGGTGTGAATACTTTTACATAATAAGGTTGAATATCTTTTAAGATACTGTCAATATAAATAATATTTCCATCTTTTCCTATTACCTTTAAATTTGGAAATGTTCTTAACATTTTTTTGTCTGAAAAGAGGGTATCAGAAATATCTTTAATAATAGGATTCTCATATAATTTTTTACCACTTTCTAAATATGCTTCCGCATTTTGAAGTTCTAAATTGTGTTCTAATACTAACCTTGTAAAGAACATTTTTAAGGCAAAACCTGTTATGAAACAGTCCAATATTAAAAATATAATAAAAAATAAAACAACCTTTTTTAATATTTTTATTTTTCTTCTTTCTTTTACTTTGTTAATCCATTTATCTACTTTTACATTAAAATAGGTCATAAGAAATATAGCTAATACTCCCCAGAATAAGGAGAATGAAAAGCAAATTCTCCCATTTATATTAAATGGCATTCCAGAATAATCCCACCATTTTACATGGAATAAAATTTCTCCAATGAAACTAATTATATATTCTACGATAGAACCTACAATGAATCCTCCTATAAATAATGTAAAATTATTTTTCTTAAAATACTGTAAAAAGAGTATCATCACTACCGCACCTAACCCATAAATGGAGCAAAATGGACCATACAAAAAGCTTTGTCTACTTTCTAATACACCTTTTGTTGCTAAGCCATATAATGTTTCAACTACAAAACCTACCACACTATAAATTACAAAATAGGTTAGAATTCTCCATATACTAATTCCGCATATTGTAAAATTCTTTTTTTCTTTTGCTTTTTCCATTTTTTATCAATCCTTTCCCAAGGCATAATTTTTATTTCTCATTATTACATCTTACCTTACTTTATGTTTTTTGTAAACACATTGTAACAAAAATGTAATATTTTTTTGTCGAAATTTTATTGACTTTCATTTTTTTTATCTTTAAAATAGCTTTATAAAATTGTTTAAAGGTTGGTGTCAAATTATGAATTTAGCTGGTTTTTATGATGAGAGTATTTCAAATGGATTAGGATGGAGAGCAGTTGTATTTGTGAGTGGATGTCCTCATCACTGTCATAATTGTCACAACTTAGAAGCACAAGATTTTAATTATGGAACTCCTTTTCATAGTGAAGAAATTTTAAATAAAATTAAAGAAAATTCTATTTTAAAAGGTGTTACTATCTCTGGTGGTGAGCCATTGTGCCCAGAAAACCAAGGAGAAGTTTTAAAATTTATAAAAGAAGTAAAAGAAACAAACCCAAAATTAAATATCTGGTGTTATAGTGGATATACATATGAACAATTAAAAGAAAGAAACAATCCTATTACAGAAGAGTGTTTAGAAAATATTGATGTTTTGGTAGATGGTCGTTTTATTGAAGAAAAGAAAAACCCTTCTTTGAAATTTAGAGGGTCAGAAAACCAAAGGATTATTGATTTAAGTAAAACAAGAGCTAATCATCATATCACAGAATTAGGAATTTAAGTATTATACAAAAATAGAGAATTTTGAAAAATATTTCAAAATTCTCTATTTTTGTATAGTAGTTTTATATATAAATATTTTCTTCTTTTCTTTTATAAGTTTCAACTGTTCTTTCTTCTTTGTAGTTTTCTATTTCAACAGGTTTTCCCTGTTCTAAACTTTTTGCCATATCTAATATTCTTTGGTTTCTAGAACCTTTAAAATACAAGTTTAGACTTTTTTGTTCTTTTTCAAATTTTCCATCTACTAATACATCTATATTTTCTAATGTTTTTCTAAAATCTTTTTCATTTTGAGCTCTTTTTAATAATTGTTCAAAAGTAAATCCTGTGTAGCACCATACATTTAGCCCTTTTTTCTTACTATATTCTGCAATTTTCCCTATTGCTTGAGGCTGTAGCATAGGGTCTCCACCCGATAAAGTAATTCCATCTTGTCCTTGTAATTGATCAATTTCTTTTTCTAGGTCTTCTATTTCTACTTCATATCCTCCCTGTGGATTATGTGTTTCTGGATTATGGCAATCTGGGCAATTGTGAATACATCCTTGCGTCCATAAAACAGTTCTAATTCCTTCTCCATCTACGATACTATCTGGTTGCAAATCTCTTGCTAATCTAATTTTCATAGTTGGTCTCCTTTGTAATTTTAATTTTTTATTATGTATTTTTAAAAAAATTTCCTTTAAAATGTAATCATTGTAAATATTTTCTCAGTTTGAGCAACTCTGTACTTATATTTTGAAATAAAAGCTCGAACAGCTTAGCTAGCTTACGGATTTCTCCTTGAACCTTGAGAGTTTTATTGAAAAAATATAAGTACAGAGTTGTCATTCACATTTTTTATAAAGCCAGCTTTGAATTATTGATGTTTTACTCTATCCCTTAACTCTGCTAGTTTTGCATTGTTCCATCTATCTGTTGTTCCTACTAAGTATCCTGTAATTCTTCTAATTCTTTCAAAAGGAACATCTCCCTCTGTTCTACCACAGCCAGGACAAACATCATTAATCACTCCTGAAAATCCACAAACAGGGTCTCTATCGACTGGATGGTTAATTGCTCCATATCCTATGTTGTTTTCTTTCATTAGATGTACTACTCTTTTTATTGCTTCAATATTTTCTGTTGTATCTCCATCTAATTCCACATATGTAATATGTCCTCCATTAGTTAATGCATGATATGGTGCTTCTATTTTTATTTTATCTGCAATAGAAATTGGATAATATACAGGAACATGGAAAGAGTTTGTGTAATATTCTCTATCGGTAACACCTTTTATTTTTCCATATACTGCTCTATCTATTTCAGTAAATCTTCCAGATAATCCTTCAGCTGGTGTTGCAATAACAGAAAAGTTTAGTTTATATTTTTCTGAATATTGATCTGCTTTCTCCCTTATATGTTTTATAATTTCCATTCCTAGTTTATTAGATTCTTTACTTTCTCCATGATGTTTTCCTGTTAATGCTTTTAGACATTCTGCTAAACCTATAAAACCAATGGTTAATGTTCCATGTTTTAATATTCTACGTAATTTATCGTCTGGTCCAAGTTTTTCTCCGTCAATCCATACTCCTTCCCCAATTAAGAATGGAAAATTGTGTACTCTTTTATTGCATTGGATTTCAAATCTTTCTAATAATTGATCTTTAATCAGTTCTAATTTTTCATCTAAATCTTGATAAAAGGCTTCTAAATCTGGTTCTTTTCTTCCATCTAAAATTCCATGCTTAATTCCCAACCTTGGCAAATTAACTGTTGTAAAAGATAGATTACCTCTTCCTCCTGTAACAGATTTATCTGGGTCAACTATATTTCCTAATACCCTTGTACGACATCCCATATACGCTACTTCTGTATTGTAATCGCCTTCTTTATAAAATTCTTTATTAAATGGTGCATCCATAAATGAAAAATTAGGAAATAATCTTTTTGCTGTTACTTTACAAGCTAATTCAAACAAATCATAATTTGGATCTGTTTCATTATAATTTACCCCTTCTTTAATTTTAAAAATAGAGATTGGAAAAATTGGTGTTTCGCTTTTACCTAAACCAGATTCTGTTGCTAATAAAAAGTTTTTAATTACCATTCTGCCTTCTGGAGAAGTATCTGTTCCAAAATTAACAGATGAAAATGGAACTTGTGCTCCTGCTCTAGAATGCATAGTGTTTACATTATGAATAAAAGCTTCCATTGCTTGGTATGTAACTCTGTCTGTTTTTTTCATTGCTTTATCATAAGCTATTCGGAACATTCTTTGCAATTCTTCAGAATCTCTTGTAAATTTATAAAAATCACTTATATCAAATTCTATGGAATTAATTTTATCAATTTCTCTTTCAATTCCATTCATTGCTACAAATTTATTAAATTCTGTATAATCTAAAATATCACAAATGGTTTGTTTAAATTGCTTTTTAAATGTTTTTAATACACCTGGTGCCATATAAAAATCAAATGCTGGTATACTTTGTCCTCCATGTTGATCATTTTGATTAGATTGAATAGCAATTGCAGCTAATGCTGAATATGTCATAATATCTTGAGGTTCTCTAATACTTCCATCTCCTGTTGAAAATCCATTTTTGAAAAGTTTGTCTAATTCAATTTGGCAACATGTTGTAGTTCCCATTGGTAAAAAATCCATATCATGTATATGAATATCTCCACTCTCATGTGCTTCTGCAAATTGTTTTTTCATTAAATATGTTTTTGAAAATTCCTTAGAAACAGTACTACCAAATTCTAACATTGTTCCCATTGCAGTATTACCATTAATGTTAGCATTTTCCCTTTTATCATTTTCTTCAAATGCTGCTTTTAACCCTAAATTTTCAATTGATTTTAAAAATTTATGTAATCTTTTTTCATCGGAAAATGCTTCTCTAGATTTTGCTCTTCTTTCACGATACTGTGAAAAAGATTGATATACATCTTCATATCCTTTTTCTTTTAATTCCTTTTCAATGAAATCTTGTATTTCTTCAATTTTTATATTATCTTTTTGTGATTTTTTTATATCCTCAATGACATTATGGTAAATTAAATTAATGTCCTCTGTATGATATTTTAGTTCTTCTTCCCTTGCGTTTTCTGGACTTACACTATCAAATCCTTTTTTGATTGCCATTGCAATCTTAGCCCCATTAAAATCTACCTTTCTTCCATTTCTTTTTACAACTTTTATGTCTAATTCTTTTTCTAAAGTATCTTCCATTTTTATCATCCTTTCTTAAGTAAAAATTTTATTATTTTTTTGTTAGAATGATATTATACTTACTATTTAAAAATGTCAATACTTTTAAAAAAGATTTTTGAAAAAATATATTTTTTCAAAAATCTTTTTTATTTTTGCATTTTTGTGTTTTCCTTTTCATTTCAACATTTTCGTTTGTTTTGTTGTGTGAATGTTTTTGTTATTTTTCGCAATATTTTTAAAAATCATTTTTCTATTATATAAAAAATTATACAAAGTTTCATGTTTTTGCATCATGAAGTAAGATATGATTTTTATTTTTGGAATTTTGTGATGTCTGAAATCTTTGCTGCAAAATATGGTGTATCTTTCCCTTGTTCTATTAAGAAAATAGAAAATGTATTATCTACAGAAAATTCTCTTTTTTCTTCTTCCATTTGTATTGAAAATGCTCTGTTGGTCATCCCTGCTTCACTTTTAATTTTTCCTCCTTTTTTATTTAATTCAAATTCAATTGTTTGAATTGCTTTATCAATAATATATTCTTCTCCTGTTGAAAAACGGAAAGGTTTATTTTCCACATCTTTTATTTCTTCTTTAATCTTAAATTGGAGATTTGGTATTTTTAAATTTTCTCCTTCCATTAGCATACGTCCGCCTTGATATTTTTCCTCTTCTTCTTTTATGTGGTCATATATAGCTTTAAAAGTAGTACCATCTCCACCTTTATTAATAATAATTTCATCATTTCCCTTTGTTATTAATTTAATTGCAAAATCATTTACGGAATGATAATATAAGACTTCCACTTGTCTTCCCACTCTATCATCTGTTGCTTCATTAATACCAAAATAACTTACATCTTCATAATTTCCAAATTTTCCTTTTTCCAAATCTGTAAATTCATTGTCAAATTCAAATTCTTTTTTTAGCATAGTATACAAAAAATAGTCTTGGTCATTTTGTTCTGACCATTCAAAGTCATCCAATATGTCACTCGTTTCAGCAAATTTTTCTTCTAAGGCTTTTTCTATTTCCTCTTTTAAAGTAAAAGTAGGATGACCATAAACTTTATAATAAGAATCTTCGGATAATTGACTAGCATCAAAAGTCTCTTTATTTAAATTATCAACTGTTTTTGGTTGTGGTGAGAAAATAATATCTTGTTTTGCTAGTTCATTTTTTAAATCATTCCATATTAACTGAAAAGTACCACACCATGCAGCATTTTCTCCAATTTCATCCTCCAAAGTTAAAGCCACATCAATATTTTCTATATATTGTGTTTTTTCTTGTGGTGAATATTTCTTTCCCCATGTACTAAATAAAACTGGTTCATTTGCTTTCATTCTTGCATGGTCAATAAAATATAAGCTTACAAAAACAATAATGATAATTGCGATTACAATTCCTAATGCTCTCCAAAAAGTTTTCATGCATATTCTCCTTTCTCATAATATTTTGTTTTTCATTATTTTTTTCAAAGTATGGACGATTAAAATTGCCCCATACATTTTTGCATAATTTTGCACGGTCTTTTTCTAATATATTCCTATAACATTTTAGGGACAGTTTCATACCATTATTTTAGTGGTAAATAAACTGTCCCTAAATTAATTTTATGCTCTTGGGTTTTTAATTGCTGCTTGTGCTGCTGCTAATCTTGCGATTGGAACTCTAAATGGTGAGCATGATACATAAGTTAATCCTACATTATGGCAGAATTCAATTGTAGATGGATCTCCTCCATGTTCTCCACAAATTCCTAATTTAATATCTGGTCTTGTTTGTTTTCCAAGTTTTACAGCCATTTCTACTAGTTTTCCAACACCTTTTTGGTCTAATCTAGCAAATGGATCTGATTCATAGATTTTTTTATCATAGTAATCTCCTAAGAATTTTCCTGCATCATCACGGCTAAATCCGAATGTCATTTGTGTTAAGTCATTTGTTCCAAATGAGAAGAATTCAGCTTCTTTTGCAATTTCATCTGCTGTTAATGCAGCTCTAGGGATTTCAATCATGGTTCCTACATGATATTGTAAATCTACTCCAGCATTTTTAATAATTTCGTCTGCTGTTTTTGTAACAATATCTTTTACATATTTTAATTCTTTTACTTCTCCAACAAGTGGAATCATAATCTCAGGAACAATATTCATTCCTTCTTTATTTACATTAATTGCTGCTTCGATAACTGCTCTTGTTTGCATTTCTGCAATTTCAGGATAAGTTACTGCTAAACGGCATCCTCTATGTCCCATCATTGGGTTGAATTCATGCAATCCTTCTACTACATTTTTTAATTCTTCAAAAGATAATCCCATTTCTTTTGCTAATGCTTTTATGTCTTCATCTTCATGTGGTACAAACTCATGTAGTGGTGGATCTAAGAATCTGATGGTTACTGGGTAACCTTTCATTTCTCTATATAGACCTTCGAAGTCTCCTCTTTGCATTGGAAGAATTTTTGCTAAAGCTTTTTCTCTTTGTTCTGGTGTTTTAGAAACAATCATTTCTCTGATAGCTGCAATTCTATCTGGTGCAAAGAACATATGCTCTGTTCTGCATAATCCAATACCTTCTGCTCCGAAATCGTAAGCATGTTTTGCGTCTAATGGAGTATCTGCATTTGTTCTTACTTTTAATTGTCTATATTCATCTGCCCATCCCATTAATTTTGCAAAGTTTCCTGTTACAGAAGCATCAACTGTTGGAATTCTTTCTCCATATACATTTCCTGTTGAACCATCTAGAGAAATAAATTCTCCTTCTGTTACTTTTCTTCCATCTGGGAATGTGAAATATTTTTCTTCTTCATTTACAGTAATGTCTCCACATCCTGCTACACAGCATGTTCCCATACCACGAGCAACAACGGCAGCATGAGATGTCATTCCACCTCTTACTGTTAAGATACCATTACAGGTAACCATTCCTTCGATATCTTCTGGTGATGTTTCAAGTCTTACTAATACTAAATCTTTTTCTCCTGCTTTGTGTAATTCTACAGCTCTTTCTGCTGTAAATACTACTTTACCTGTTGCAGCACCTGGAGAAGCTGCTAAACCTTTTGCAACTACTTTTGCTGCTTTTAATGCTGTTTGATCAAAATTTGGGTGTAATAATTGATCTAATTGTTTTGGTTCTACTCTTAAAACTGCTTCTTTTTCTGTAATCATTCCCTCATTTACAAGGTCTACTGCAATTTGTAAAGCTGCATTTGCTGTTCTTTTTCCATTTCTTGTTTGTAAAATATATAATTTTCCATTTTCAATTGTAAACTCTAAGTCTTGCATATCTTTAAAATATTTTTCTAGTTTATTAGAATAAGTTACGAAATCTTCATATGCTTTTGGATTTGTTTGTTTTAGAGTTTCAATTGGTTGTGGAGTTCTAATTCCTGCAACAACGTCTTCTCCTTGTGCATTCATTAGATATTCACCAAATAATTTGTTTTCTCCTGTTGCTGGGTTTCTTGTGAATGCAACACCTGTTCCGCAATCATCTCCCATGTTTCCGAAAACCATTTGTTGTACATTAACAGCTGTTCCCCAATCTCCTGGAATATCATTTAATCTTCTATAAGTAATTGCTCTTGGATTATTCCAACTTCTAAATACAGCTTTTACTGCTTCCATTAATTGTACTTTAGAATCTTGTGGAAATTCTTCTCCCTTTTCTTTTTTATAAAGAGCTTTAAATTTTTCTACTAATTCCTTTAAATCGGCTGCTGTTAATTCTGTATCTAATTTTACTCCTCTTGCTTCTTTCATTTCATCTATAATTTTTTCAAATAATGGCTTTGGTATTTCCATAACAACATCTGAAAACATTTGAATAAATCTTCTATAGCTGTCATAAGCAAATCTTTCATTCTTTTCTGCTATTTTTACTAATACTTTATCATTTAATCCTAAGTTTAATATAGTATCCATCATACCTGGCATAGAAGCTCTTGCTCCAGAACGAACAGATACTAATAATGGGTTTTCTTCATCTCCTAATTTCTTTCCTGTAATTCCTTCTAATTTTTTTAGATGCTCGAAGATTTGATCTTCAATTTCTTTTGAAATTTTTTCTCCATCTTCATAGTATCTTGTGCAAGCTTCTGTTGAAACTGTGAAACCTTGTGGAATTGGTAAACCAAGATTAGTCATTTCTGCTAAGTTAGCACCTTTACCACCTAATAGTTCACGCATCTTGCTGTTTCCTTCGCTAAAAAGGTACACGTATTTGTGACTCATAAAAAAACCTCCTATATATTTAGAATAAAGGCATCAAGAAATGTTCCAAGTAAGTACCATCTTGTCCTACTTGGAAGCATCCATTGTAACGGACACCTTATTCTGTCTATTTTGTACGGTGTTATTATATACCACTTTTTTTAGAATTGCAAATATTCTGGTAAATTTTTTCAAAAAATTAAATAACGTCTCATTTGGTACGCTTTCAAATATGACAAAAGCGTCCCATTTGGGACGTTTCTATCTTCCTGGGCTTGTCAAGACAAGCCCAAACATATATGGCAATTCCTTTGGAGCACGGGCGATTAAAATCGCCCCTACACGCTAATTATTCATTTTTCGCTATTCATTTTTCATTATTCATTAATTTGAGTTTACAACATCTTACTGATTATATTTAATGAATAGCGAATAATTAATAATGAATAATTTTTTTGGTAATTTCTTCGCAGAATGGGTCGCCGAAGGCGGCGACACCCTACGCTAATTATTCATTTTTCACTATTCATTCTTCATTATTCATTAAATGAAAAAAACTACCCATATCGAGCATTGTAAAAATACTCGAAATGGATAGTTCCAATTAATTCTTTTTTTATTAAATTATATTGTGTGTGTGTGTGTGTGTGTTACTCTCCCAACGGTTTTCGCTTTTGTACATTTTTATTTCTCCTCTATTTTTATATTTATGCTCTTGGATGCGCTTTTTTATACACATTTTTTAATCCTTCATCTTGAAACTGCATATATACCTGTGTTGAAGATATATCTGAATGTCCTAACATTGTTTGTATTGCTTTTAAATCTGCACCATTTTGTAAAAGGTGAGTAGCAAAAGAATGTCTTAAAACATGTGGTGTAATTTCTTTATCAATATGTGCTTGTTCTTTGTAATATTTTACAATTTTCCAAAATCCTTGTCTAGTTAGCCTTTTTCCATTAATATTCACAAACAATGCTTTAATTTTTTCATCTTTGATAATAACAGGTCTTGCTCTATCTAAATAATCTTTTAATGCAGCTAAGGATAATGAGCCTAATGGTATATTTCTTCTCTTTCCATTATTGTTACATACAACAAATCCTTCTTCCATGTTAACATCCTCTACATTAAGAGAAATAATTTCTGTTACTCTCATTCCTGTAGCATAAGCAAATTCTAACATGGCTTTGTCTCTAATTCCTTTTAAATCTACATTATTAGGTTGTTCTAATAATAATTCAATTTCTTGTGAAGATAGAATACTTGGAGCTTTCTTTTCTATTTTAGGTGAACCTATATTTTCTGTTGGATCACTTTTTACTTTTTTATTTCTTAGTGAAAATTGATAAAAAGAACGAATAGATGCTAAATTTCTAGAAATTGTGGATGTTTTTTTGTTTAACTTGTTTAAACTATTTAAATATTCATTTATGTCTTTTTCTGTTACTTCTGTATACTCTAATTTATTATGTTTTAAATAGTTTGAATATTGAACAATATCTCTCCTGTAAGATTGTAAAGTGTTCTCTGATAATTTTTTATCATTTTTTAAAAAGTCTAAAAAAAGTTTAATCTGTTTTTCCATGTGTTCTTAGCTCCTTTTATTAATAAATTTAACATAATTTCATAGGTATATGTAGAACCTCGCTATTAAATTTACATAAGCTATATATGTTATACCAAAAGATGATAAAAAAGTAAATAGCTTTTTTTATTTTTTATGTTATTTTTATAAATATGCAACGCTCCAAGTTAATAAATTACTTGAAATATACACTTCTATTAATGAGGCTATGATAAATAGAATTAATATAAAAATGGAAAAAAAAGTATGTCTCGTAATTTCCGCTTTCACTGAAGTTTTTTTATCTTGTTTACTAATGGCTTTATAGAGTTTTATGCCACTTACTCCTAATGCTAACATGCAAGGAATTAACAGAATATTTTGTAATAATATTGTACATGTCGTAAATAATATACCTTTTCCTGTTCCTAGTGTCATTATAATGGACGATATTGTATACCCTAAACAAAATCCTCTAAATGCAATCGTTCCATATAGAATTGGTATACCAATAATAGTTAGTCCAATAAACCATAAAAATAAACACAATGCTAAGTTTTTTCCAACAGATTCTTTTAATAGTCCTAGTTGATTAATACTTGCATTTTCTTTTAATTGAGTAATAACAGAACTGTAATAACTTTCTAATTCTTGTTTTTGCGAATCTGTTGCGTGATTAATAAAAATAACCCCTGCAATTAATCCAATTAAGAATAACAATATCATAATAAGATATTCTTTTAAGTTTTTTTGAACATGATCTAAAATAAGGTTCTTTACTTTTGATACTCTTTTATTCTTTTGCAATTTATTACCTCCGACTAAAAGTTTCTACATAATGTGTATGTAATAAATTGCTTTTTAGAACATATTATTTTAGAATCTATCCTTGGTGGTATAGTTCATTCTTTTGGGCTTGTCAAGACAAGCCCCTACATATATGGCAATTCCTTTGGAGCACGGGCGATTAAAATCGCCCATACGTTTTTACTCACATGTAATCTTGCCGTAAATTCCTCCTCCACCAGCATGGATTTTAGCATGTCCTTCCTTTGCTGTTATAATATTAATGGCATTTTTTTCTCCAACTACTGATTCTAAATCGTCTTTGGTAGCTTTATGTAATATATTCATTTCTGTTTCAAATGTATTTAATAATTTATCGATAGTTTTATTGCCTAATCCAGGAATAAATGTTAATGGAATTTGATAAATATATGGTGGTCTATTGGCTGGGCTTTTGGTTTCTGGTTTATCCTTGATTATTTCAATCCTATCTAGTACTCCCATAGTAATATTGCTACTATCACAGTCTTTACAAGTACATACAGGTGGTTCTCCCTCTATATTTTTTCCACATTTTTCACAAAAAGTTCTGTGATATTTTCCAAGCTTTGGGTCTAATCCATAATTGCACAATATTTTTCTCCCTTTTTCATTTTTTAGCGCCATAAGTAGTTCTTCAAAATTAATATCTTCTACTAGTATTTTATTATATTCTCTTGCAATTTTAGGAAGTGAATGTGCATCTGAATTTGTAAGAAATGTTTTATTTTCTAATTCTGATATTTCATCTGCTAAAAAAGTATCAGAGCTTAGTCCCAATTCGATTGCTGGTATTTTTCTATATTTCTCCTTAAATATTTTTTCTAACCTGTCTGTACAATTTCCATAGAAGCTCTTGTGTGGCGTAAAGCAATGAGCAGGTACTAAAATACCATGATATTGTTCTACAATATCAACTAATTCATATGCAGATATATTAGCTCTTTGTGAACTTAACGTAATATTTCTAATATGTTGTTTCATATGATTTGAAAAGTTTTTAATATCTTCTAGTCTTGGAAAATAACATAGATTATGGGCACTACCTGTTTTCCCTTGTTCATTAATTTCAGATGTTTCGATTTCGCTTCCTAATATAATACATACTTTATTTTTATATATAATTCCACCATTTTCAAGCTCAATAGCTTCTCCTGTTTTTAAGAAATTTTCAATATCTTCTATTACATAAGGAGATGCACAGTCAATAATTCCTACTATTTGAATTCCTTTTCGGTCAACACATTCTTTAGCAATATTAGCAAAATTTAACGATTTTGCTGCTGTTATTTTAATTGGTTTAT
Source organism: uncultured Clostridia bacterium (assembly GCA_944390965.1). Classification (GTDB taxonomy): domain Bacteria; phylum Bacillota; class Clostridia; order TANB77; family CAG-508; genus CALXRW01. Next base: position 22,611 of record CALXRW010000011.1, read on the forward strand.
TGTTTTCACTTCTACCTATATGAACATGTAAATCTGCAAATACTTCGTACATTTTATCTACTTCCTTTCATAATTTAAGGCGGAAAAATCCGCCTTTATAATTTTTTTCTTTTGTGAATGCATTTATCTCTCTAGACCATCTTCATTACTTCTTTCTCTTACTCTTAATTTACTTAAGATTTCCCCTTCAGCATCAATTGTTGCTAATCTAGCACTATAAGTATTATTAGTATTATTTATCGTCTTTATATATTTTGTTAATACTCCATCTGGTTTTCCATCAAAAAAAGCTGTATCTCCGTTTATCATACTAAACCGCCTCCACTCTTTCTACAAATTCTTTAAACTGAGGTAAATAAATATTTTTTACTCCCTTTAAGTTGCGGTTTTCGAGTAAGCAAAGTGCTTCGTCTACCTTAAAGCCAATTCTTTCAGGTCTATTCATTACCATTCCACCGAATTGATCTACTAACTCTAAAATATCACTTTCTTTTTCTCTTGGAGAACTACCACTATACCTATTATGTTCTTCACAAATTTTGCAGAATCTTTTTGAAAATCCAAGAGTCTCCAAGTAATTAGCACTTTCTTTTGCATAATTTCTTATTTTTTCTATATCTTGTGCACTATTTACTTTTTTACATGCACACAATAAACAAGCAGTTACTACTAAATTTCTGTCTACTTTAATATCCATTACATCCATAAATAACTTAGCAATTTCTGTTTTTAAAATAACAGAATTATCATAGTAAATTCCTGTTTTCTTTTTTAAATATTCCATGATTTCCATTTTTCGAAAATGATCTTTCTCGTTTAGGATGTATTCTGCAAATGATTCCATCTGATACCTCCTATTTCTTTTGTCTTCTTACTACAAAATATACCTCTTTTGTTTACATTATATTCTATAAAATAAGCCTTTTCAATATTGTCATTAAAATGTCATTAAATTGTCATCAAAATGTAATGTTTGTTATTTCATTAACTCTTTAATTGCTTTTCTTGCTAGTTCATCACAACGATTATTATAAATATTATCACTATGTCCTTTCACTTTAATAAATTGAATTTGATGAATCTGGCTATATTGGTATAACTCTTGCCATAATTCTTTATTTTTTACTGGCTCTTTATTAGAAGTTCTCCAATCATTTTTCATCCAATTTTCAATCCATTTTTGTTTAAATCCATTTACTAAATAACTACTGTCACTATATAATTTTACCTCACAGGGAAATTTTAATAATTTTAGTCCTTCTATTGCAGCAGTTAATTCCATCACATTATTTGTGGTTTCTTTTTTTGCTCCAGAAATTTCTTTTTTTATATCTTCAAACATTAAAATGGCTCCCCATCCTCCGTGGTCCAGGATTACCAGAACATGCACCATCTGTATATATTTCTACACATTTCATCTTTATTTTCCTTTCTTAACTTGTATGTTTCAAATATTTATGATATTATACCAATATCATAAATAGAAAGCAAGAAAGTGAGGTTCTTTCTATGGAAAATATTTTAGGAATTGTTGCAGAGTACAATCCCTTTCATTTAGGGCATTTATACCATATAACAAAATCAAAAGAATTATCAGATTCTTCTTATGTTGTAGCAATTATGAGTGGAAATTTCGTCCAACGTGGTGATACCTCTATTGTAGACAAGTGGACAAAAACACAAATGGCTCTTTTAAATGGTGTTGATTTAGTAATTGAATTACCAACACTTTATGCAATATCAAGTGCAGAAAATTTTGCTTATGGAAGTATGAGAATCTTAGATAGTTTAAAAATAGTAGATAACCTATCTTTTGGAAGTGAGGTAGGAGATATTGAAATTTTAAATTCCATTGCAGATGTCATCCATCGTGAACCCCCCGAATATGTTTCTATTTTAAAGCATGAACTTAATAAAGGCGTATCATATCCAACTGCTAGAGAAAGAGCTTTACTTATTTATTTAAATGATGTAAGAAGATATGCTAATGTTCTTTCAGGTTCTAATAATATATTAGGAATTGAATATTTAAAAGCCTTGAAAAAAATAAATAGCAAAATATTGCCTTATACTCTTCAAAGAGAAGGTGCAAATTATTCTGATACTGTTTCTCATAAAGGATATGCAAGCAGTACTGCAATTCGTAAATGGATTGAAAAAGATGATTTTTCTTCTATTTCAAAAGTAGTTCCACAAAATGTTTCTGAATTATTATTAGAAAAAATAAAGAAAGGAAATGTTGTTCCCAATATTTCTGTTCTTGAAAAGCAAATCATATATCAGTTAAGAAAAATGTCTTTATCTCAAATAGCAGATATTCAGGACGTAACAGAAGGATTAGAAAATAATTTACAAAAAGCTGCTAATTCCTGCAATAATCTCTCAGATTTCATTTTTATGGTGAAAAATAAAAGAATTACTCAAACTAGAATTCAAAGAATATTGTTATACACTTTATTAGGAATTACCAAAACAGTATATTCTACTTTATTAAAACCAACTCCTTATATTCGAGTATTAGGCATGAATGAAAATGGAAAGAAAGTATTATCTGCTATTACAGATGCTAATCCTAAATTGCAGATTGTAACTTCAGTAAAGTCTTTTTTGGATACTTGTTCAGACAAAAATTTAAAATCAATGCTATTATTAGATATTTTAGCTACTAATATTTATACATTAGGTTTTGAATATGAATCTATGGCAAATTTAGACTATACTCAAAAAATGCTTGTAATAGAATAAGAAAGGCATTTTGCTAAGCCAGTTCTCTGAAGCAGGAGCAAAATACATGCCACGAGCTAAAGCTCGGGCAAATATAGGTAGCCTAACCTTGTTGCTCCGGAAAAATCTAGCGATTTTTCTTTTGAAAATATCCGACTCATTAAATTATATTTTGAAATAAAAGCTCGAACAGCCTGCTGCTGCCGGATTACTCCTTGAACCTTGAGAGTTTTATGGAAAAATATAATTTAATGAGCCGGATTATTTTTACTTCATGTTACGAAACTTTGAAGTTTCATATAGTTTCCTATGCAATAAGAAAAAAAATACTATCTTGCTCTAAGATAGTATCTTTTTTGGTGGAGGTGAGGAGAGTTGAACTCCTGTCCAATTATATGTCCATAGAAACCTCGTTACAAGTTTAGTTTATTTTCTATTTTCCTAGTAAAATAATAAATAAACAAACCTCTTTTATTAGTAGCCTTAAATACCCATTACTTTCCAGGCAAAAAGTAATTTTGTTATCCTACTAGTTTTGACACCCTATCCTAAAACGTAGGCATTTTAAGATAAGATGACGCCACGCTTAGGCAGCGTATGCTAATTCTCTATTATCAGCGTTTAATTTTAATTTCGCTTTTTTTAAAGTGACCGAAGCGACCTTCCACTACTTGCAATTTCTACTTCTATATAACTGTCGAAACCATTACACCCCCAAATAAGTAATTACATATATTATTATATAATATTTTTTATATTTTCACAATATTTTTTATAATAGTATTGCTATTTTTTATAAAACATGTTAAACTAATTATTGTATTTGAAATAGGGGTATAGTGTTAATGGTAGCACATCGGTCTCCAAAACCGCCTGTGAGGGTTCAAATCCTTCTACCCCTGCCATAAATTTATATTTGGGGGGCTACTATTTTTCTTGGAGGTATTACCAATGAATAGTAGTTTTTTTAAGTTTATTTTTCCTATACTTTTTATTCCCTTTTTTCTTTTATTTTTTATTGTTTTCTTTTTTTCACCTTTTCTTATGTCAGAAACAGATTTTATTATTTCAAGTCCCAATTGTCATGGCTTTATTTGGCCTGTTCCAAGTTCTACTACTATTACTTCCTATTTTGGTTATCGAAGGGCACCCACTTCGGGAAGCTCTACTTATCATTCTGGAGTTGATATTGCTGCTAATGTTGGTTCTCCTTTAGTTGCAGTTATTTCTGGCAGAATTACAGATACTGGTTTTCGTCGGTGCTGGTGGTTATACCATTACTTTGCAAAACGATATTTATACCATTTCTTATTGTCATGTTTCTCCTCTTTTTACAGTTTCTGTTGGAGATTTTGTCTCCCAAGGAGAACACATTGGCTCTGTAGGTCCTAAAAATGTCTATGGTGTCATTAATAATCCCTATAGAGATAGCAACGGCAACCCCACTAATGGTGCAACCACAGGTCCTCACCTTCATTTTACATTAAAAATAAATAACCAAGCAGTAAATCCACTCGATTATTTATCTTTCTAAAATTATTGTTCATAAATTCCCACTTTATACTCAATATCTTCCATATATGGGTATAATTCTTTTACTCTTTTTAAAGTTAGCATACTAAATTTAGGATGTGGTGTTTTTTCTGTGTGATGAATTATTTCCTGTTTATAACAATTATCTGCTACTTTATAAAGCAAGTATCTATTTTTCATGTAGGTAAAATAAACTTGGTAACCATCATGTAATTCTTGCCATAATTTTTCAAAAGAATATTGTTCCATTTTTTCCTCCAATAAAAATATCTTTGTTTTAAGTAATTTCTTCGAAGAACGGGCGATTAAAATCGCCCCTACGTTTTTTCATAAATTACTTTACACTATCATAGCTTACTGTATCAATTTCATAAATTCCTCTTCAGACAATATGGTAACACCTAATTGTTGTGCTTTTGTTAACTTGCTTCCTGCTTCTTCTCCTGCCAATACATAGTTTGTTTTTTTAGAAACTGTACTTGATGTTTTGCCTCCAAAATTCTCTATGATTTCGCTTGCTTCATCTCTTGTATAGTTTTCTAATGTTCCTGTTAGTACAAAAGTTTTACCATCAAATCTATTGTCTACACCTGTTTTTTCTATATATTTCATGTTGACCTTTGCATTGTCTAATTTTTCAATCAAATCAATCGTTTGTTCTTGTTTAAAAAATTCAATAATGGCATTTGCTGTAATTTCACCAATTTCTTCTATTAAACTTAATTCTATAAAAGATGCTTCCATTAATTTTTTCATGGTTTTATATCTTTTTGCCAATATTTTTGCAGTTTTTGTTCCGATATGTGGTATTCCTAAAGCATTAATTAACTGATCTAGATTATTATTTTTGCTATTATCAATAGCATCCTTTAATTTTTGTGCAAATTTCTTTCCATCTTTCTTTAGAGAGGCAATATCTTCTACAGTAAGAGAATATATGTCTGCAATATTTTTAAGTAGTCCTTTATTCATTAAAGACTCTATAACACTATAACCTAGCCCACTAATATCCATGCAATCCTTAGATGCAAAATGAACAATACTTCTTAATGATTTAGCACTACATTCTATTCCCATACAACGTGTTACAGCTTCTCCTTCTTCTCTTACAGCTTCTGCTCCACATACAGGACATGTTTTTGGCATCTCAAATTCTTTTTCTTCTCCCGTTCTTTTTTTAGTTAAAACTTTTACTACTTCTGGAATAACATCTCCTGCTTTTTGAATTAGCACATGATCTCCTATTTTAATTCCTTTTTCTTTTATAAAGTCTTCGTTGTGTAATGTTGTTTTTGAAATAGTTGAGCCTGCAACTTTAACAGGTTCTAATATTGCCATTGGTGTAATAGCTCCGGTTCTTCCTACTTGGCATATAATATCTTTTACTATTGTCTCCTTTTGTTCTGGTGGATATTTATAGGCAATTGCCCACTTTGGTGTTTTAAAAGTAGTTCCCGCCTTTGTTCTCAAATTTAAGTTGTCTACTTTTACAACTGCACCATCAATTCCAAAACCTAGGTTTTCTCTTTCTTCTCCTATTTTTTTTATGGCTTCTATTACCTCTTCACAGGTATAACATAAATTTTTAATTGGAATAACAGGAAATCCTAGTTTTTCTAAATATTGTAAACTTTCATAATGTGATTGTATTTCGCTATTTTCCATTTTTTGAACATTAAAAATATAAATATCTAATGGTCTTTTAGCAGTTTCTCTACTGTCTAACTGTCTTAAAGAACCTGCCGCTGCATTTCTAGCATTAGCAAAAAGAGGTTCTTCTAGGACTTCTCTTTCTTCATTTAATGCTTCAAACTCTTTTTTTCCAATAAATATTTCACCGCGCACTGTTATATTAACTGGTTTAGTTAATTGTTTGGGAATCGTTTTAATTGTTTTTACATTTTCCGTTACATCTTCACCAACTTGTCCATCTCCACGAGTGGCTCCTTTTATAAGAATTCCATCTTTATATTCTAAGCTTACAGATAATCCATCAATTTTTACTTCTACTGTATAGGCTAAAGGTAAAGCATTTTCTTCTGCCAGTTTTTTCATTCTTTCATCGAATTCTTTGATAGAATCAAAATCAAAAACATCTTGTAAGCTTTGCAAAGGAACTTCATGTGTTACTTTAGCAAATCCTTCCTTTACTGTTCCTCCCACTTTTTGTGTTAGAGAATCTTTTTCAATAAATTCTGGGAACTCTTTTTCTAGGTTTTTTAATTCATTCATCAACATATCATATTCAAAATCACTAATTTCTGGATTATCCTCATCATAATATTTTTTGGCATGATATGCTGTAATATCTCTTAACTCTTTTATTCTCGCTTTAGCTTCTGTTTTACTCATATTATCATTTCCTTTATTTTCAATTTATTTATCTTTAAAAAATTCTTTTCCACCTTTTAAGTAATCCCATCCAGAAAAGATTGTAGCAATTACTGAAATGGTCATTAGAACAGTAGTTATCATATTAATAATTAATGGTATCAATTCTAAATCACTATGTAAAAAATTAGCAAATATATTAGTTCCTTGTATATTAATAAACATAAAGCTGATAGCAATCATTTGAGTCGCAGTTTTTAATTTTCCCCATATACTTGCAGCAATTACTTTTCCACCTTTTTCTACTGCAATTAATCGATAACCAGAAACTAAAAATTCTCGTGTAAGAACAATAATTGGTATCCATGCTGGTAAATTACCGTCTTCTACTAAAATTAGCATTGCTGCTAGTACTAATATTTTATCTGCTAAAGGATCCAAAAACTTTCCAAAATTTGTTACTTGATTCCTAGACCTAGCAATATATCCATCTATTTTATCCGTAATGGAGGCTAAAATAAAAATAATATTCATAATCCAGTAGCAATAAGAAATTCCTAAGAACTCACCTGGTATTGGCACCAGAGAAATAATTACCAATATAGGTACTAAAATAACACGAATTATGGTTAATTTGTTTGCTAGATTCATTTTTTTCATTCCTTTCTAAAGTTAAATTATATCTTTTGTTGTACAATTTCTACAATATCTGCAATATAATCTCCAATAATGGGAATATTTAATGTAACAATTTTTTGTAATAAGATGACAATAATGGCTGTAATAATGGAAACACCAATTCCAATTCCTACTCCTCTTAAAATACCAGCGACTAAATTTTTAAAAAGAATTTGTTTTTTATTTCCTACCAAATAATATAATTCCATTAGATTGGTTTTTTCCATAATTTGGTTTAGTTTCTCTATTTGTGCCTCTAATCCGTCGACTTTAGATTTTCTAATGAACATATTAACAATCCCTTTCTTATACAAAGTTTCAATATATTTAGGTTTTGTTAATATGTTCTATTTTATTCTAATACAACGAAATTATTTTCACTTGTAATATTCTCATCTGTTACTGTATTGCTATCTTCTTCCAATTCTTCCTGTTTTCTAATTGATTCTAGGTTTTGAATTAATTCTTGTAATCTTTGCAAATCTTTTCCAATCATTTCCCAATCATTATTTAAACTAGATTCTTCTAGATTGTTATTCGCTTTAATAATTGCTTCTATTAAATCTTCTTCATTGTCTGTATTTTCAATTTCAATATTAACTGCATCTTGTGATAATAAATTTTCTAATGCTATTTCTAAAGTATCACCAATGGCAACCTTATTTCCAGAAGCAACAATAACTTTTTTAAGTAATGGAACATCTGATTCGTTTAACAATACTTGATAAATTGGTTCTACATATAATAGAGTATCTTCTACAGGAATAATTAACATATCTTTTATGATTCTAGACCCAGTTACATTTAACGTTTCCAATTCTTTTGAAATAGTAGCATCTTGTTCTATTTGTGTATTCAGTTGCATTGGTCCTAATACAGTTGTTCCTGTTGAAAATTTATATAATTTTAAGCGATTTCCATTTTCATAAGTTCCTACTAAATATGAAGTCATATTTTGTTTTCCATATGGCGTATAAGGAACAATTAATCCTAAATCATACCCTTCGTCTGTATTTACCATAGTATAATATGGCTCCATTTCTATTCCAGTTGTTGTTGTTCGAGTAGTAGTATCTTTTGCAATTTCCCATGTATCGTCATTTCTATATAGGACTTCTGTTTCTATATTGTGATATCTTGTTAGCATTTCTGCTTGAATTTGATATAAAAATTGTGGGTATACAATATGTTCTGCAATATCTGCCGGAATTGCTTCATCTGTAAACAAACATGGATAGAGTTTCCAATATGCCATAATAATTGGATCCGTTTTGTCTGTAATATAGAATGTAATTGTTCCGTCATAGGCATCAACAATAACTTTTGCAGAATTTCTAATATAATTGATTTTTGATCTTAATCCATCTTTTTCAATCACTGAAGATTGAGAATATGGATAATAATTAGAAGTAGTATATGCATCAATTACCCAAACTAAGCTTCCATCTTCTCTTACTACCATATATGGCTCATCATCATATAAAAGATATGGCATTAGGGTTTTTGCTCTTTCTAAAATGTTTCTATTAATTAATATTTTACTTTCGTCTGTCATATTACTTGCAAAAGGAATATTAATATTTTGTTTGCTAATTCCTAAAATAAGTCTGTCTAAAAATCCTAGTTGTATTCCTGCTTCTCCAGAATATGTATATTCTGCATTTGTATTTGTAGTTATCGGGTAATCATACTCAGCACCATTTTGCGTATTCGTAATAATGGTATCACTTTCTTCCATTCCGAAATAGATTCTAGGATTTGTAATTTCTACTACTTTTTCTTTTTGGTCTATATCATTTTGCAAATACTCTACCCCTCCTAGGCTATTTGTTGTAGTTGCTGATGTTAAAACTGTTCCATATCCATGTGTGTATTTATACAACTTATTATCAGATATGCGCTCTCCGTTGCTAACAATTTCTCTTGGCGAAAGATATAAAATACGTTCTTTATTTTCAATGTTATATTTTGCTAGCTGAGCTGTTCTAAAAGAATAATACCCTGAGCTAGTTTGATACTGTTCTAATGCTTCCAATACCATCGCTTCACTAACGATTGGGATATTAGAAACAATGGATTCGTTTCTCTCTAGCATTTCTCTTGTAATGGTTTCTGTATTTTCTAGCGAGATTTCTTCTATATCAATTTGATAGGCATCCATTGTGTTTTTTATATTTTCTGCAATATATTGCTTTTCTTTATCCAGTTTATTAGGGCTAATGAAAATTGCTTGAAATAAACTCATTACTAAAAAGAATATCATTAAATACCCAGGCACAGTAGCTAATGAAATTAAAAGTTTTTTGGTTTGTTGCTTTTTAAAGAAATGAATCGCCATAAAAATAGCAATTACAATTACAACAGCAAATATACGATATCCCCATACTCCAATTGTTACATCCGTTACGCCTGCCCCTACAAGCTCTGTTCTTGCTTCGTCTCCTAATGTTAAAAATGTTTTAAATATAGCATCTTGAGATTTTACAAAAGTCATAGCAGCAATTGCCACTGCAAGAAACATAATGCTAATTAAAATTTGCTTAATAAAAATACTCTTTTTTAATAATTCTCTATCAATACCATCAAAATATAAATTAAATACTACTATATAATAAATAACTGTATATATTACTAATGCAATGATAAGTGCAATGATATAGCCAATGATTAATTCCACAAATGGCTTTTGAAACATATAATATCCAATATCTGCTCCAAATATTAAATCTTGAGTTCCAAACCAAGTACGATTTACTGCTAAAATTAGTTTACTTGTAATAAAGTCTGAAGTTATTAAACTAATTAAAACTCCTCCTATTAAAGCAATTGATTTATTCGGTAATTTAGGCATTTCTTTTTTTTCTTGGTCAAAAAACTGCTTTAATCCTTTTTTTATTCTTCTGGTTGTAAAAAATATACATAAGAACAAAATTAAAAAATTAATTCCTGTTGTTAAATATTTATACATCAAATTTGTTTCAAAGATTTCTGTATAATTTTCGCCAATTTCTAGTATTTGCAAATATTCTCCTCTAAGAGAAATAAAACTGTAAATAGCAAATAGTACTAGGAAAACTAAAACAATTATCACTCTTTTAGTATTGTGCTTTTTCTTTTCCACTATTTTTCCTCCTTAAATAATAGCCTTTACAAAATCTTCTGCATTAAAAATTTCCATATCATCTATTTTTTCTCCCACGCCAATGAATTTAACGGGAATTTTATTTTCTTCTACAATTCCAATCACGACTCCACCTTTTGCAGTTCCATCAAGCTTAGTCAAAATAAGTCCTGTGATTTCTGTTACCTGTTTAAAAGCTTTTACTTGTTCTATTGCATTTTGCCCTGTTGTTCCATCAATAACCAGTAATATTTCTTTATTAGCTTCTGGCAATTCTTTATCAATTACTTTTTTTATTTTTTCAAGCTCGTCCATTAAGTATTTCTTATTGTGAAGTCTTCCTGCTGTATCACATATTAAAACATCTGCTTCTTGTTTTTTAGTTTCTTGAATTGCTTCATATACTACTGCAGCTGGGTCTGTTCCTTCTTCCCTTTTTATCATTTTAGCTCCAGCACGTTCAGACCATATTTCAAGTTGTTCTACTGCAGCTGCTCTGAATGTATCTGCTGCTGCAATTACCACTTTCTTATGATCCATTCTAAGGCGATTTGCAATTTTCCCAATAGATGTGGTTTTCCCTACGCCATTTACTCCAATTACTAAGATAACAGATGGTTTTGTATCTAGTTTTAATTCTTTTCCTTCTATATCTAAAATTTTTTCCATTTCTTCTCTTAATACATTCTTTATTTCTTCTTCACTTTCTATATGTTCTTTTTTTATCCTTTGTCTTAATTGAGAAATAATATTTACAGAGGTTTGCATTCCAATATCAGACATAATTAAAACTTCTTCCAATTCCTCTAAAAAATTTTCGTCTATTTTTTTAAAACTATTGAAAACATTGCTGATTTTTTCACCAAATGAATTCTTAGTTTTCCCTAAACCTGATTTTAATTTATCAAAAAATCCCATGGTTTCCTCCTTCTATTCTGCTACATTTTACCATAATTCTAAATGGATTACAAGCTACTTTTCTTATCATTTTTCTTTTGCAAATTTAAATCTCAAATTTGTCATAGTTTTTCGATTATGATAACAATTTTACTTTTAACTATTAAAAGATATCATTATATATCGCAAAAACTTATATAAACTCGAGCTGAACCCAAAAAGTTAGACACTTTTTGGGTTCAGCTCGTCAGAGGAACAAAATCCATTTAAAAGGAATTATTCCCATCTTTTTCTTATTTTATTATTCATCTAATTTCTGTCCACATTCTTTACAGAACTTGGTGTCTGGTTCATTTATGGTTCCACATTTTGGACATCTTCTTTCTTTTGGCTTCCCACATTCTTTGCAGAATTTACCGTCATTTTCAGTTCCACAACTGCATTTCCATTTTTCTTGTGGTTCAGTTTTGTTGTTTTGTACCTGTTGTGTTTGATTTTGCATTTGTGATTGTGTGTCTTGATTCATTTGTCCAAACATACCACCACTTGTCATATTCATCATTCCAATTCCCATAAAGCCATTTAAACTTCCTGCCTCATTACTAGCTGCATTTTGCACTGCATTGGCATATGCTTCTGTAAGAACTGCTTTTTGTTGATATGCATCTCCACCCAATTCATATTGATCTATTTTCTTTTCTGATTCTTCATCTAATGTTAAACTTTCAATTACAAAAGAAACTAGTTTAACACCTCTTTCTCTAATAGGAGCATCAAACACTTCTTTATCCATAATCTCTTTAATTTCATCTGTTTTATTTGGTAATGATAAGACCTCTATTTTATGTTCGTCTTCACAAAGGCTATTCATAACATTACTAAAGGCTCCTATTACTTCTGATTTCATTTGGTCTACTAACATATCTTTTGTATATATATCTGCTGTTCCTGCTAATTTACTCATAAATATGGCTGGATTATCTATTGTAAATGTATATTTTCCAAAACATTTTACTTCTACCCTCATTGGCAAATCATATTTGCCTGTTGCTCTGTTAAAAATAGGATGTCCCCAATCTTTATAAGGAACTGGATTTGGTGTTCCAAATTTATTGTCCATGATTTCTTTTACATTAAAGAAGAAAACAGCTTGTTCCTTTGATACTGCTCCACCAAATTTAAATCTTTCCCACATTTCTTTAAATACTGGTCCAAAATTACCAGCGAAGAATGATGGCGAACTACTTTCATCATAAGAATAAGTTCCTTCTTCTGCAGTAGCATCTAATACTTTCCCATTATCATAAAGAACTGCCACCTGCCCTGGTGCTACAATAATTCTACTTTTTTTAGATATAATACCATTTTCTTCTGTTTTCTTTACCATTAATACATCATTTGTCATATTCTCACAACTGATATAATCTAACCATTGATCTTTAAGTGTTGAACCTATTGCATCTTTTGCAGCTTTTATTAATCCCATAAAAATACACTCCTTTTCTTTGGGACGGTCTTCACCGTCCCCTACATATAAATTTAATTATAAATCATTCATAAATAATGATTCAATTTACTAAATTGCTTCTAAATTAGTTAATACCCAATCATGGTCTTCTGTTGTTACAATACTGTCACAATATTCACATTTTCCTGCCATATTTACTTTTAACGGTGCTCCACAGTTTGGACAGTTTTTCGTTTCTATTTTTCCCGTCTCTTCTGTTGTTAAAATTCCGGTTTTCCTTGCAAATGTTAAACGATATGTCATAACTCTATCTGTTGTTTTATCTCCCTCTAACACTTCTTTTGTTGTAGCATCGATAATATAATCTTTCATAGTTGCTCTTAATGTAATTTTTAGAATGTCCTTCCCACCTTCTTGTTCAAAACTAAATAAACTTGCATAATTAACAGCAATTCTTTCCACTACATTTATTTTATTATTATCTATATATTCTTGTAATTGTCTTGCATGTTGTGCAAATAATTCATTGCTTTCAAATGGTCTAATAATTGACCAATCTCTTTTGGTCCAGGCGTTTTGTAGTGTTACAAATAGTGTTTTTGCCCATGATAAAAATTTTTCTTCTGAAAACATTGGGTCAACTGTTTTTACCTTTTCTTCTACATTATAATTTGGCGTTATCGGTTGTGATACAGGTCTTTCTCTTGGAATATACATTGGTGGTCTTCTTGTTTTTCTCTTTTTTGCTGTGATAACAGAAAAAACAATAATTGCAATAATGATAATCCATCCAAAGATACTTCCAGAACCAGAACCTAATAATAATCCGCTTAAAAATCCTAAACTTCCAGAGCTAGAGCCACCATAATCATAATCGTAATCAAAGTCGTAATCCCAACTGCTTCCTCCCCAATCACTTCCACTATCATATCTTTGAAAACTTCCCACATCCGCTAGTGAAACTATTTGGATACTAAAGATGATTAGAAAAATAATGATAGCAACTCCTATTTTTGTTTTTCTTTCCATATATAAATCCCCTTTTTATTCTATTCTAGTTATAATAAATTGATTAATATTTTTCATTTTTAGTTTAACATTAATATATTTTTTCTTCAAGTAGTTTTTTGTCTTTTTTTGAAAAAAATAATGGAAATTTTTCTATTTTTTTCATATTTACTATTGAATTTATTTTCTTTATGATATACTATAATATAAAAATTTATCGTTTAACTAAGGAGGACATTTCTAATGGCAAAAGAAATAGAAAAAGTTAAGAAAACTACTAAAAAAACAACAAATGTAAAAGACGAGAAAGAGAAAAAAACACGTGCAAAAAAAGCTACTAAAACCACTTCATCTAAAAAGACTTCAACAAAGAAAACAAATGTAAAAAGTACAACTAAAAAAACAACTCCATCTAAGGCAACAACCAAAAAAGCGACTACATCTCAAAAAACTACACGTAAAAAAGTAGCTGAAAAGAAAAGTCCTGTTTTAGAATACTATGATTTGCCATATAGATATAATGAAACAGTTATTAAACTATTAGCACAAACTCCTTCTGTTTTATTTGTTTATTGGGATATTTCAGATGAAGAAAGAAATCAATTGTTAAAACAATATGGAGAAACATTTTTTCAAGACACTAAACCTGTTCTTGTTGTTCACAATATTACAAAAGATTATGTGTTTGAAATTGAAATTAATGATTTTGCAAATTGTTGGTATTTAAATGTAGGAGATACCAAATGTGAATATTATATTGAACTTGGTAGAAGACCTAGAAATACCAATATTACAATTCCTAATAATTATTTATATATTACAGCTTCTAATGTAATTGAATCACCAAATAATCACGTTTTATTAGAAAAACAATCTAATGTTGTTTATTTTAGGAATGTAAAAACAGGAGAAACACAGGCTAAAAATATTGCCACAATGTCCTTTATTCGAAATATGGGTAAAATTTATCATATTTATGATTTATATCGTGAGTTTTACAAAGACGAAATTACAACCAATAATCCAACATCTGGTTTATTTTAAAAGAGGTGTATTATGGCAAAAGAAATAAAAGGTTATGTAAGCTTCATATTACATGCACATTTACCATTTATTCATCACCCAGAAAGTGAAGATTATTTAGAAGAGCAATGGTTATTTGAGGCAATTTCTGAGACTTACATTCCATTATTAGAAAATTTTAAAAAATTAGAAGAGGAAAAGGTAGATTTTCGTATTACCATGTCTCTTACCCCTCCTCTTCTTTCTATGTTAGATAATAAATTGTTACAAAAAAGATATATTCAATATTTAAAAACACACATTGAACTATGTAAAAAAGAAGTTGTAAGAACAGCTTCTGATGAACGTTTAAATAAACTATCACATTATTATTTAGACCGTTATTCTAATGACTTAAGAGTTTTTAGAGATGTTTATCAATGTAATTTGATTGAAGGGTTTAAATATTTTCAAGATATTGGCGTTTTGGAAATTATTACTTGTGGTGCAACCCATGGCTATTTCCCAATTCTTTACGTAAATGAAAAAACTGTAAAAGCCCAAATTGCAGTTGGTGTACAAACTTATGAAAAATATTTTGGAAAACCTCCAAGAGGGATTTGGCTTCCAGAATGTGGTTATGTGCCTCAAGCAGATCAATATTTAAAAGAATTTGGTATTGAATATATTATTACAGAATCTCATGGTATTTTATATGCTGACCCTACTCCTATTTATGGAACTTTTGCCCCTATTGTTTCTCCTGGTGGGATTGTTGCTTTTGGTAGAGATATTGAAACTTCTCGCCAAGTTTGGAGTTCCATTAATGGCTACCCTGGTGATTATAATTACCGTGAATTTTACCGTGATATTGGTTATGATGTTGATTATGATTATATAAAACCTTATATTGCGAAAAATGGAGTAAGAGTACATACAGGTATTAAATATTATCGTATTACATCTAATACGGATTTTAAAGATTATTATAACCCACGCTGGGCAATGGATTCTGCCGAAAAACAAGCAGGACATTTCTTGGATTGTAGAGTAAAACAAATTCAAGAGCTTTCTCAATATATGGATGTTCCCCCTTTAATTGTTTCTCCTTATGATGCGGAATTATATGGTCATTGGTGGTATGAAGGTCCATATTGGCTTTATATTCTATTTAAAAAAATTTATTATGATGATTGTAATTTTAAATTAATTACACCTGGTGAATATATAGATCAATACCCTAATATTCAAGTTTCCAGTCCTTGTATTTCAAGTTGGGGTGCTAATGGCTATAGTGAAGTTTGGTTAAACAGCACAAACGATTACGTACATAGGCATTTGCATAAAGCTGGAGATAGGATGGTAGAATTGGCTCATCTTTATCCAAACGAAAAAAAAGGATTAATAAAAAGAGCTTTAAATCAATGTGCTAGAGAATTGCTTTTAGCCCAAAGTAGTGATTGGTTATTTATTATCACAAATGGTACTATGGTAGATTATGCTAAGAAGCGTATTAAAGATCATATTGGGCGTTTTACCAAATTATATTATGAAATAAAAAAAGGAACTATAGATGAAGTGTTTTTAAAAGATATTGAAAAGAAAGATTCTATTTTCCCTTTTATTGATTACATGATTTATTTTTAAAGAAGGAATACAAGTTTCCAAATCCCCTTTTCATGAATAAAATACACTATACGGTAGATAATATACATATATCGTGGAAGGGGATTTTTAATTGTTATACTCTTTATGTGTTAAAACCAATAATGAACATATTTTAAATTATCTACTAAAAAAGTGGAAACTGAATCATTTTTTAGCTTCTATAAAGCAGTTTAAAATATATAAAAATATTACTGTACATTATACTGGAAATAACCCAGATTCTTTTTATCATATTATTGCAGATGATATAACAGATATGATTGTGGAATTTTACGAAGCGAATCTAGTTAAAAGCATTTTAAATGCCAATTATTTTTACTTTTCTGATGGTGAAAAAATTAAGATTTACAAAGAAACTATATCTGAATTAAAAAAAGATATGATTGCCAGAAAGGCTAATATTTTTCTTGCTGTTTTTCAATATTTAAAAGAGAATAGAATTCTTATATTAGATGGTTTTGTACATTTTCGCTTAAAAGAATATTTAACATTATTAGATCATGTTGTTGATGTATGTGTAGATCATTTTTTGGTTGAACGTGAGTATGATGAGTTTGTTAATTTATTAAAAATATACATTCATTCAAGAGAAAGCAAAATAAATAAAGTTCATTTATTTTATAAGAAACAAGAGGCTTTTCTTTTTGATGAATTAAATACTCCCATCGATATTGATATGAATTCTTTGAATGCAAAATACCTATCTGATATCTCTTTTTCTAAAAACGATTATGTATTAAATACTTTATTAACATTAATTCCAAAAAAACTCATAATTCATTCTATAGGGGAAAAAGATGAATTTATTCATACTTTAGAACTTATTTTTGATGATCGCATTCAATTTTGTAATTCATGTTCTTTATGTAAAAAATGGAAAATGGATAAGAAAAAAGAAATTCTAAAATAAATGGAGTAAAAGATATGACGAGTTTTGTATTAAAAATAATTGCATGTATTGCTATGCTTATAGATCATAGTGGTTATATTATTTTCGGTGGTTTTTCATGGTTTAACTATATAGGAAGGCTTGCCTTCCCTATTTTTGCTTTTCAAATTTCTGAAGGTTATATACATACACATGATCTTAAAAAATATTTTTTGCGATTGGGAATTTTTGCAGTATTTTCTCAAATTCCTTTTACTCTATTTACTTCTCTTATTTCTAACCAGTTTAGTTTAAATATTTTCTTTACCTTGCTTTTAGGATTATTAGCAATTTTGCTTTATGATAAAATTAAAATAAAAGTAATAGGGTTAGCTCTAGTTGGTGCTATTGCATACCTTGGTGAATTGCTCCATGTAGATTATGGTTACTGGGGTATTCTTGTTATTTTTGCTTTTTACCTTTTTAAAAGTAGCAAAGTTTTCACCTCTATTGCTTATTTTTTACTTGTCCTATTAAAATATTTGCCTAATTTATTAGCTTCTAATTTTGATATTCGTTATATCTGTTTATTTATTGGCACATTTGCTGCTATCCTACCAATTCTTTTATATCAAAATAAACAAGGTAAAAAAATGAAATATTTTCTTTATTTTTTCTACCCTGTTCATTTACTGATATTATATTTTTTAGGTATAAATTTTTTATAGAATCTTCAGACAAGCAAAGCTTTTATCTAAACAAATTCAGACAGAGGGACGGAGCTTTTGTCTTAGGCTTTTTCAAAAAAGCTCAAGACAAAAGCTCCGTCCCTCTGTCTGAAAAGCTCTGTTATTTAATAATACATATCATAGTCTCTCATTTCTCTTGGTCTAGGTGGTGGAGGCATTCCTGGTCCTCCTGGAAATGGTGGTCTTCCCCCTGGCGGGAATGGAGGTCTTCCTGGAAATGGCGGTCTTCCATGCCTACGTAATAATTCTCTAATAACTAATATTCTAATTAAATCTCGTAAAGTATTATTTGGTGCTCTTGTTTCTTTTATTTTTTCTGGTTTCGCATTTGGATTTTTCACATCACCATTTCTTAATTCCATTTTTACATTTACTTCTGCTTCCATATTTGCTTCTATACTAGTAAATACAGAATTCGTTATTTCCTCTACAACTTCCTCTGTTACTGGTTTCGTATTCATACTACATGCTTTATTTATCATTGGATAAACTAATCGATAAATTTCTGGATACATATCTTCTAACTGTTGAGTCGGTTGATTCATATTGATCATATGATTTGTATTATTCATTGGATAATAATCCTCTGGCATATGATATGTATTAGAATTCATATCATTTCTATAACCTAATACACTTTGCATATAATCCTCGTAGTTTTGATAATACATAAAATTCCCTCCCTTTCAATATGTTATATCATATGACAGGAGGGAATAAAGTGTTACTTTATACTAGCTGATTTACAATTTCTTTATATTTTTTTCCTCTTTCTTCAAAGTTTTTGAACATATCAAAGCTTGCGCTTGCTGGAGAAAATAAAACAATGTCTTTCGGTTTTGCAATTTCTCTTGCTGTTCTAACTGCTTCTTCTAATGTTTTACAACGATAAATGTCAATTTCATTTTCCTGGTCCTTTAATTCTCTTTTTACTGCATTCTGAATTTTTTCTGAAGTTGCTCCAACTAAAATCAAATCACTCACCTTTTCAATAATTGGTTTTGCAAGGGGTTCATAGTCTAAATTTTTGTCATATCCTCCTGCAATTAAAACAATATTTTCATCAAAGGCATTTAAACCTGCAATAGTTCTTGTTGGACTTGTTCCAATGGAATCATTATACCATTTTACTTCATCTATTTCTCTTACAAATTCTAATCGGTGTTCTACCCCTTTGAATTTAGAAACAGCTTTAATCTGTGTATCAAAATCTACTAAACTAGAGGTTGCAGCCATTGCTGCTGCTATATTCTCATAATTGTGTTTTCCTCTAATATAAATATCTTTCGTTTTTAGCAAATGTCTTCTTAAGCCCTGATTACAATATTTTATCATATCATCATCTACAATGTAACCATCTTTTAGTTTTTCTCTTCCACTAAAAAATATCACCCTAGATTTTGCTTCTTTTTTCATTTCCCTTGTAATATCATTATCATAATTTAATACCAAAATATCTTTTACATTTTGAAAAGCAAAAATTCTTTTTTTAGCTTCAATATATTCTTGGTATGATTTATGGATATCTAAATGATTTGGTGTTATATTCGTAATAACTGCTATATGTGGACTTACTTTCATATCCATTAATTGAAAACTACTCAATTCCAAGACAACTACATCCTCTGGTTTCATATCTTTTATTCTCGTAAATAATGGAATTCCTATATTTCCTCCTAAATAGGTATTAAATCCTTTTTGTTTTAAAATCTCGTAAATTAAGCTCGTAGTCGTGGTTTTCCCATCACTTCCTGTAATGCCAATTATGGTTGATGGTGACAATTCCATTACTTGTTCTATTTCTGAAGTTAGAATGGCTCCTCTGTTTACTTCTTCTTGAATCTCTGGCAAATCAGGCCTGCAACTTGGGCTCCTAAAAATATAGTCAAATCCTTTTAACTCTTTTAAATTGTCTGAGCCTAAAATTGTTCTTATTTGATATTTTTCTATTTTTTCTTTTGCAATCGTATCTAATTTTTCAAATTCTCTTTTATCAAATATTGTGATTTCTGCTTCTATTTCTTTTAAATACTCTATTAAAGGAATATTACTTACCCCAAGGCCTATGATTGCTACCTTTTTCCCTTTTATCTTTTTTTGAAATTCTGCTAATTTAAGATTTTGATATTCCATTTGGTTTGCCTCCTCTTTTTGTATTATATGTTGCATTATATTATATTTTATATATTTTCTCAATGATTTTACATATTTTTCTTTTATTTCGGTTAAACTAGTCATACAAGGAGGTGCAGTATCCATGGAGAACAAAAACAATAGCCAAAATCAAGAAAATAATAACAACAACCAAAAAAATAACAAAAAGAAAAACAGCAGTAAATAAGTTTTTCTAAAATCAAAAGCAGGAGGGTGCAATTGCACTATCTCCTGCTTTCGGGCATTAGCTCTTTTTAGGCTTACGCCTGCAAACTAACGCCTCCCACGAGTTTTCCTCCCCACGGCAGTTGGCCCTTCTCCGAATGAGTTCCAACTGCTCAGGATCCGGTTCAAACCCGTCTAGAGAATTTGCATGCTGAAGTACACTTTTAGGTGTACCAAAGAAACAAATTACATCTGACAGGTTCGTGGTGTTGGTTTCGTGCTGCATTTATGCAACACCTCCTTATAAGAATTATATAACCACATAGGTTATACAATTCTATTATACCACCTTATTTTGTCTTTTTCAAATTGCTATTCTCTTTCTTTCTCAAATTGACTCCTTTTGGCAATTAGCTTCTCTCCACCTTCATCATCCACTTGTTTTATAACTTCATAACCTTCGTTTTTTAATTCTCCTTCTCTTCTTTTTAATCGTTCACTGCCTTTTGCTCCTAAAATAACAATATAATCTTTCCTAATATCACCCATACATTTTCCTCCATGGGCGTATTATATAATAAATTTACATAATTTGCAAATATTTTTTCAAAAATTGCCCTGTATAGGATTTTTCGTTATTAACAATTTGTTCGGGGGTTCCTATAGCAATTACTTCTCCGCCTTTATTTCCGCCTTCTGGTCCTAAATCTATAATATGATCTGCTGTTTTAATTAGGTCTAAATTATGTTCAATCACTATAATACTATTTCCTGTATCTACTAATCTTTGTAATATATCAATTAACCTATGCACATCTGCAATATGTAACCCTGTTGTTGGTTCATCTAAAATATAAAGTGTCTTTCCTGTTGCTTTTTTAGAAAGTTCTGTTGCTAATTTAATTCTTTGTGCTTCTCCACCAGATAAAGTTGTAGAAGGTTGTCCTAATTTTATATACCCTAATCCTACATCGTTTAATGTTTGTATTTTTTGTTTAATTCTTGGGATGTGGTTAAAAAATTCTACCGCTTCTTCTACTGTCATATCTAAAACATCTGCAATGGTTTTTCCTTTATATTTTACCTCTAATGTTTCTCTATTGTATCTTTTTCCTTTACATACCTCGCAAGGTACATAAACATCTGGTAAGAAATGCATTCCAATTCGAATAATTCCATCTCCTTGGCAAGCTTCGCATCTACCACCTGAAACATTAAAGCTAAATCTTCCTTTTTGATAACCTCTTAATTTTGCTTCATTGGTTCCTGCAAAAATATCCCTTATCATATCAAATACACCTGTATAAGTAGCAGGATTAGAACGTGGCGTTCTACCAATTGGAGATTGGTCAATATTAATAATTTTATCAATATTTTGCAATCCTTTAATTTCTTTACATTTCCCCGGTTTTTCATTAGACCCATTTAATTCTCTTGCTATATATTTATACAAAATTTCATTAATTAAGGTGCTTTTCCCAGAGCCAGATACTCCAGTTACGCATGTAAATACTCCTAATGGTATTTTTACATTGACATTTTTTAAGTTATGTTCTGTTGCACCTATAATCTCTATGGATTTTCCATTTGATTTTCTTCGTTTTATTGGTACTAAAATCTTTTTCTTTCCACTTAAGTATTGTCCAGTAATAGACTCTGGAACAAGTTTAATTTCTTCTGCTGTTCCTTGGGCTACTACATTTCCACCATGTACTCCTGCTCCTGGTCCAATGTCAATAACTTGATCTGCTGCATACATAGTATCTTCATCATGTTCTACTACTACTAAGGTATTTCCTAAATCTCTTAGTTTTTTTAATGTTGTCAATAATTTTTCATTATCTCTTTGATGTAGTCCAATACTTGGTTCATCTAAAATATACAATACGCCAGTAAGTCCTGAACCAATTTGGGTTGCTAAACGAATTCTTTGTGCTTCTCCTCCTGATAAGGTTCCGGCAGAACGAGACAATGTTAAATATTCTAATCCTACATCCATTAAAAATTGTAATCTTTTATTTAATTCTTTCAAAATTTGATCTGCAATCATTTCATCTTTTCTACTAAGTTTTAAAGAATTAATATATTCTTTTATTTGGGTAATTGGCATATCCGTTAGTTCAATTATATTTTTATCTCCTACTTTTACAGCTAAACTAGTTGGTTTTAATCTTGCGCCATGGCAACTTTCGCAATGACTATAGCTCATGTACATTTCATAAAATTCCTTCATTCCGCTCGATGTTGTTTCATTATATCTTCTTTGCAATGTTGGAATTACTCCTTCAAATGGTGAAGTAAATTTTCTTACCCCTGTAGCTGATGTATATTCAAAATCAATTTTCTCATTTCCAGTTCCATATAATATTTTTTCTAAAAATTCTCGTGGAAGCTTTTTGATTGGTTTTTTTATATCTACTCCATAGTGTTTTGCAATGCTTTCGAAATACATTTTTGCCATAGTTTCAGATTTTTTCATTGTACTAGCTCCAAAAGCTTTTACTCCATCATATAAAGTTTTATTCCTATCTGGAATGATTAGGTCTTCATCCATTTTCATTAAATAACCAATACCCATACATTCTGGGCAAGCTCCTAATGGATTATTGAATGAAAACATTCTAGGTGTTAATTCCTCAAAACTGATATTACAATCTGGGCATGCATAATTTTGGCTAAACAATTTTTCTTCTTTTCCCGGAATATCAATTAAAACAAGATTGTTTGCATTCTTCAATGCCGTTTCAATAGATTCTGCTAAGCGGTTTCTAATATCAGGCTTAATTACTAATCTATCTACTACAATATCAATAAAATGTTTTTTCTTTCTGTCAATATCAATATCGTCTGTTATTTCTACTGTATTACCATCAATTCTTGCTCTAACAAAACCTTCTTTTTGGAAATCTTGTAATAGCTTTACATACTCCCCTTTTCTACCTCGAACCACTGGTGCTAATACTTGTATTTTAGTTCCTTCTTCTAATTCTAAAACTGAATCTACAATTTGGTCTATGGTTTGTTTCTCTATTTTTTTACCACAGTTTGGGCAATATGGCACACCAATTCTAGCATATAGCAAACGAATATAATCATAAATTTCGGTTACAGTTCCTACAGTAGAACGTGGATTTCTTGATGTTGTTTTTTGGTCAATAGAAATAGCTGGGGAAAGTCCCTCAATAGATTCCACTTCTGGTTTTTCCATTAAACCTAAAAATTGTCTTGCATAAGAAGACAGGCTTTCTACATATCTTCTTTGTCCTTCTGCATATAATGTATCAAAAGCCAAAGAAGATTTTCCGAGAGCCAGATAATCCTGTAACTACTACTAACTTATCTCTTGGAATCTCTAAACTAATATTTTTTAAATTATGTTCTTTTGCACCCTTTATAGTAATGGTATCATTCATCTTGTTTATGCCCCCTAAAATTTTAGTTTAATCTTATATATTGTATCACAAATTACAAGAAAAGTCATCTGTTCTTACATTTTATTAAGTTGAATTTTTTTACGAGAAGTGAAAAAGTAAAAGCAAGTCTCAAATATATAAATAGAAATTAGTCTTACACCAACTCTTAATGTACGA
>CALXRW010000012.1 GCA_944390965.1 uncultured Clostridia bacterium
GGGCGCATAGCTCAGCTGGTAGAGCATCTGCCTTACAAGCAGGGGGTCATAGGTTCGAGCCCTATTGCGCCCACCATTTTTTTTGGCCTGGTAGTTCAGTTGGTTAGAACGCTAGCCTGTCACGCTAGAGGTCGACGGTTCGAGCCCGTTCCAGGTCGCCATTTTTAAGCCTAGATAGCTCAGTTGGTAGAGCAGGGGACTGAAAATCCCCGTGTCCGTGGTTCGATTCCGCGTCTAGGCACCAGTAATAGCAATGCTTTGATTAATTTTAAGGTATTGCTATTTTTGATTTATTAGCCTTTTGCAATCTAAATGAAAATAAATAAAATTAAAATTGAAAAAGTAATAACAGAGATGAAACAAAACTTGATGGACAATAAAGCAAATGCGTTTTAATGTAATTTGATGTTGAAATTGGAATAGCAGTTTCAACATTTTTTAGACGAAATATGTAAATTTTTAGGCTAAAATTCGTTTTGACAGAAAATAGAAAATAATTAAATATTATTGATTTTTTATGTTAATTGTGCTATAATTTCTTCATTAAATTTAATATTTTAAAAATATTATTAAGGAAGTTAGAAATATGAGATTAAACGAAAATGTATATTTTGTAAAAGGATTTAAAAATGCTGCAATTTATGATTTGAATGAAAAAAAGATATATGTTGTTAACGAAATTGCAAAAAAAATATTAGAAAAGTATATTGAAAATGAAAACTCTGTATTTGATGAGTATGGAATGGAGTATATTCAAAAATTAAAACAATTAAAATTATTAACATCAAAAAATGATTTTAATTATAACAGAACATTAAAAGAAAAGCCTAAATCAAAATTAAGTTATGCTTGGCTTGAAATAACAGATCGTTGTAATTTAAATTGTATACATTGCTATGGTGAATTTGGAAAACCATCAACTAAAAATGAAGAATTGCTTACGACAAGTGAATGGAAAAAAATTATTGATAAATTAATTGAACTAAAATGCAAAGATATACAATTTATAGGTGGAGAACCTATTGTTTACAATGATTTTTTTGAATTAGTGGAATATGCTCATGCAAAAGGTATGGATAGAGTTGATATTTTTACAAATGCAACTTTAATTGACGAGAATAATATATTACTTTTAAAAAAAGCAAATTGTAATATTAGAGTCTCTGTATATGGACACAATTCTGAAATTCATGATAAAATTACACAACATAAGGGTAGTTTTGAAAAAACAAAGAATGCCTTACTATTATTATCAAAATATAAAATTCCCACAAAGATAGCAGTTGTTATAATGAGGGAAAATGAAGATTATATAAAAAATATAAAAAAATTTATAATTTCAACGGGTCATAAATATTCCGGCTATGATGTGATTAGACCAAGTTGTGTTAACACCATTTCCACACATACTATTTTAAATACAGAAACGTTAAAATCACGTTATAATATGGAACCAGTATTTTGGACTTCAAAGGAATCTTTTAAAGAAAATTTCTTTTATAATTCTTGTTGGAATGGAAAAATAGCAATAACTGCTACTGGAGATATTATACCTTGTATTTTTGCAAGAGATGAAGTCGTTGGAAATATTAGAAAAAATTCTTTTGAACAAATAGAAAAGAAAATTATAAACAAATGGTCTATTACCAAAGATGACATAGAAGTTTGTAAAGATTGTGAATTTCGATATTGTTGCCATGATTGTAGACCTATAGCAAAGGGAATAAATGGAGATACTTATTCTAAATATCCTCGATGCTGTTATGATCCTTATACTGGATTATGGGAAAATATTGAAGATATAACAAAAGAAATAAAATAAAGAGATATAAAAGAAAAGGAGGTTTAAGTATGATTGAAGGAGTAGGCACATTTGATGCAGAAGAAATGAAAGAAGCTAAAAAACCATTAATATTTTGTGTGACACCTAATTTAAAGAAAAAAAGATTTATGCTTGGGGAACACACCAACAAAAACGATGACTTAGATGAGCAAGGGTGTTATCCTGATTGTAATCCATGTAGCCCATGTAGCCCTTGTAGGCCATCAGAATGGGATAGAGATGATTGCTATCCTGATTGTAGTCCATGTAGCCCATGTAGCCCTTGCAGACCATCAGAATGGGATAGAGACGATTGTTATCCTGATTGTAATCCATGTAGCCCATGTAGCCCTTGCAGACCAGATGAAAGGTAGGTTTGTTATATGAGTAATTTATCTCTAACAGGACAATTTGTCAGACTTTCTCCATATGATGAATATAATAACTATTTTATCCATTTTAATACAAAACTAAAAAATATACATACTGAATTGGTGATACAATCCATGACTAATGAGCAGGTACTTGGATATATATATAGTTATGACTATAATAAAATAGATGATTATCTATTTATGGGAATTGATTTTAACGATGATTATAATAGTTCAATTATTTTAGAAGCTTGTAACATTTTTTTTAATTACATATTTACATGTTTTCCCATAAGGAAGATATATTATGAAGGTAGTAGTTATAATATGAAAATAATGAAAGATTTTAAGGAAATAGGATTTAAATTGGAAGCTAATTTAAAAAAAGATTATTTTTTTAATGGAGATTATTGTGATAAATATATTCTAGCTTTATATTCGAAAGATTTTAGTAAAGGATATTAAATATGAATGGTGATTATTTAAAATGGAAAAATGTAAAATTAGTAAAATATGAGGATAAGTATTTTGATTACATATATGACTTTTATCAAGATTATAATTCCAGACATTTATTTACAAACAATTTGAATATTGAATCCAAAAAAAAATTATGGGACGAAATAAAAAAGAAATTAAACTATATGTACCATGAATTTATGATAATAATAAATGTTAAAAAGCAAATTCCCGTTGGTTTTATATATAGTTATGATTATAATCCGCAAAACAATTATCTTTATATTGCTATTTTTATAGAAGAAAAAGAAAGAAATGATGTTTTTGGGGCAGAAGCTGGAATTATTTTTTTAAACTATCTATTTAATTATTACCCTATTAGAAAAATCTATTGTACAGTATATGAATATAATAAGGCAAGCATGAAATTTTTGCAAAATGCTGGATTTAAAATAGAAGGAATTTTGAAAGAACACAGATATTTTAATGGAAAGTATCACAATATGAATATTTTAGCTTTTTATCGTGAGGAATTGTCAACACTTACTCAAAGACTTAAATTCAATGCTAAATCATAAAATAAAGAAGGTTAAACCTTCTTTATTTTATTCTATAATTATTATTTAAATAATAAATCAAATAAGGGCTAGTAGTGTTTTCCAATAATTTGTCTATTATTTGTTCCCTTGTTTTAAAAAAATTGTATTTTAGAACTAAATGCTGTTTTTTGTCGAAGAAACAATCTAACAATAATAAGTTATTTATTTTAAAGTAAATATTATTTTTCCTTAAGTCTTTACAAGTAAACATCTTGCATGAAATGCAGGCTGTTGAACAAGATTTATTATGAAAATGGTTACAAAGTTTTACATTTTTTATAAATGTTGGTTCCCAAAAATGTGCATATTCAAATGAGTAACAACACCCCATATCACAATGTGATGTAGTTTTATTACGATTTGCAATACATTGATCATTTCTAAAATCACAAAGGTTTTTATTTTTGAACTGAGAATCTAAATATTGACAAGTAATATCATAAATAAATTCATATTGTTGTTTTTGGTCATTTAACAATAAAACACGAAAAGCGTTTACGATATCCTGAATATACTTGGAATCTTGTCCTACAATATATCCCACAATATTATGATCATCCATCAAATTTTCCCATTCAATATTTAATTTAAGACAAATTTTTCGCAAATTAATTAAATTTTTAATTAATTTTTTATATTCATTATATTTGTCTGGTAGGGATATAATGATAAAAATTCTTTTTTTTACATGTTCTAGAGCTCCTTTAAAAAAATACTTTCTATGAAATAATCTTTTTTTTCTAACTCTATTCTTGAAATTTTTAATTATAATTAATTTGTCAAACACATTATTATCAAGCTCATTAAGAAGTGAGTCGCCTAAAGAAAATTTATTATCAAAATAGATAATGGATGTGTTTGAATCAATATTATTTTTTATGTATTCAATATTTAGAGTATTTTTATATATTAAGTAACAATTATTATTCAAATATAAACCAAACTGTTCTATCATTGTACTCACATTATCCTCCATATTTTAAAATAGTCTCTTTTTATAAGTATACAGCATATAACTTAAAAATTCAATTATAATTTACCAGAAAACTATTGTAATTTGATGTTGAAATTGAAATAGCAGTTTCAACATTTTTTAGACGAATTTAGATAAAAAAGTTTGACAAATTTAGATATTAATATTACAATAAAATTAGGTGATTACAAATGAGAACAAGAAAACGAAAAACAAGAAAAAAGACAGTTAAATATCAAAAAATAGTGATACCTCTTGTAGCTACTATTTTTTTATGTGTTTCCATAATGGCAATTAAACAAATTGTAAATAATAGGGTTTATGCAGGGCAAGAAGTAAATGTAGACCAATTTGATTTTGATTTTACACCTGAAAAATTAGCACAAAATATGGAAGAACAAGAAGAAGAGGATCAAAATATTGAAATTTTTGAAGAAGAAATTGAATTAGAGTATATTACCCTATATGAAACTGATGAGACATTGCCCAAAGGCATGATACAAATAAAACAAGAGGGAAGAACAGGAATACAAAAAATAACAATTAAAAAGACATATGAAAATGGAGAAATAATAAGTGAAGAGAAAATATCGGATAAAATTATTAAGGCACCTATTAATAAAATTGTTGTAACTGGTTCTTCAAAATATAGAAGCAATTATCAAATAAAAGAAGGAGATACTTTATATGTTGCCTCCAATAGCTTAAGTGTTAGAAGAGAAAAAGATGAAAATGCAGAGAAAATAACAACCCTTTATCAAAATACAGCAGTTACATTATTAGAAAAAGGGGATAAATGGTATAAAATATCTTGTGGTAGCAAGGAAGGGTATGCTTTAGCTGATTCTTTAACATATATTAATCCGAATGTAAATGAAGAATATGAAGAAGGTTTATCTAGAGCTGACTTGATTTCGAGATTAAGCTTTGAAATGGATGTTAATAAGCCAAGTGGATTATCTTTAGAGCAATTTAAAAAAATTCTTGCTAATCAAGAAAGAGATACAAACAGAATTTTCGAAAATAATGCACAATATTTTTATTATGCGGAAAAACAATATAAAATAAATGGTGTATTTTTAGCATCAATTGCTATTCATGAAAGCAATTGGGGAACATCTTCTATAGCAATAAATAAACGAAATTTATTTGGATATGGGGCAAAAGATGCAAATCCTTATGGAGGAGCTTATGAATTTGCAAGTTATGCAGAGAGTATAGATTTGGTAGCAAGAGCTTTAGTAAAATATTATTTAAATCCTGCGGGTACAAAAATATATGATGGAGAAATTGCCTCAGGAGTTTATTATAATGGTTCTACTATTAGTGATGTAAATAAGAAATATGCTTCAGATGATAATTGGGCTAATTCTGTTTATCAACATATGAAACAATTATATGATAATTTATAGAATAAATGAAAAAAAATAGGAATATTCCTTGCTATTTTCAAGATATTATTGTATGATATATAAGTAGAAAAATTAAACGTAAAAAATGAAATCATAAATAATTATGGTAAAATAATCAAAAAAGGAGGATTTTCTTAAAATGAAAAAAATACTAGTATGTTTTTTCATTGCAATGACTCTTATTAGTATGACAGTTGTATATGCAAATTCAGAAAATCAAACTCTACCAGGAGTAAATGAGGGAGAAATTATTGAGATAAAGGAAAATGCAGAAAGAGAATTGCAAGAATATACAGAACTTTACGGAAATGAATCATATGGAATGACAGCATATATATTAGACAAAGTTAGAATATATAGTATACCATTTTGTTTTGTAGGAATTGCAATTAGTGCTATATATCAATATGTTATTGGTATTAGAAGATTAGATGTAAGAGATAAAGGTTTTGGGCTTATCATTGCATTTATTACAATATTAGTTATTTGCCAGATTTTACCACTTATCTTTGCATTAGTTATGAGAGGTTGGAGGAGTTAACAAATGAAAGTTTTATTTGCAGTTAATAATGAAAATATATCTGAATCAATTTTAAAAAAATATCAAAAGGATTACAAAGAAGTAATATCTTATAAAAATGTTTATTATTTTAATGCTATTTTAAAAGAATTACAAAAAGATAAAACTTATGATAGAATAGTAATTAGTGAAGATTTAGAACCATTTGCAAATAATAACTATGATATTATAGATAAATTTTTATTTGAAAAATTAGATAAAATAAGCGATGAAGCAACAGATAATAGTGGAAATGATATTCCTATTATTTTAATTTGTACAGATAGACGATCTAAATCAGATGGAATATTGGTAAAATTATTTGGAATAGGAATTTATAGTGCTATTATAGGTCAAGATAGAAGCATCGATGAAGTTTGTAGACTTATTTATATGCCTAGAAGCAAAAAAGAAGCAAAACAATATTATAGGATAGAAGTTGATGATGTAACATATCAAACGGAAAGTGAAAGCGATGTTAGCGAGATTGAAATACAGAATATATTAGCACATTATAAACGATTAGGAAAAAATACAGATAGATATGTAGATAGTTTCAATAATATTGCTGCTCAATATACAGATTCACAGTTAAAAGTAATTGCAAAATTTTTACCTTTAAATGTAAAAGCAGTTCTAGAAGCCGAATCACCTAAATATCAAGAAATTATGACAACAAAATCATCAACTAAAAAGCAAACTGTAAAATATGGAACAACCGTTAAAAATCAGACAAAAAACAAAAATAAAAAGGAAGAGATGGCATTAGATGCTTTCGAAACTAAAATTCAACCAACAAATTTAGAAAATCCAGTAGTAATACCATCTGCCATGAATACAGCAAAACCGGTAAAATTACAAAGCAATCCGGAACCACAAATGGAAAAGGTACAAAGTATCGAAGAGCCTGAATTAATTGAAGAAAAGCCAGTAAAAAGGGGAAGAGGTAGACCTAAAAAAATAGAAACAGTTGAACAAGTAGATATATTACCACAACCAAAGAGAGGAAGAGGAAGACCTAAAAAACAAGAAACTGCTGAAGAAGAACCAATTAATCTTTTTGATATTCAGGAAGAACCAGAAGAGGAAGAGGAGCCAATTCGTACATTTTCACAAGAGCCAGAGGAAAATCCTATTAATTTATTTGATATGGAAGAAGACAAAGAGGAAGTAGAAGAAGAACCTACAATAGTTCAACAAAATCAATCAAATTTTACAAATTCTATTTTAGGGAATGTAACGGAAGATATAAACACTACAGAAAATCAAACATTTATTAATAGAAGTAATAGTAAAATTAATATTTTTGTTGGAACAAGCAAAAATGGAACTTCATTTTTAGTAAATAACTTAGGATTAATGTATTCAGCTATGGGAGTTAACACGGCAATTTTAGATTTAACGACCAATAAAAATGCTTATTATATTTTTACAAAAAACGAAGAACAATTGAGACAAATTGCATCTAATTCTATGAGAGAATTAGATGCTGGAAATACAAAAGGAATACAGGTAAATAATAGTTTAACAGTTTATACATCATTACCGGGGGAAGATGTAGGTCAAATTTCTCCTGATAAAGTATTGCAAACCTTATCAAATCATTACAGTTTAGTCTTAATTGATTCAGACTTTAATACACCACAGGAATATTTTAAATATAGTGATGAAATTTATATGGTACAAAGCATGGATATATTAACAATTCAACCATTTACTGCTTTTTTAAGAGATTTAAAGACAAATGGTATATTAGAAGAACAAAAATTAAGAATTGTTATTAATAAATACCAAAAAATGAAAAATTTAAGTGAGAAATTATTGATTGGTGGTATGTCATCTTATAATGATCCTGCTATGTCATTTATGACAGAATTATTTAATAAAGATAGAATTAAGTATGTTACGATTCCATTTGATGAAGATGTATATCGAAATTATTTAGAAGGAATTGTAATCTGTGATATTTCAACGAGAGATTACACGAAATCATTTAATGAAGCATTAAAAGAATTTGGAAATTTAGTATATCCAGTATATTCATCTTACAAAAAACAAAATTATAGTAAACCAAATTATAATAAATATAGTGGAACTAAATTTAATTCAAACATGGATAATACGTTACAGCAAATGAGGAATAAGTATTAAGATAAAAGATATAAAATAAGGGGTGAAATATTTTGGTAATAGGAGCAATAACAATTTTAGTAGTCATAATTTTTGCTTTAGTAATATATAATGCACTAATCGCGAAAAAAGTAAAAAGTTTTAGTAACATAAATGATCAGGTAAAAAGTTTAAATATTGTGCAAGACTTTATGAATGTTGTTGGTGAAGATATTACAGTTGATGAAAAGATTAAAAAAGTTAATGACATTTTAATAAGAAGATATAATATTAAATATTCAACGATTGTGGTATTTAATGGAGCAGAATATATGATTAAGGCATGTAATGTAGACTCTAAACATTGGGATACTTTAAAAAATTTACATACAGAGGAAATATTTAAAGACAGTATTACAAGTACAGCACCAAAATATATTACAGTTGAAAAAGAAGGAGAAAGACTTCCTTATCAGAAAATGGAATTTGAAAGAGCTAAGTCTGCAATATTTTTCCCTCTTTATATTGACAATATTTATATAGGTTATTGGATTATTGAAAGTGGAGAACCACATGCTTTTGATAATTTGGATACGAATGTATTAGAAATTGTAAGAGAAAATATTATTGCCATTTTAAAAACTATAAATTATCAAAATACACTAGAAAATATTGCAAGAACTGATAAATTTACAGGCTTGTATTCAGCTGAATATCTATATGGTAAAGGAAAACAAACGATAGATAAATACCCTAAATCTACGGTTTGTATGTTTAAAATTACCAATTTAGAGGAGATTAATAAAGAAATTTGTAGAGAAGCTGGAAATAAGACTTTAGTAGAAGTAAGTAATATTGTAAAATCAAGCATCAGCTCAGAATATGTTTACGTAAGGTATATGGGACCAAAATTTGTAATTGTTTTCTCTGGAGTAGAACCAGAAGCTGTTACAGGATTTATTAAAGATATTAAAAATTATATTGAAGAATTACAGGTTGATGTAACAAGATTTGCAACAACAAAATCAAAAAAGAATGAAAAAAAATTTATAAAACCAAAAGTGAATTTTGCGACATCTGTTTATTACAAAGGAACTGGATTAGAAGAAGTAACAAAAAAATTGGAAGAATATTTAGATACAGCAGATAAAAAAGAAAATGATATTAATTATATTTAAGGAGGTATATTATGGCAATTGATAAGACAATGAGTTTTAGAATTGAAAAAGATAAAAGTATAAGAGCAAGAGAGATTTTAAAAGAAGTTTATCAGGCTCTTGTAGAAAAAGGATATAATCCTATTAATCAAATTGTTGGATATATTTTGTCTGGTGACCCAACATATATTACAAGCCATAATGATGCTAGAAATCTAATTCGTCTAATTGAAAGAGATGAATTATTAGAAAAACTTGTAAAAAGTTATATAGGATTAGAAGAATAAAATGAGAATTTTAAGTATTGATTATGGTGATGCTAGAATCCGGTTTAGCAGTTTCGGACGAGCTAGGAATAACAGCACAGGGATTAAAAACAATTGAAAACGTAAGTGATAAACAAGTGCTAAAGGAATTGGCAACAATAATAGAACAATATAATGTTGATATTATTGTAATAGGTATGCCATATCATTTAGACGGTGGAATAAATAAAAGAACAGAACTTACCAAAAATTTTATACATAAAATGAAATGTAAATTTAATAAAGTTACAATAGAAACAGTTGATGAAAGACTTACTACAGTGGAAGCACATAG
This sequence comes from uncultured Clostridia bacterium, assembly GCA_944390965.1. Lineage (GTDB taxonomy): Bacteria > Bacillota > Clostridia > TANB77 > CAG-508 > CALXRW01. Next base: position 10,065 of record CALXRW010000012.1, read on the forward strand.
AACAATGAACTTTTTAGACATCAACAAAAAGAAAAAGAAAGAAATTGTTGATACCTTAGCAGCTGTATATATATTGGAAACATTTTTAAAAAAAATAAATAAAAATTAGAAAAAAACTTGAAAAAAGAAAAGCAATAGTATATGATAAGGGAAAATTGATTACAATATTAAAGAATATATTGTATCCATATTTTTTATTTGAAAGGAGAAATAAAGATGGACGAAAATAATAATACACCAGAATTTGACGAAGAATTAGACAATACTATTATTTTAAATGATGAAAATGGAAATGAAGTACAGTTTGAATTTTTAGATTTAATTGATTATGAAAATGAAGAATATGTTGTACTTTTACCAATGAATGAAGAAGACTCTGAAGAAGAGGGAGAAGTTGTTATTTTGAAGGTAGAAGATACAGATTCTGAAGATGAAGAATCATATGTTAGTGTTGATGATGAAGATGTGCTAAATAAAGTATTTGAAATTTTTAAAGAAAAATTTAAAGATGAATTTAATTTTGAAGAAGAATAAAATAAGAAGGGCATGATAAATACTTTAAGGTGGAGTGTTTGGCATGCTCTACTTTTGTTTACGAGCATTTAAAAGAGGTGTTAAAAATGAAAAGTTTAATGAGCTGGCTATTAGCTTTTATTGCTGTTATATTCTGGGGATTTAGAGTAGTAACGTGTCTAATGTATTCTATGGGAATTGATTTTATAGATACTCCATACAATTTTACAACGGAAGTAGGGCTTCTATTTTTAACAATTGTATCTATTATTTTGATTTTTAAAAGAAGTGTACCTGGAGGAATAATCTATTTATTAACATATTGGATATATTTTGGTATGTCTGCGTATGATCCTTTTGTGCAATTACTAGATGGAAGTTCAGATATAACAGTTATAACAAAAGTGGTTATATCAGCAATAGGATTAATCTTGCCAACTATAATTTTTATTGATATATTATTAGACAAGACGAGAACAAGTTCAAGAAGCAATAAGCTAACAGACTGGTTTTATAAAAATAAAGATTATGATAGGCAATTAGATGAAAGGGCAGATAAAAATAATTATAAGATACAGTAAGTTTTGGAAAGATTATAATATAGAAAAATGTAAAACAAGTAGTTGATTGAAAACTACTTGCTTTTGTGTTATCATATATAATGTTATTAAAATCTTAACATAGTAGAAAAGAATTTAATAAAATAAAATATAAAGAAGAAAGTGAAAAAAATGAGTGATAATTTAAATATAAATTGGTATCCGCGGACATATAGCAAAAACGAAAAAACAAATCATAGAAGATTTAAAATTAGTAGATGTTGTTGTTGAAGTTTTAGATGCTCGAATTCCGTACTCTAGTCAAAATCCAGATATAAAAGAATTAACAAAAAAGAAGAAAAAGATTTTATTATTAAATAAAAGTGACTTAGCATCAGAAATAGAGACAAAAAAATGGATTCAATATTGGCAAAAACAAAATAAAATAGCTTTACCAATCAATTCAAATACTGGAGAAGGAATAGCAAATGTACTAAAAAAAATAAAAGATATCTGTTCAAATGATTTGGCGATACAAGCAGAAAAAGGAAGAATTAAAAAGAATATCAGAATTATGGTGATTGGAATTCCTAATGTAGGAAAATCTTCTTTTATTAATAGAATAACAAGAAAATCCTCTGCAGAAGTGGGAAATAAGCCAGGAGTAACAAAACAAAAAAAATGGATTCGTATTGATGAACAGATTGAATTATTAGATACACCAGGAGTACTATGGCCAAAATTTGAAGATAAATGTGCATTACATTTGGCTTATACAGGAACGATCAAAGATGAAATAATTGATAAACAAGAAGTGGCTTATAGACTTTTAACAGAGCTATTTCAGAATTATAAAGTCAATTTAGTGGAAAGATATAAATTAAAAGAAGACGAAATGAAAGATATTACTATTTTAGAATTGATGCAAATAATCGGTAAAAAGAGGGGAGCCCTTGTCGCTGGTGGAATAATTGATGAAGAAAAAGTGGCAAATATTATTCTAGATGATTTTAGAATGGGAAAACTAGGAAGAATTACATTAGAAAGAGTAGAAGTATAAGAAATAATTGTATTTGAATTTGATTTGTATAAGAGAAAGGATTAACAAAAAAATGAAATTAGAGGATAAAAATGAAACAGAAATTAATACAATGTCACCATTGATATGGGCATATATAGGAGATGCTGTATATGAATTATATATTAGAGAAAATTTAATTAAGCAAACAAATTTAAAACCGCATAAGTTGCATTTAGAGAGTATAAAATATGTTAAAGCATCAGAACAAGCAAAAATCTTAAAAGAAATTGTGGAAGAGCTAACAGAAGACGAAAAAGAAATTGTAAGAAGAGCAAGAAATACAAAAAATCATCATGTTCCTAAAAATGCAGAAATAGAAGATTATATGTATGCAACAGCTTATGAGGGACTAATTGGTTATTTATATTTAACAAAACAAGAAGAAAGATTAGAAGAAATTATGAAAAAGTCTTTTCTCTTAAAGAAAAATATGTTATAATATAAAACATTGAGACATAATAAATAAATGGCCCGTTGGTCAAGCGGTTAAGACGCAGCCCTCTCAAGGCTGAATCATGGGTTCGATTCCCGTACGGGTCACCAAGCTTGCTGGAAAAGTAAAACTTTTCCAGTTTTTTTGTTTAACGCAATTTTTTTGAAAACAAAAAATGTTTACAATCCATAAAAAGTATGATAATATAATGGCAAATATACACAAAAGATGGGTGAGAACATATGCTTTGTAGAAATTCAAAATTAGAAAGACAAGTCAATGCAAAATTAAAAACAAACACAGAAATAACAGATGTTTTTTTGAATTTAGAAAAAGAGGATAGAATAGAGGATATATTAGAGGATATAAAACAATTTCCTAAATTAACGACATTAAAGTTATATTGTACAGAACAAAGGGATAAAATAAATTTAGATTTACAAAAAATAGAAAATTTAAAGCAAATAAAAATTTTAGAATTAACAGGGTTTGAAAACATTATTCATACTGAAATTTTAGAGAAATGTAATTCTTTATCAAAACTATATGTCAGTTTTGAATCTATAGAGAATTATGACTTTATTAAAGAACTATATTTGAATATACTTCATAGAAAAAATATAGAAAAAGTAAAGTTAAAAATAAGAATTAAAAATTCGAAAGAAAACAAAGAAACAATTGATTTCTTTAATCTAGAACAGGAAAAAGGCATTTTTTTAAATATTGAGACAGTAGAAAATACACAAACAATTTTAGAAAATTTAATTTCTACACCTAGCATTGCAGAATTAATAAACTACAATAAAGAGACTATACTAATAGAACTCATGGAAAATTCTTTTTTTGATTTAAAAGAAACTTTATGTACAAAATTAGAGATGCTTCAGATAACGGACAAGATAAATTTTTACTTCGAAAATCAGTTGTATTCTTATGATGACTACCAAAATCTAAAATTGAAAATGAAAAAAATAATAGAACAAATGAAACCAGAGTGGAACAATCTAGAAAAATTAAGGGCTATTTATGAAATTGTTTTACAACAAGAAAATCCACTTTATAGAAATTTTTTAAAAACCTTTCAACTATTGATGAATCAACTAGAAATACCATGCAAAATAATAGCAAGCCAATATGTATTAGAAAACAATACAAATTATACATATTTACAAGTAGAAATAAATTATAAATGGTATAATATAGACATAGTTTGGGATAAAGAGAGGATTTGGCAAGGGAAAAATATAAAATATTTTTTAAACTCAGATAAAGATTTTATAAAAGACTTAGATATTTTTACTAGAAAACAGCATTTGCCACAAAATATTGAAAATGCTCATATTTGTTATGATAGTATAACAGAAGAAAATTTAATTAAGATGGAAAAAATTATAGGAATTACGAGAAAAAATAAAGTTAAATTGTGGTTTGAAAAATGGAAAAAGAAAATAGAAAAATTCTTACCAACAAAAGAAAAAAAATTACAATTACCACCGCCTAAAAGCACAGAACTATTTACAAAATAAGGGATTTAAGATATAATATAAAAATGAAATTGCGATGTGAAAGGATGAAAAATATGGATGAAGAAAATCAAGAACTTGATATGAATCATTTGATAAAAATTAGGAGAGAAAAACTTGAAGAATTACAAAAACAGGGTAAAGACCCATTTGCAATTACAAAATTTAATAAAACACATAGTAGTCAAGAAATAAAAGATAATTATGAAGCTTTAGAACAAAAGGATGTTACAATTGCTGGAAGAATAATGGCAAAAAGAATTATGGGAAAAGCTTCTTTTTGCCATATTCAAGATGAACAAGGAAAAATTCAATGTTATGTTAGCACCAATGATTTAGGAGAAGAAAATTATAAAGAATTTAAAACCTATGATGTTGGGGATATTGTTGGAATTACAGGATTTGTATTTAAAACAAGGACAGAAGAAATTTCAGTGCATGCTAAGAAAATTACATTGCTTGCTAAATCTTTAAGACCTTTGCCAGAAAAATTCCATGGGTTAAAAGATACAGATTTAAGATATAGACAAAGATATGTAGACTTAATTGTTAATCCTGAAGTAAAAGAGACATTTATCAAAAGAACACAAATTATTAATGAAGTAAGAAATATATTGAATGAAAAAGGCTACTTGGAAGTAGAAACTCCTATATTAAATACCATATCAGGAGGAGCTACTGCAAGACCATTTATTACACATCATAATACATTAGATATTGATATGTATTTAAGAATAGCTACAGAATTAAATTTAAAAAGATTAATTGTTGGTGGATTTGATAAAGTATATGAAATAGGCAGAATATTTAGAAATGAAGGAATGGACATAAGACATAATCCTGAATTTACATCAATTGAATTCTATGCAGCATATGAAAATTATAATGATATGATGGACATTACGGAAGAGATATTCCAAAGATGTGCTATGAAAGTTTGTGGAACAACCAAAATAACTTACCAAGGAACAGAAATTGAGCTTGGGGGAAAATGGAAAAGAATCAGTATGATAGACAGTATAAAAGAAGTTACAGGAATTGACTTTAATACTATTGAAACAGATGAAGAAGCAGTAGCTTTGGCTAAAGAAAAGAATATAGAAATTCCAAAGGGAAAAGAAACAAGAGGAAATGTAATTAGTTTATTCTTTGAGGAATACGTAGAAAAAACTTTAGTCCAACCAACATTTATATATGATTATCCAATAGAAATATCACCACTTGCCAAAAAATGTGATTACGATCCAAGGCTAACGCAGAGATTTGAAGCTTTTGTCGAAGGAAGGGAATATGGGAATGCCTTTTCTGAATTAAATGATCCAATAGATCAATATGAAAGATTTAAAGAAGAAATAAGAGCAAGAGAAAATGGTGATGATGAAGCAGGAATGATGGATGAAGACTTTATTAATGCGCTTGAATATGGTTTACCACCAACAGGTGGCGAAGGAATAGGAATCGATAGATTGGTAATGCTTCTTACAGATGCAGCATCTATAAGAGATGTTTTACTATTCCCAACAATGAAACCATTGAATTAGTGTTAATTTGAAAGGAGAATGAATATTGTTTCAATTTGATAATAGAGTAATTTGGATTATATTAGGGGTACTTTTATTATTTGGACTTAGTAGTTTATTAACGAGTCCTGAAAGATTACTTGGACTTGTATTGACAATTCCAGGAGTTTTAATAGCTATTACATTTCATGAATTTGCACATGCTTTTGCAGCAGATAAATTAGGTGATGATACACCAAGAATGCAGGGAAGGTTAACATTAAATCCTTTGCATCATTTAGACCCTATTGGCTCAATTCTATTATTAACTGCTGGATTTGGATGGGGAAAACCAGTACAAATCAATCCGAGAAATTTTGATAGAAAAATTTCGATGACAGCAGGAGAAGCAATTGTTTCTTTTGCAGGACCTCTTACCAACTTTATTTTAGCAATTTTATTTTTAATTATTCTATATACCATAAATGTAACCAATATTATTACAAATTATGAAATATTATATATTTTAAATCTTGTTTTACAATATACGGTAATTATTAATATTGGATTAGGAATCTTTAATTTAATTCCATTACCTCCATTAGATGGCTCTAAAATTCTTACCCATTTTTTACCATATAATGCAAGACAATGGTTTATAAATAATCAAATGATATTTTATATGATATTTTTAGTTATTTGGATAACAGGATTATCTTCAACAATTTTAACACCTTTGTTTAGTGCAACTTTTGATGGAATAAATTTTTTAGTATCTAAAATATTTGGAATTAATCTTTTTATGTAAGGAAACTGGCTTCGCCACATGTACAGATTGCTTCGCAATCGCACGGAAACATATTAAACTTAACCTTGTTGCTAAGCTAGGTCTCTGAAGCTAGTGCAAAATAATTAAAAGATTGTAGGGGCGATTTTAATCGCCCGTTCTAACGCAAAGATATAAAAAGAAAGGAAAGAAATGAACGAATTAAATATACTGGGAATTGAATCTAGTTGTGATGAGACTTCTGTATCTGTTGTAAAAAACGGTAGAGAAGTTCTTTCCAATGTTATTAACTCTCAAATTAATATTCATGAAGCATATGGTGGAGTTGTTCCAGAAATAGCGTCAAGATGTCATACAGAAGTAATTAACCAAGTTATGAAACAAGCATTAAAGGAAGCAAATCTTACTTTAAAAGAAATAGATGCTGTCAGTGTAGCATATGGACCTGGTTTGGTTGGAGCTTTACTAGTAGGTGTTTCTTATGCAAAAGCACTAAGTTATGCTATAAAAAAACCACTAATTGGAGTAAACCATATTGAAGGTCATATTGCAGCTAATTATATTACACATAAGGAATTAGAGCCACCATTTTTGTGTTTAATTATATCAGGTGGGCATACGCATTTAGTGAAAGTGAATGATTATACCAATTTTGAAATTTTAGGGAAAACAAGAGATGATGCGATTGGAGAGGCTTTTGACAAGGTGGCAAGAGTTATTGGATTGGGATATCCAGGTGGACCTAAAGTAGACAAATTAGCAAAAGAAGGAGAACCTAATATTATATTACCTAAAACACATTTTGAAAATTTAGATTTTAGCTTTAGTGGAATTAAAACGGCTATTCTTAACCTATATCATAAAAAACCAGATTTAAACAAAGCTGATTTGTGTATTAGCTTTGAAAAAACAGCAACAGAGATGTTATTAACGAATACACTAAAAGCAGCAAAGCAATACAATATGAATAAAATTGCAATTTGTGGAGGAGTATCTGCTAATTCATATATTAGGCAATCATTTTTAGAGTTGGAAAAAGATGGATATCATGTTTATTATCCAGACATAAAATTATGTACGGACAATGCTGCAATGATTGGAGCAGTGGGATATTATAAATATTTGAATAAAGAATTTTCAGATTTAACCTTAAATGCAATTCCAAATTTAAAAATATAGAGGTGAGAAGATTGGCAATTTATGGAATTGGTGATTTACATTTATCCTTTGGAACTAATAAACCAATGAACATATTTGGAGAAAAATGGGACAATTATGAAGAAAAATTAAGAAAAAATTGGTTCGAAACAGTAAACGAAGAAGATACCGTTATTCTGCTAGGTGACTTTTCTTGGGCAATGTATTTAGAAGAAGCAGAAAAAGATTTTGCTTTTATTCACCAATTACCAGGGAAAAAAATATTATTAAAGGGAAACCATGATTATTGGTGGACGACAATAGCAAAAATGAATGAGTTCTTAAAAAATAAATCTTTTGAAAATATTCAATTTTTATATAACAATAGTTACTTAATAGGAGATTATATTATTGCAGGAACAAGAGGATGGACTCATTCTGAAAATACAGAAGATGAAAAAATACGAAACAGAGAAAAAATTCGACTAGAATTATCTATTCAAGATGGCATAAAAAAATTTGGGGATAAAAAAGAAATTATCGTGTGCACACATTATCCGCCATTTGGAGAAAATAATTTAATAGAAATTATAAAAAAAAAAAAAATAAAAAAATGTTATTATGGACATTTGCATGGTGATGCTCACAAAGAAGCAGTTCAAGGTAAAGTAGATGGAATTGAATTTAGATTAATTAGCTCTGATTATACAGAATTTAATTTGGTAAAAATTTGTTAAAACACTTGAAATATAAAGAAATTGTGATATAATATCATTTGTCATTTAATAATATAGGAAGGATTGAAAAAAATGAGCGTTAAAGTAGAAAAAACAGATAAAAAAAATGAATTAAAATTAGAATTTAAAATTGAAGCAGAAAAATTTGATGAAGCTATGAAAAAAGTATATACAAAAACTGCAAAATATTTTAATGTTCCAGGATTTAGAAAGGGAAAAGCACCTATGCATATGGTTGAAAAAATGTATGGAACAGAAATTTTTTATGAAGATACTTTTAATGAATTAGTACCAGGAATTTTTGAAGAGGAATTAAAAAATAACAATATTGAAGCCGTAAGCAGACCAGACATTGATATCAAACAAATAGGAAAAGGTCAAGAATTAATATTTACAGCTGTAATTCAAACAAAACCAGAAGTAAAACTTGGTAAATATAAAGGTATAGAAATCAAAAAAATTGAGTATAATGTATCTGATGATGATGTAAATCATGAATTAAAACACATGCAAGAAAAAAATGCAAGATTAGTTAGTGTTGAAAGACCAGTAAAAGATGGAGATATTACAGTAATTGATTTTGAAGGTTCAATTGATGGAGTTCCATTTGATGGAGGAAAAGCAGAAAACCACGAATTAACAATAGGTAGCAAACAGTTTATTCCAGGTTTTGAAGATCAAATTATTGGAATGAAATTAGAGGAAGAAAAAGATATAAAAGTAACCTTCCCTGAAGATTATTTTTCAAAAGATTTAGCTGGAAAAGAAGCAACATTTAAAGTAAAATTACATGAAATTAAAGAAAAAGAACTACCAAAATTAGATGATGACTTTGCAAAAGATACAAGTGAATTTGAAACTTTAGCAGAACTAAAAAAGAGTATTAAAGAAAAATTAGAAGAAGAAAATAAACATAGAGCAAAACATGAAACGGAGAACGCTGTAATAGAAGCTGTCGCAGATACAGTAGAGTTAGACATCCCAAGTGGTATGATTGAAACTGAAATAGACAATATGGTTAAAGATGTAGAAAGTAGACTTTCTTATCAAGGATTAAATTTAGAACAATATCTAAAAATTATGGGAAAAACTATGGAAGAATTTAGAAAACAATATGAAGAACAAGCACAAAAAACAGTAAAAATTAGATTAGTTTTAGAAGCAATTCAAAAAGATTTAGCTGTAAAAGTAGAAGAAAGTGAAATTAAAGATAAAATAAAAGAAATGTCAGAGGCTTATAGTAGAAAGCCAGAAGAATTGGAACAAAATGAACAATTTAAAAATTACATAGAAGAAAATCTAAAATATGAAAAAACAATTGATTTTCTTGTTGAAAATGCTAAATTAAAATAATAGATAGTGTAAAGTGATTTATGAAAAGATGCAGGAATGATTTTAATCGCTCGTTCTTCGAAGAAATTACTTAAAACAAAGATATTCAAAGGAGGATTTTATGTTAGAAAAAGGTAGTTTAGTTCCTTATGTTATAGAACAGACAAATCGTGGAGAAAGGTCATATGATATATTCTCAAGACTTTTAAAAGATAGAATTATTTTCTTAAGTGAAGATGTAAACCATGTTACAGCAAGTTTAGTAATTGCACAAATGTTATTCCTAGAATCAGAAGACCCAGATAAAGAAATTTTCTTTTATATTAATAGTCCAGGAGGATCTATTACAGATGGAATGGCAATTGTTGACACAATGAATTATATTAAATGTCCAGTATCTACTATGTGTGTTGGATTAGCAGCAAGTATGGGAGCTGTATTACTTGCATGTGGTGAAAAAGGGAAAAGATTTGCAACTCCAAATTCTGAAATATTAATCCATCAACCATTAATTGGTGGTGGAGGTTTAGCAGGTCAAACAACAGAAATCAAAATTCATGCAGATCATATGGTAAAAACAAGAGAAAAATTAAATAAAGTATTAAGTGAAAGAACAGGCCAAACTCTAGAACAAATTGAAAAAGACACAGAAAGAGATCATTATATGACAGCTGAAGAAGCTTTGAAGTATGGACTTATTGATTCTATATTAGATAAAAAAGTTTAAAATTAAATAAAATACAAAAAATGAACCACAAAACTTTTATGGTTCATTTTGTTAGGAGAGAACAAATGGCAAAAAATGAAAATATTAGATGTTCCTTTTGTGGAAAAAGTCAACAATTCGTAAAAAAAATAGTAGCAGGACCAAAGAATGTATATATATGTGATGAATGTATTATGACATGCAATAATATTATTGAAAATGAATATTATGATGAAGATATTTATGAAGAAAGAGAAGAAAAACTCTTAAGCCCTGCAGAAATAAAACAGAAATTAGATGAATATATTATAGGTCAAGATGAAGCCAAAAAAGCATTATGTGTAGCAGTATATAATCATTATAAAAGAATTAATAATGGTGACCTAATTAATGATGTAGAAATTCAGAAAAGTAATGTTTTATTATTAGGACCAACAGGTTGTGGTAAAACAATGTTAGCACAAACACTTGCCAAAATATTAGATGTTCCATTTGCTATTGCAGATGCCACAACACTAACAGAAGCTGGGTATGTGGGAGAAGATGTAGAAAATATTTTATTAAAGTTAATTCAAGCTGCAGATAATGATATAGAAAGAGCTGAAAAGGGAATTATTTATATTGATGAAATAGATAAAATTTCTAGAAAATCTGAGAATCCATCTATTACAAGAGATGTAAGTGGAGAGGGTGTACAGCAAGCATTGTTAAAAATTGTTGAAGGAACAGTAGCTTCTGTGCCTCCACAAGGTGGTAGGAAGCATCCTCATCAAGATTTCTTACAAATAAATACACAAAATATTTTATTTATTTGTGGAGGTGCATTTGAGGGAATTGAAAAAATTATAAAAGATAGAATAGGTAAAAACTCTATTGGATTTGGTGCTAAAATAGAAAGCAATAAAGATATAGAGAGATCAAAAATTTTAAAAGAACTTTTACCACAAGACTTATTAAAATTTGGATTAATTCCTGAATTTGTAGGTAGACTTCCAATTATCACAACATTAGAAGAATTAGACAGAGATACATTAATTCGAATTGTAACAGAACCAAAAAATGCACTCGTTAAGCAATATCAAAAACTTTTGAAATTAGATGATGTTGATTTGGAATTTGAAAGAGAAGCATTAGAGCTAATTGTAGATAAAGCAATTGAAAGAAAAACAGGAGCGAGAGGTTTACGTTCTATTATTGAAGATGTTATGAGAGATATTATGTATGATATTCCATCAAACCCTAAAATAGAAAAATGTATCATTACAAAAGCAACTGTTGAAAATAAAGAAAAACCAACTTTAATTATAAATGAAAATAAACAGCCTAAAAAGAAAACAACAAAGAAAAAAATTGAAGAAAAAAATCAAAATGCATCTTAAAAAAAGATTATTAACGAAAAATGAATAATTTCTAGGAAAACATTTCCTAGAAATTATTCATTTTAATTATTCTTAAATAATAATTGTTTTTTGGTTGGTATAAATAACTTGACCTGCCTTTGAACCAGAAGGTTTTTTTACATATTTTGCTAATGTATAATCTACAGGAACATGAGAAGAATTTTTAGCCCTACTATTCTGTGCTGCAAGCGTAGCACACTGCAATAATACTTCTTTAGGAACAGCTTTATTTTCAGTTTTTAATAAAACATGACTACCATGAATCTTTTGTGTATGAAACCAGATATCATTTGGTCTTGCCAATTTTGTTGTAATATAATCATTTTGTTTGTTATTTTTTCCAACAAACACTTTAAATCCATCAATATTTTGTTCATCTATTATTGGCTGAAGACTTTTCTTTTTAGTTTTAGAAGAAATTTTATCCTTTAATAAATCTTTAAACAAGTAACTTTCTTGCATTTCAGCATAAACTTCTAAGACTTCTTCTAAAGTAATTGAATTTTCTAATGCGTATACAATTGTTTCTAGATATTCTAACTCTTTTTCTGTTTCTATTTTTTGTTTTGAAACAATATCTAATGTATTTTTTAATTTATTATATTTCTTAAAGTAGAAATCAGCATTTTGATGTGGTGTTTTAGCAGAATCAAGAGGAATTGTAATAGGTTCATTATTGCGATAATAATTTTCTACTGTGATAGAACTCGTATTCTGAGAAAAACGATATAAATTAGTAATAATAAGTTCTCCATATAAACGATATAAATCCATATTTTCTGTATCATTTAATTTATGGTTAATATTTTCAAGCCTTTTTGAATATTTCTTTAAAACGGTTAAAATAATTTTTAAAAGGTGATTCTTTGTTTGATCTAGTAACTCTTTTTCTTCTTTTGTATGATAAAATTCATCTAAAAATAAATTAAAGGTTTGGTTACTTTTCCCCAATGTAATTGTATAATCTTTACCGTTAAGAATGGAAATACATTTGCTTGGTTTCCCTTTTATAATGTCTTCTATATAAAAATATATTTTCTCTAAATCATTTGAAAATAGGGAAGATGCATATTCTACAAAAGACCTACTAAAACCGGTAAATGCTTTATCAATACTTCCATGATATGCTTCTAATACTTTGCAAAATTCAGAAAAATCACTAATTTCTAAATAGCTTACTTTAGAAGAAATAGGATAAGTATAATGGTTTTTAACACACAAGTTACGAGAAGAATTTGTATGTTTTAAAACGCCTAAGATTAAATCATTTTCATCTGTTAAAATAAGATTACTAGATTTTCCCATAGTTTCTATCATTAATTTTTTATTCAAAATTTCTCCATAATCATTATATGTTTCAAATGTAAAAGTCACAACCCTTTCTAAATCCATTTGAGTCAAAGATACTAACTTTCCTCCTAATAAATGTTTTCTGAGTAACATACAAAAATTAGGTGCAACAAGAGGATTAGCTTTTCGAAAGTTTGTTAAATGTATTCTACAGTTTTCAGCCTGAATACTAAGATGTAATGTATAATTTTTTCCTTTGTTATAAAAACCTAATAGAACAGTATACTTATCAGGCTGAAAAATAGAATCAATTTTTCCATTTATTATAACATTGTTTAATTCTTTTACTATATTTCTAATAATTAATCCATCAAATGCCATAAGAAAACTCCTTTAAAAATACTTATCCCATCTTATCACAAAATCAGGAATTTATCAATAAAAGTATTGACAATCCTAGTGGATGCTAATATAATACAAATAGATACAAAATTTGCAGGAGGAAATACAACTAATATGAATCATAAGTTTTTTTATACATCAAATGACTTAGAGAATAAAAAAGACGAAGAAATCTTGGAATTAATTAAACAGGGAAATCAAGATGCCTTAGATCATTTGATGAATCGCTATAAAGAACTTGTTAATATGAAAGTAAGCAAATATTTTATGATAGGCGCTGAAAAAGAAGACATTTTTCAAGAAGGAATGATTGGCTTATATAAAGCCATTAAATGTTATGATTCAGAAAAACAAAATTCATTTAAATCCTTTGCCAATTTATGTATTGAAAGGCAGTTAATCACGGCAATTAAAACGTCCACGAGGCAAAAACACCAACCGCTTAATTCTTATTTATCATTAAACACTTCTGCTTATGAAGATGAGGATGATACTTCTGTAATGGAAGTATTAGACACAAATACTATTGAAGACCCATTAGATACGATTGTAAAGAAAGAATATTATACCATGGTAGAAAATAAAATAGATAAGACATTGAGTAGTTTCGAGAAGCAAGTATTACATCGATATGCAAGAGGGGAGAGCTATGTGAAAATTGCGGAAAAATTAGATGCTCCTGTAAAATCAATTGATAATGCCATTCAAAGAATTCGAAAAAAAGCATTAAAAAACTTGAACGAGGAATAACTATTGTAGTATAATAGAAAACAGATTCAAGAAAATGCTCTCATAGCTCAGTCGGTAGAGCACTTCCATGGTAAGGAAGGGGTCGCCAGTTCAATTCTGGCTGAGAGCTCCATAAATGTGGCTTTTAGCAAAATGAATAGTTAATAATGAATAGTGAATAATTGAAATTAATTGTTAAGAACGCATATATACTATTCACTATTAACTATTCATTTTTCATAAAATCAAATCGAGATTATTTTTATCTTGAAAATTCAGAACATTCAATTCTATTATAATTTAATAAGCGGGTATAATTTAGTGGTAGAATGTCATGCTTCCGACCTGATAGCGCGAGTTCGATTCTCGCTACCCGCTCCATAAATTACTCCCACGAAATTTGAAAAACAGAGACGTTCTTAGAGTTCAAAAATCAAGAGGTGTTGTATATGAATAAAAAGAGGAAAATACTAATAATATTAGAAATTTTAATAATATTTTTTATAATTATATTGGTTGTAATAAATAAAGCAAATATATTTAGTAAAAAAGCAACAAAATTACAATCAGTTGCAGGAATTACAGTTGTACCTACAATGAACGATACAATAACAGCTGATAGTAGTTGGTGTGGAACATTTCAATTAGTATGGAATGATATGAAGAATGAAATTGTAAAGAAAGATATTATATTTAATCCTCAGCTAGATATGGTAAAAAATTTAAACGAAGAAGATTTTAATGAAACAATGCTTTCTGAAGATTATTATTATAAGATATATGGACTAAAAAGTCTAGCTTTAAAAGAACAAATAGAGAAGGGAGTAAAAGAAAAGTTTAATCAAACAAGCGATATATTAAATAATTTTAATTGGTCTGAGAGTGAATTAGATAATCCTAATAATCCATATGTAAGGAGATATTTTTTATATACAATGTTATATAGAAAATTTGAATTTATAAAAGAATTTGATAAACTTGATAATGGTAAATTTGGGAATAAATATAATGATGTTCAATATTTTGGTATAGACAAAAATACAAAAGATTCTATAGGAAACCAAATTGAAGTATTATATTATAACTCAAGAGATGATTTTGCAATTATTATAAATACTAACACAGGTGATGAAGTAATTTTCTGTAAAAGTCCTAAAGGAAATAATTTTAATGAAATATATGAGAACATGAATAATGAAGCTAAAAAATATACAGGAAGCAAATCTTTTAAATCTGTGGATGAATTTAAAGCACCAAATTTAAAATTTAATGAAAAAAGAGAATATACAGAATTAGCAGACAAGGAATTTAAAACTGCTGATCCAGTTTATGATATAGCGAAGATAGAAAAAGCAATACAAATTATAAAATTTTCACTTGATGAAGCAGGTGGAGAGATAAAAAGCGAAGTAGCAATTGATTTAATAGAATCAGTCTCAGCAGGTTCAGGCTCAAAACCAAAAAAAGAAGATAAACCGAGATATTTCTATGTTGATGATACATTTGCAATTTTTTTAAGAGAAAAAAGCAAAACAAAACCATATTTCGCCGGAAGAATTGATAACATAACCAAATTTCAATGATACTGCATAGTTGTAATCATAACATGAGAACGATGCTTCGTTCTCCTGCTTACTTATATGATATTATTTTGGCAAGCTTTAACCAACCTATTCATTATACTAAGTCCTAAATTTTTTTCTTCTAATCCCTCAATAAATGCAAGGTCACAATTTAATCTATCTACTTTTCTTAAACTAGAAAAAATATTACTAGAAATCTCTTGAAGATTATTTTTACTGCCCAAACTAATAAATCTATTTTCAGGAATATTAATATATTCTTTATCTTCTATAAAACCTAGTACACAACAATTATTATTAGAGATTAAATTATCGTTTATCTTGGATATTTGATCTATACCTGTTTTTACTAATATACATTTTGTTTTAGGAGCATAATGTTTATATTTCATACCAGGACTTTCTACTTTTTCATTTTCTTTAACTTTTTTAAACAAATTATCACTAAGTTTCACACTTCCGTACGACATTTTTTATATCATCTTCAGTAATAAATCCGGGTCTAAGAATAACAGGAACACCATCTATAACCTTTACGACAGTAGATTCAATTCCAATATTACATTTACCACCATCAACTATTAAATCTATTTTTCCTTCAAAATCTTCTTTAATGTCTTCTACACAAGTTCCACTTGGTTTAGTAGATATGTTTGCACTAGGTGCTGCAAGTGGAATGTTACTTTTTTCAATCACTTCATGAATTATCGGATGGCTAGGCATTCTAATACCGACTGTTTCTCCGGAAACAAGTTACAGTATCACATATACATTTTTTCTTATTTAGTATAAGTGTAAAAGGTCCTGGCATAAAGCTATGAATAAGTTTTTCTTCTATTTCATTTGGTTTTTTTGTAATATCATAAATCATTTTTTTATTTGCCACATGAACTATTAAAGGATTGTCTTGGGCTCTACCCTTAACGGTAAATATTTGTTTACAAGCTTCATCTGAAAAAGCACTTGCTGCAAGTCCATAAACTGTTTCGGTTGGTAGAATAACTAATTCATTATTTTTTAAAGTTTCTATAACATTATTCAATTCATTTTCTTTTATATTATTTTTCCAATCATATATTTTTGTCATTTAAATTACCTCTTTTACAATACATAATTATACTAGTGAATAAGGCTATTGTAAAGATTTTTCATAATATTTCGGTTTATAACATGGAATTTTTTAATCATTTGTACACTATTTCGTGTTCTGTAGAAAGTTTATAGATTAGTGCATTCATCTTTTTGCTCTTAAATATAAATGTTGAAACAAGAATGTTTGTATCTAACATTACTTTCATACTAATTTTTCTTTCTATTTTTTCTAAATTCTTTTATCATTTTTACAACATCTTCTTCTGTTTTTAAGTCAAGTCTTTCTGCCTCGCCTTCAAATGCATCTTGTATTTTTTCTAGTGCAAGCATTGCAGAATTTTGAATAACTATGTCATTACATTTTTTAATAAAAGAAGTTGAAACAAAAGAAGAAATATGATACAATACTTATGTACTATTGTACTTTAGGATACTCAATAGGACTGCATTATGTTTAGCTGAATGAGAAAGGAGAGATTTAGCCATGACTTACATTTCCACCACATTTTCTCTCGACATGATTCCACTTAAGGACTTCATTCTTGTTAGAGTGAAGAAAGTTAATCTTTCTAATATTCACCCGACCGAAGTTTGTGCAATTGGAGATTTGAATGTACAAAAAATTGCTTCTGATATTTTGGGATGGGAAGTAGAGTATAAAGAAGAGTTTACCACTCTTGAGAAGGAAGATGTGTTGTATGTTGTACAATTCAAGGGTTCTAAGATGATTGCAGAGCCTGAAATGGAATTATTAGAAATTACAATGAAAGGTGGAGAATGTGAAAATTGCAATGACGAAATAGATGTGTATGACAGTAGGATAAGCTTTAACAACTGTAGAATTTGCGATTTTATGTTTTGGGTAATAGGCGATTAATCCTTTATATAATGCTCACTCTAAATTTAGAGCGAGCATTATATATGAACTTGAAACAATGGGGCAGTTCTTGATGTTCAATGTTTATCTCCAATGTTTCACTTTCACTTATACCATTAAGTTTTTTAGATAATATTTAACTAAAAAATATTGACAACAAAAAGATATTAAGATATGATTTTAATCAGAAGAAGACTGATATAATAAAATAAATTACTAATCAAAAGATAAAAGGAGAAAGCAAAATGAGAAGAAGCCAAAAGCCTTGGGAGAGTAACACACACACACACACACACACGATATAATTTAATAAATAAAGAAAAAAGAATCGGAACTATCTATTTCGAGTATTATTATTATGCTCGAGATGGGTAGCTTTTTTTGTGCTTAATGAATAGTGAATAATGAATAAATAATTTTCACATGGGCTATACCCCATTCTGGGTCGGTCAAGACCGACCCCTACAAAAAATTATTTATCATTCATTATTAGTTATTCACTGTTCATTAAATGTCTATGCGTGTAGGGTGTCGCCGCCTTCGGCGACCCGTGCTACGAAGAAATTACCCGAAAAAAATATTAATTATTCATTATTAATTATTCACTATTCATTAAAAAATCAAAAATATTATAAATTTAATTAATAAATAATGAAGAATGAATAATTAGCATGTAGGGGCGATTTTAATCGCCCGAGCTACAGAGGAATTGCTTAAAACCACACCTATTCTTTAATGTGTAGCTGTAATTAAAATAAAGAACCATCAGTCGCATAAATGCAACAGCTCCCTTATGTAAGAAAGCCAAGAATAAAAAATGAAAAACGGAGGAAAAAGAAAATATGAAAAAAAGAGAAAACAAAGGAATCACATTAGTTGCGTTAGTAGTAACTATCGGAGAAGCTTTTGCAAATGACTTAGAAAATATAAATAATGGATATCCAATCTTTAATTGGCAATAAAATAAACATAATGACGGAATAGATTTTGTCTATACACTTTTCTATTTTAGTAATGACTGCTTAAGCCTTTATCATAAATGAACCACAAGACAAAAAGATATTGAAAAAAATAGATAAAATATGATATAATCAAAAACATGAGTGGAGAAAAGATTAGAGAAATCATCAATAATTTAATAATAAAATTAAAAAATGTAATTTGTCATATTCCTAAACCAGTAAAAATAATAGTTCCAATAGTTGTTATTTTAATTCTGATAATTTGCTTAGTTTTTGTATGGATAAGAGAAAGTCAAAAGCAAAAGTATGTAGAATATAATGGAAAGAATTTAAGTGAAAGTAAATATCCTGGATATGAAGAACTAATAGATGCTTTACAAGAGGAGCACCCTAACTGGACTTTTACTTTATTTTATACAAGATTAGACTGGAATAAAGTAATAGCAAATGAGGGGCATAAAGACAATACAGAATATCCAACGAATTTGATACCAGATTCTACTAAGTATCCTGAAGATTGGAGATGCGAGATTGATAAAGATAGGACCTTTGATAACGGAACATGGTTATGCGCATCAGATAAAGCAATAAAGCATCAAATGGACCCTAGAAATATATTGAATAATGAAAAAATTTTTCAATTTGCTGAACTAAAATATGTAGAGGGTGCTCAAACAAAAGAAGGAATTAATGAAATAACAAAAGGTTCTTTTTTAGAAGGGGATAGTATTTCAGAAGCTTTGATAGAAGCAGGAAGAAAAGCAAATTTAGATTCATACTTTATTGCATCTAGGCTAATTCAAGAACAGGGAAGAGATGGAACTACCTTATCGAGAGGTTACGAATATAATGGAACGATTGTATATAATTTATTCAACATAAAAGCGACCGGAAATTCACAACAAGAAATTATTCAAAATGCAGCACAATATGCATATGAACAAGGTTGGAATAGTGTAGAAAAAGCATTAATTGGTGGTGTAGAATTTGTAAAAGAAGGATATATCAATGTAGGACAAAATACATTGTATTTACAAAAATTTGATGTGGTGAATCAAGATGACAGTTTATATACACACCAATATATGCAAAATTTACTGGCACCACAATCAGAAGCTAGCAATATGAAGGAAATTTATGAAGCATCTAATACTGTAGACGCACCATTAAACTTTATCATTCCACTATATGATAATATGCCACAAGAAGTATCTGAACAATAAAAGAATAAAAAAAGAGTAAATCATAAAAATTTATGAATTGCTCTTTTTTAAATTGTAACTTTTATCTAAAAGTAATAGAATAAGAAATAGATAGGAGGAAAGGTCATGGATGAAAAAGAAGTATATCAAAAGTTCTTAGATGGAGATATGAGAGCTTTTGATAGTATTGTACTAAATTATAAAAATGGATTAATTGCCTTTATTAGTCGCTATGTAAGAGACATTGAATTGGCGGAAGATATTTCTCAAGAAGTATTTGTAGATTTTTACTTGAAAAAAGAAAAATATAATCCAAAATTTAGTCTAAAAACATATCTTTATACAATTGGAAAATATAAAGCAATTAATTACCTAAAAAAATTAAAACATGAAATGGATATAGAAGAACTGGAAATAGAAAGTGAAAAAAATGTTGAAGATGAGGTTATTCTATATGAACAAAATTTAGAGTTAATTCAAAAAATAAAAAGACTAAGAAAGAACTATGAAATAGCAATTTATTTAGCTGATATTGAAGGCTTTTCCTATCAGGAAATCTCTAAAATAACAAATAAAACACTTGCGCAAGTGAAAATAAATATTCATAGAGCGCGAAAGGCACTTAAAACAATAATAGAAAAGGAGGGGGAGATCAATGCTTAAAAATAATGAAGAATATCTTGCAGATATATATCAGAAGATAAAACAAAGAGAGAAAGAAAAGAAAACAGAAAAAAGATTTCATTTAAAACCTGTCTTAACTATTTTTTTAGGAATTGTTGTTGCATCAATTTTATCTATCACTGTATATGCAAGTATGGGTGGAACAATAAATGGAAAACCTATTTTAGAATGGTTGGGAATTCGTTTTTCAGACGAGTATGAAAATTATTTTGTACCAACCAGTGGACAATATTTACAAGCTGCAGGAGCAACTTTAGAGCTAGAAGGAAGCGTGTGCGATGAAGGATTTGTAGTATTGCAATTTAATTTAAACTTAAATGAAGATGCCATTGCAAAATTAAAAGAGGTTATTAATGGAAATACAAATGCAAATCTTGGAGACTTAGAATTTGATATTGCATTTAACACAGAAAAACATGATGAATTACCCAATAACTATAATGTCATTATTGATGGAGAAGAAAAATGGATTAGACCAAGAAGTGTACAACAAATTGAAAAGATAACAGATCAGCAATATAAAGTATATCAAATGCACTTTTTAACAGAAAAAGAATTAGGAGAAAAAACTGATTTTACTATTACTATTTCAAATGCTATTCTAAAAAATTGGGATACAGGAAGCTATATTACCTTTAATGGAAAATTAGATATTCCCTTAACGAAAGACCCAGTCAGAAATCATACAGAAGTGATTGAACAAGAAGAACAAGAAACTACTTATAAAGAAATGACCACAAAAATAGAAAAAGTATCAGTTAGTCCACTACAAACTATTGTAAAATTGACGTCTGTTAGGAAAGATGTAAGTTTAGCAAGTTTAGAAAATACAAGGCATCCAGATTATATTCCCATCAAAGAGTATGAGGTAAGAAATGAAAATGGAGAAATAATTCCTTGTATTTCCTATGAGACTAAAAGGGAGATTCATTATGCAGATGGAACAGTAGAACAATGGGAACAAGGAGATATTGGCACTGCTAAAGAATTTTATGGCGCAACTATGGTATTAACAGAATATATTGCTTTTGAAACGATTCCAGATTTAGAGAATGTAAGCATTGTTCCTTATACCTCAACAGATGAAAAAGAAAATGGAGAATGGATAAGAAAAAAGAATTATGTATTTTCAAATAATCTTGTTGTAAATTTAAAAAATAATAGTATAAACTAGGATTAAATAAAAATAGTTAAGTTAAGAAAACAGAAAATCAACCATATATATCTATATTTTATTCGCAAAACTCTCAAGGCCCAAGGGGTAATCCAGCAGCAGAAGGCTGTTCGAGCTTTTGCTTCAAAATATAGGTATATATGGTTGAAATTAAAATAGAGAAAATATATTGATTGACTTAATGCTATGATAGGACAAAATTATCATGTATAAAACCCTTTACTTTTTCCAAAAATATAGTATAATAGTGTAGTATCGGAATAAGAAGGGGGTTTTATTATGGACAAAAAAACATTTTATGTTACCACTCCAATTTATTATCCAAGTGGAAGATTTCATATAGGAACAGCATATACCACTGTACTTGCAGATTCTATGAAAAGATATAAGGCTATGAGAGGTTATGATACTAGATTTTTAACAGGTTTAGACGAACATGGCCAAAAAATCCAGGAAATTGCTACAAAAAGAGGATTAACTCCACAAGAACATGTAGACGAAATGGCAAGAGATGCTAAAATGTTATGGGAGAAAATGCATATAGAATATGATGATTTTATTCGTACCACAGAACCTAGACATGAAAAAGTGGTTGCCAAAATTTTTGATAAAATGATGGATAATGGAGATATTTATCTTGGTATGTATGAAGGATGGTATTGCACCCCTTGTGAATCATTTTTTACAGAAACACAATTAGTAGATGGAAAATGCCCTGATTGTGGAAGAGAAGTAAAAAGAATGCAAGAAGAATCCTATTTCTTTAACATGAAAAAATATCAAAAAAAATTGGAAAAGTTTTATGAAGAAAACCCAGATTTTATTCTACCAGAATTTAGAAAAAATGAAATATTTAATAATTTTATTAAACCGGGATTAGAAGATTTATGTGTAAGTCGTACCAGTTTTGATTGGGGAATTAAAGTACCTAAAAATCCAAAACATGTTATTTATGTATGGCTAGATGCCCTTACCAATTATATTTCTGCTTTAGGTTATGGCTCAGAAGACGAGACTTTATTTAAAAAATATTGGCCCGCTGATTTACAAATAGTAGGAAAAGATATTATACGTTTTCATGCTATCTATTGGCCAATTTTCCTAATGGCATTAAATTTGCCTCTGCCAAAAAGATTATTTGCTCATAACTTTATTATGATGAAAGATGGAAAAATGTCAAAATCAAAAGGAAATATTGTATATCCAGAATTATTAATTGATCGTTATGGACTAGATGCTACCAAATATTTCTTATTAAGAGAAATGCCATATGCACAAGATGGAGAATTTAGTCCAGAAACTTTTGTTGAAAGATTTAATTCTGATTTATGTAATGATTTAGGAAACTTATTAAATAGAACCATTGCAATGGTAAATAAGTATTTTCAAGGAAAAGTACATGGATATAAAGGTAGAATTAATGAGCCAGATGAAGAAATAGAGGAATTTGCAAGAAAACAAATTTATGAAGTTGAAGAAAATATTGAGAATATGCACATTGCAAATAGCTTAGCAGAAATATGGAATTTAATTTCTAGAACAAATAAGTATATTGATGAAACTGCACCATGGGTATTAGCAAAAGAAGAGCAAAAAGAAAAACTAGAATCTGTTATGTATCATTTAGTTGAGAATTTAAGAAAAGTAGCGATTTTAGTAAAACCATTTATGCCAGAAACATCAGCAAATATCTTAAAACAACTAGGAATTCAGGATGAAGAAAATGTTACATGGGATAGTTTAAAAGATTATGACAAATTGAAAAATATACAAGTCATTGAAAAAGGTATTCCTTTATTTTTAAGATTAGACGCAGAGAAAGAAATTGACTATATTAAGCAAGGAATGAAAGGATAAATTAAAGTTTTTAGAGAGGAAGAATAAGTAAAAATGAAAATAGGAATTGTAGGACTTCCAAATGTGGGAAAAAGTACATTATTTAATAGTATTACAAATGCTGGAGCTGAATGTGCCAATTATCCATTTTGTACAATAGAGCCTAATGTTGGTGTGGTTGCTGTTCCAGATGAAAGATTAGAAAAGTTAACACAAATGTATCATGCACAAAAAACAATACCAGCAATGATTGAATTTGTAGATATTGCAGGCTTAGTAAAAGGGGCAAGCAAAGGAGAAGGATTAGGAAATAAATTTTTATCTCATATTAGAGAAGTAGACGCGATTTTAGAAGTGGTACGTTGCTTTGAAAATCCGAATGTGGTTCATGTTGATGGAAGCATAGACCCAATCAGAGATATTGATACAATTAATATTGAATTGATATTAGCAGATATGGAAACCATTGATAAAAAAATAGATAGAGCCAAAAAATCTTTAAAAGCAGATAAAAAATATCAATTAGAGGTAGATGCAGCAGAAAAAATCAAAAAAGCTTTAGAAGAAGGAAAAACAGCAAGGACAGTAGATTTAACGGATGAAGAAAAAGAAACATTAAAAGATACATTTCTTCTAACGGCAAAGCCAATTTTATACATAGCTAATGTTTCAGAAGAGCAATTAGGAAATGTAGAACAAGATGAGAATGTAAAAAAAGTACAAGAATATGCTAAACAGGAAAATACACAAGCAATTCCACTTTGCGTAAAGATAGAGGAAGAACTTACAATTCTAGAGCCAGAAGATAAAAAAGAAATGCTTAAAGAATTAGGACTAGATGAATCTGGATTAGATAAAGTAATTAAAGCAAGCTATGACTTACTTGGATTAATGTCTTTTTTAACAGCTGGAGAGCCAGAAGTAAGAGCATGGACAATCAAAAAAGGAACAAAAGCACCTGAAGCAGCAGGAAAAATACATTCTGATATTCAAAGAGGATTCATTAAAGCAGAAATTGTTTCTTATGATGATTTAATGAAAGAAGGTAGTATGGTAGCAGCTAGAGAAAAAGGATTAGTAAGACAAGAAGGAAAGGACTATATTATGCAAGAAGGAGATATTGTACTATTTAAATTTAATGTATAGAAAAAAGACTACACAATAACTGTAGTCTTTTTAAAAATAATAGGGAGGCTAATATATGGCTAGAATTTTAATAGTAGAAGATGATGAAAAATTGCGATATGAATTAGAAACATTTTTGAATAAAAATGGCTTTGATGCTACTTCTTTAGATAGATTTGATCATACTATTGAAGACATATTAAAATCGCAAGTAGAGTTGGTACTATTAGATATCAATTTACCAAATATTGATGGTGAATTTGTATGTAAAGAAGTAAGAAAACAATCTAACGTGCCTATTATTATGGTAACAAGTAGGGATAACGAAATAGATGAATTAATGAGCTTATATGGTGGAGCTGATCAATATGTAACAAAACCTTTTAACATTCAAATATTACTTGCCAAAATAACGGGATTGATAAAAAGGAATCAAAATGCAGGGAGTCATTTAGAAAGAATAGATTGTAATGAATTCGTTTTAAATACAGCAGAAAGAGTGATAGAAAAAGAAGGTAAGAAGTTAGAACTAACTAAAAATGAATATAATATTTTATATTTTTTATGTTTACATAAGAATACGATTGTATCCAGAGATGAGATAATGGATTATTTATGGGAAAGCGAAGAATTTATAGATGATAATACATTAAATGTGAATATAAAACGATTGAGAACGAAGCTAGAAGAATTAGGACTAATGGATAAAATAGAAACGAGAAGGGGACAAGGGTATTTATTAAAATGAAATTTAGTTACTTTATAAAAGATAAAATATTGTTAATTGTAATGACATTACTAGCAATCATAAGTATAGAAATTTTATTATTAGTTTATCAGATAGATTTTATTCCAAGACTGTATACGGCAGTGATTTTAATCATTGTATTAGGAATTGCTTTTATTATAGAGTATCGAAAGAAAAAAACTTTTTATCAAGAATTAAAAAATAATTTAAGAGAATTAAATGAAAAATATTTGATTTCAGAAATAATAAAAACACCTGATTTCTATGAAGGAAAAATTTTAAAAGAGATATTGCAAGAGACAGGAAAGTCAATGCTTGAAAATGTAAATTATTATAAGCATATTCAAGAAGACTATAAAGAATATATAGAATTATGGATTCATGAAATCAAAATCCCAATTGCAACAAGCAAAATGATAATTGAAAATAATAAAACAAAATGGACAAAGAGTATAGAAGAAGAATTAGATAAAGTAGAAAATTATACAGAACAGGCATTGTATTATGCAAGAAGTAATGCAGTAGAAAAAGATTATATTATTACCAAAACAAATTTAAAAGAAATAGTAAATAATGCTATATTAAAAAATAAAAGCACATTACTCAATAGCAAAGTAATTTTGGAATTGAATGATTTAGAAAAAGAAGTTTATACAGATAGCAAATGGGCGACATTTATTCTGAATCAGATTATACAAAATTCCATTAAATATGCGAGAGATGACAATAAAAAAATAGAATTATTTGCAAGAGAAAAAAATGACAAGGTAATTTTATATATAAAAGATAATGGAATTGGAATAAAAAAAGGAGAAATAACAAGAGTATTTGAAAAAGGATTTACGGGAGATAACGGAAGATTGATGGGAAAAAAATCCACAGGAATTGGTCTATATTTATGTAAAAAACTATGCGATCGTTTAGGGTTAGGGATAGAATTAAATTCGGAAAAGGACAAAGGAACTGAAGTAAGATTAATTTTCCCTAAAAATAGTTATACGAATTTTCAATAAAAATTGAAAGACATGTGTGCATGCTCGTTTTAACGAGCTTTTTTGTTGCAGCGGAAACTACGTGAAACTTCCTAGCTTTGCAACATGAAGTGAAAATAAAAATCAGAAGATTTTTATCCATTCCATGAACTTATATTTTTCCATAAAACTCTCAAGGTTCAAGGAGTAATCCGGCAGCAGAAGGCTGTTCGAGATTTTATTTCAAAATATAAGTTTCATGGAATGGAAATATGAGAAATTATATAAAAAAGATATTTTACTGTTCTATAAAGTCTTACAAAAATGTAATTTTAGTGTAAGATTAATTACTGGCAAAGAAAAGAAAAAAGTTTTATAATCATAATTAAGTTATGGAAAGGAGAATTTAATGATGGGTTATGTACTAGAGGTAAAAAATGTAGATAAATACTATGGAAACAAATCTAATTTAACAAAGGCGATTTCTGGAATTAGTTTCAATGTTGAGTATGGAGAGTTTGTAGGAATTATGGGAGCATCAGGTTCTGGTAAAACTACGCTTTTGAACTGTATTTCCACAATTGATAGAGTAACAGCAGGAGAAATTCTTATTGATCATCAAGATGTTACCAAATTAAAAGGAAATAGTTTAAATAAATTTAGAAGAGAAAAGTTAGGATTTATTTTTCAAGATTTTAATTTGCTTGATACTTTGACAGCATATGAAAACATTGCTTTAGCGTTAACCATACAAAAAGTGAATGCAAATGAAATTGATAAAAGAGTACAAGAAGTAGCAGAAAAACTTGAAATTACAGATATATTACAAAAATACCCTTACCAAATATCAGGAGGGCAAAAGCAAAGAGTAGCAAGTTGTAGAGCTATTATTACAAATCCTAAAATAGTGCTTGCAGATGAACCCACAGGTGCATTAGATTCCAAATCAGCAAGACAATTATTAGAGGCATTTGAAAGTTTAAATCAAAAATTAGGAGCCACCATTTTAATGGTAACACATGATGCTTTTACAGCAAGTTATGCAGATAGAATAATTTTTATTAAAGACGGAAAAATCTTTAATGAATTGATAAAAGGAAATGACACAAGAAAGCAATTTTTTGAAAAAATAATTGAGGTACAAACACTTCTCGGGGGTGATTTGAACGATGTTATTTAAATTGTCTGTAAAAAATATGAAAAAAAGCATAAAAGATTATGCGATATATTTTTTAACATTAGTATTAGGTGTAGCGATTTTTTACATGTTTAATTCTTTAGATAGTCAACAAGCAATGCTAGAAGTATCAGAATCCACGAGAGACCTTATTGAATTGATGATAAATATGTTAGGAGTGATATCTGTATTTATTGCTATCATTTTAGGATTTTTAATTGTGTATGCGAATAATTTTTTGATTAATCGAAGAAAGAAAGAATTTGGTATTTATATGACATTAGGAATGGGAAGAAGACAAATATCTAAAATAATTTTACTTGAGACAATTTTAGTAGGATTTTTATCATTAATTGTAGGCTTATTTGTAGGTGTTTTTGCTTCTCAATTTATGTCAATATTAGTAGCGAAATTATTTGAGGCAGATATGACAGAGTATACATTTGTATTCTCAATGAATAGTTGTATAAAAACCTGTGTGTATTTTGCCATTATGTATTTAGCAGTAATGATTTTTAATACATTAACCATTTCAAGATATAAGTTGATTAATTTGTTAACAGCAACAAAAAAGAATGAAAAAATAAGAATAAAAAACCCTATTGTATCAGTAATTATACTTATAATTGCTGTTTGTATTCTTGGATATGCATATTGGAAAGTAACAGCTGGTATAAGTAATTTAAACACAATAGAAAAAATGTTAGGTCCTATTATTATGGGTATTATTGGAACTGTTTTAGTATTTTGGTCTTTATCTGGATTTATTTTAAAAATGATACAATCAAGGAAAAAAACATATTTAAAAGGAACAAATATGTTTGTACTAAGACAACTTAATAATAAAATCAATACTACAGTTGTTAGTATGAGTGTAATTTGTTTAATGTTATTTGTAACAATTACAGTTCTATCTAGTAGTTTATCATTAAAAAATACGATGTCAAAAGACTTAGAAGAAATGACTCCTGCTGATTTAAATTTATATAAAACGGCAAATTTACCTGAAAGTTATGAAAATTACTATACGGGAGAGACCGTATATTATACTGATGAACAGAAAGAAGATTCAAGAAATCCTGTTAGTTACAGTTTGGAATACAATGGATACGATATGAACCTTTTACAAGATATTGTAGAAATTCCAATATATGCTATACCAGAATGGACATGGGAGGTAAGCTTAGGAGATTATTTTGATACAGCAAAAGCACAATTTGCTATGCTTACTTATCATATGCCAGAAACCATTATAAAAATCTCTGATTATAACAAAATTGCTGCACTATACGGCAATGAACAATATAGTTTAGCTGATGATGAATATATGGTACTTTGTGATTTTGATTCCATGGTAGAACTTAGAAATGGTGGCTTAAAAAGCGGAACAATAATAGAGATAAATGGGAAAAAGTATCATCCAAAATACGAGGAATGTAAAAGTGGATATATTATGATGTCAACTAGTCACACCAATACAGGAATTGTACTAGTTCCCGATAACTTTGAATTTAAAGATGAATGGAAAGAACAATATTTTCTTGCTGCAAATTATAATGGAAAAACCGAAGATGAGAAAGAAAAAATAGAAGAAACTATAGTAGGAAATAGCAGTGAATGGAGCCAAAACATTTTGAATAAAGGAATAGAAATAGAAGGCTTTACCAAAATTTCTATTATAGAAGCAAGTAAGGGATTATCTACTATTATTGTATTTATTGCAATTTATTTAGGAATTATTTTCTTGATTGCTAGTTCGGCAATACTAGCTTTAAAACAATTAACAGAAAGTTCAGATAATAAACAAAGATACACTATTTTAAGAAAAATAGGATGTGATGAAAAAATGAACAATCAAGCACTATTTAGACAAATAGCAATATTCTTTATGCTACCATTAATATTAGCAGTAATACATTCTATCTTTGGTATACAATTTGGATTATCTGCAATGGCTTCACTTGCTAGTTCAGAGGAATTATTGCCTTCTATTATTGCAACCATTATTATTATAGGGGGTATATATGGATTATATTTCTTAGCAACCTATTTAGGAAGTAAAAATATTATTAAAGAGGAGGAGTAGACATGTTCCTATCTGAATTCTTTAAAGCAATTATGGCAGGAATCATAGCATTAATAGCATTATTAAGCTCTTTTAGTTATAATGGAGCAAAACTTTCTAAAGATGTTATTTTGAACACATACAATGAGTTCATTCAGGTAGTTTCTTCAAGTGGTATTTCGAAAGATGAAGATTTAGTGGGAAATAGGGAATTTGGTGTTGATACTTATGTAGGAAATTATCATGCAAATTACAAAAATATCACGAAAGATGAGGTAATATTTGGAGGAACATCTTTAAATAGAGATAATGGAAATACAATAAGGTTAAAGGTGGAAGTAGAAAAAAAGAGTGGTAATATTGAAGTGATTAGTATGTTAGGAAATGATCAAATAACATTAATTCACGATACCGGAGAATATAAAGAAAATATTTATGTGGGTGGTAAAAGCTATTATTTAATGATAAAAGTAAAAGATTTTACTGGGAATATAAAAATAATAGCAGAATAAAAAATAAGAGAGGAATGTGATATAAATGGAAAACTTGAAAGAAAAACTTCCTATAATGATAGCTATCATAATTGTAATTCTATTACTAATAGGAGCATATTATTTGTTATTTATACAAAAAAATATTTATTATATTCAAATTGATAATACAAAAATAGAGCAGATTTCAAGCACTGATGACATGAGATATCAGTATAGTCTAATCGCTTATGATAAAAATGGAAAAGAAAAGGAAATTGAATTTAAAACAACAAGGCAACTAAGGGATGGAGCCTATCTTGAATTAGAGGTGATGACTACAAGAGGTGTTATCAGTTGGAAAGAAATTAAAGTTGAAGAATTACCTGATGAAGTAAAAACAAAAATGAATGTTGAATAAATGAGAGAAACGAAGAGAAACTTGCAGAAAACTGTGCTAATGGTAGGAGATACGATTAGCACAAATCCCCTTTTTTAATGAAAATTATTCTATTTTTATGATAGAATAATTTTCTTTTTTTAAATCTATTGACATATAAATAAAACTGTTATAATATAAATATAACAGATATAACAAATGAGATGGATAGGAGGAAGATATGAATATTATAATAAGTAATAGCGACGGAATACCAATTTTTGAACAAATTGAAAATGCTATAAAACAAGCAATATTTTCAAATGAATTAAAAGAAGAAGATATGCTACCTTCTGTCAGAAATCTAGCAAATGATTTAAAAATTAGTTTCTTAACAGTAAAAAGAGCCTATGATGAACTAGAGAGAGGAGGATTTATAAAAACAGTTCAAGGAAAGGGAAGTTTTGTTGCGCCTAAAAATTTAGAACTTATCAAAGAAGAAAAATTAAAAGAAATTCAAGATTACATTGAAAAAATTTATACAATTTCAAAAATATCTAATATTTCTGAAGAAGAGGTAAAAGAATTATTTAAGATTATATTTGAGGAGGAGTTTTAACATGGTAAATAATATTGAAATACAAAATGTTTCAAAAAGATATAAAGATTTTGAATTGAAAAACATTAGTTTTAATGTGCCACAAGGTTGTATTGTAGGGCTAATTGGAGAAAACGGTGCAGGAAAAACTACTACAATAAAGTCTATATTAAATATAACAAAATCAGAAGGAACGATAAAAATATTGGAAAAGGATAACAAAGAAAATGAAAAGGCAATTAAAGAGGAAGTAGGTGTCGTATTAGATGATAGTTTTTTATCAGACTACTTAACAGCAAAACAAGTAAGTTCCATTATGAAAGAATTTTATAAAAATTGGAATGAAAATAAATATATAAATTTATTGAAACAATTTAATTTACCAACAGACAAATTAATAAAAGATTTTTCAAGTGGTATGAAAATGAAATTAAAAATTGCAACAGCAATATCACATAATCCTAAAATTTTGATTTTAGATGAACCAACAAGTGGTCTTGACCCAGTCGTAAGAAACGAAATATTAGATATATTTAGAAAATATATTGAAGAAGATGAGACAAGGTCTATTTTACTGTCCTCACATATTACAACAGATTTAGAGCACATATCAGATTATATTGTATTTATAGAAAAAGGAAAATTGATATTTAGCTTACCAACAAATGAACTATTAGAAAACTATGGAATCATTAAATGTAGCAAAGATGATTTTGCCACATTTGCCAAAAAAGATTATATTACTTATCAAAAAGGCAAATATCAATATGAAGTATTAACAAATAATAAAAATAATATAAAAAATAAATATAACATTACAACGATTGATAAACCATCGATTGAAGATATCATGTTATTCTATATTAAGGGGGAAAAATAATGATGATAAAAGGGTTATTAAAAAAAGATTTGTATAATTTATCCAGTTACAAAGCATCTCTAATAATAATAATTTTGTTCTGTGGTATCGCAATTATTGGAACAGAAGCTATTAATCTTGCACCAATCATAATATGCACAATAATTGGGATGATTTCCCTTTCCACATTTAGTTATGATGAAATATCTAAATCTAATAAATATATTCTAACACTTCCAACTAGTAGAAAAGAAATAGTAAAAGAAAAATATATTTTAGCAATAGGATCAACCATATTAGGAGGAATCATAGGTTTTATTCTTACTGTAATTGTTATAAACGTAATGAATCATATAAGAGCAGAAAATGTAATACATCTTGACTATGAAAGTTTAATTTCAACAACGATAGGTGGAATGTGGGGAATATCTTTAATACAAGCAATCCAAATTCCAAGCATATATAAGTGGGGGGCAGAAAAAGGGAGAATTCAAATGTTTATAATGCTATTCATAATGATTGCAGTTGTTCTAGGAGTTGGCTACCTATTAATAAAAGCAAGCTTTAATATAAATATCGAAATGATAGAAAACTTTATGAATAAATTTGGGATAGGATTGTTCGTCTTATTAATGATAATAATGTATTATATCTCTTATAAAATTTCATACAAAATATATAAAAACAAAGAAGAATAGTTTATAGTTTGCTAAAAGCTGTTTGGAATAGAGATGTATTCACTATATCAAAATAATATGCAGGGGTAATTATCTAAAAAGTAATTACTTCTGCATTTATGATATGACAAATTTTTATTATAAATTGATAATAATTGCTATTTGTGATAGTATTAAATTAACAACAATTTATTGCTCAAATTTATAAATTAGATTTTGATAAGGAGTGATTTATAACATGTTAGAAGGTATTGATGTTTTATATCATAGTAGTATTAAAATTAATAAGGGAAAGGTAATCTATATTGATCCATTTAAAATAGATGAAAATTATAGTGATGCAGACATCATATTTATTACACATAATCATTATGATCATTATTCTCCCAATGATATAAATAAAGTAAGAAAAGAAGATACTATTATTATAGCACCTGAGGATTTATATGAAGAATTACAAAATATGAGATTTAAGCAAGAGAATATAATTGCTGTAAAACCGAATGAAAAATATACTATCAAAGAGATTAGATTTGAAACTATACCAGCCTATAATATTAATAAAAAATTTCATCCAAAAGAGAATGGCTGGGTAGGTTATATTATAGAAATAGATGGTATACGTTATTATATTGCTGGAGATACAGATATAACAGAAGAAAACAAGAAAGCGAAGTGCGATATTGCGTTTGTTCCAGTTGGAGGAACCTACACAATGAATTTTAAAGAAGCAGCTAGTTTTATAAATGAGATAAGACCTAATATTGTTGTACCAATTCATTACGGAAGTATAGTAGGAACAAAACAAGATGCCATTCTTTTTTCAAGATTATTAAACCAAGAAATAAAATGTGAAATATTAATGTGATAGTGTAAAGTAATTTATGAAAAAATGTAGGGGCGATTTTAATCGCTCGTTCTTCGGAGAAATTACTTAAAACAGAAAGTAAGGGAGAAACGACATGAAATTAATAGTAAAAAATCTAAAAAAGAGCTTTGAAGAGAAAGAAGTATTAAAAGATATTAATTTTGAATTTGAAAAAGGAAAAATATATGGTTTACTTGGTAGAAACGGAGCAGGTAAAACAACATTCTTTAACTGTCTAAATGAAGATATCGATATAGATACTGGAGAATTTTATATTGAAGATAACAATGTGAAAAGAAAAATGGAGGCAGAAGATATAGGCTATGTGCTATCTACACCTAATGTACCAGAATTTTTGACTGCAAGAGAATTTTTAAAATTTTTTATTGATATTAATAAAAAAAGAATTGTAAATGAAAAAACAATAGATGAATATTTTGATTTTATGAAAATCAAAGAAGAAGATAGAGATAAATTACTAAAAGATTACTCACATGGTATGAAAAATAAAATGCAAATGTTAGTTAATATTATTGCAAATCCAAATGTATTGCTTTTAGATGAGCCTTTAACTTCTTTTGATGTAGTAGTTGCAGAAGAAATGAAACAAATGCTAAAAGAGATAAAAAAAGATCATATTATCATTTTTTCTACTCACATAATGGAACTAGCTATTGATTTATGTGATGAAATTGTTATCTTAAATAAAGGTATTTTAGAAGAAATAGACAAAAATAATATAGACAATGAACATTTAAAGAACAAAATAATAGAAGCACTAAAGGAGGAAAATTAAAATGTTAAAAACATTTATAACTTCCTTTAAACTGCGAAATACATAT
>CALXRW010000013.1 GCA_944390965.1 uncultured Clostridia bacterium
ATATTGCTTTTAAACTGCATTTAATCGTACAAATTGCTTTTACTTTACAGAATTGCTTTTAACTTTTCACTTGACGACATATATTTGTAAAAGAGCAATTGAAAATTCAATTGCTCTTTTTTCTATTCTTGTTCAGAAGTTTCTGTTTCTTCTGTACTGATTTTTATTCTCTTATAGCGATTCATTCCTGTTCCTGCTGGTATTAATTTTCCAATAATAACATTTTCTTTAAGTCCAAGTAAATTATCTACTCTTCCCTTTACCGCTGCTTCTGTTAATACTCTTGTAGTTTCTTGGAAGGATGCTGCTGATAAGAAACTTTCTGTTGCCAAAGATGCTTTTGTAATTCCTAATAATACTCTTCTTCCTTTTGCAGGACGTTTTCCTTCTTGTTCCATTAATTTATTCTGATCCTCGAATTCATACATATCTACAAATGAACCAGTAAACATATGAGTATCGCCTTCATCTTCTATTTTTACTTTTTTAAGCATTTGTCTACCAATTACTTCAATATGTTTATCATTAATGTCAACACCTTGGTTACGGTATACTTTTTGTACTTCTGATACTAAATAGTCGTGAACACCTGCAGGTCCTTTGATAACTAAGATATCATTTGGGTTAATAGAACCTTCTGTAATTGGGTCTCCTGCTTCTATTTCGTCTCCATCTTTTACACGTAATTTTGATCCAAAGCTAATGACATAAGTTTTTGCATTATCTTTTCCTGTAATGGTTACTTCTTTTCTCTTATTATTATCTGCAATAGATACCTTACCTGCAATTTCTGTTACAACAGCAACACCCTTTGGTTTTCTTGCTTCAAATAATTCTTCTACTCTTGGAAGACCTTGTGTAATATCTGATCCCGCAACACCACCTGTATGAATGGTTCTCATAGTAAGCTGTGTACCAGGCTCTCCAATAGATTGTGCTGCAATAATTCCTACTGCCTCTCCAATGTTTACTCTTTCACGTGTTGCTAATCCCATTCCATAACATTTACTACATACACCATGTTTTGCTCTACATGCTAGAACAGAACGTACTTTTACTTTTGTAATACCACTGTCTACAATCTTCTTTGCAATTTTTGGTGTGATTAATGTTTCTGTATCTGCTAGGATTTCACCAGTTTCAGGATGAACTATTGTCTCTAATGGATATCTTCCTTCAATTCTTTCTGAAAGTTTTTCAATTACTTGTGTTCCATCTTTGATATCTGCTACTTCAATTCCTTCTGTTGTTCCACAGTCATCTTCTCTTACAATAATATCTTGGCTAACATCTACTAATCTTCTTGTTAAGTAACCAGAGTCTGCTGTTCTTAAAGCAGTATCTGCCAATCCTTTTCTTGCTCCATGGGAAGAAATAAAGTATTCAAGTACATCTAGTCCCTCTCTAAAGCATGATTTAATTGGTATTTCTACTGCTTTTCCAGAGGTATTTGCCATTAAACCTCTCATACCTGCAATCTGTCTTAATTGTTTCATATTACCTCTGGCTCCAGATTGTGCC
Source organism: uncultured Clostridia bacterium (assembly GCA_944390965.1). Classification (GTDB taxonomy): domain Bacteria; phylum Bacillota; class Clostridia; order TANB77; family CAG-508; genus CALXRW01. The sequence continues at coordinate 1,522 of CALXRW010000013.1, forward strand.
ATCATATAAATTGGATTTAAGTCATCAAAGTTTTCTTTCATAGCATCTGCAACTTTATCTGTAACATCTTCCCAGATTTTAATTACTTCTGCATATCTTTCATCATTGGTAATAAATCCACGTTTAAATTGAGTTGCTACTTCTTCTACTTGTTTTTCTGCATCTGCTAAAATTTGTTTTTTGGCTTCTGGTACTGCTACATCGGCAACACTAACGGTAATAGCACCTTTCGTAGAATATTTAAATCCTGTTGCTTTAATGTAATCTAATACTTCTGCTGATTTACTTAATCCATGTGTATTAATACAATTTGCAACAATTTCTTTTAATTTTTTTCCACTAACTGGGAAATCAATTTCTAATTGGAATTCATTTTCAGGATTGCTTCTATCTACAAAACCTAAATCTTGTGGAATTCCTTGGTTATAAATAATTCTTCCCACTGTTGTTTCAATGGTTTTTGTTTTCTTTTCTCCATCTATTATTTTGGACATTCTTACTTTTACTTTTGCATGTAATTCCAAGTCTCCATTTTGATAAGCTAATAGAGCTTCTTCAGGGTCTTTAAAATACATTCCCTCTCCTTTTTCACCTTCTACTAGCATAGTTAAATAATAGCTTCCTAAAACCATGTCTTGTGTTGGAACTGTAACTGGTTTTCCATCTTGTGGTTTTAATAAATTGTTAACAGATAACATTAAAAATCTAGCTTCTGCTTGTGCTTCTGGTGAAAGTGGAACGTGTACAGCCATTTGGTCTCCATCGAAGTCTGCATTAAATGCAGTACATACCAATGGATGTAATTTAATAGCTCTTCCCTCTACTAAAATTGGTTCAAAAGCTTGAATACCTAATCTATGTAAAGTTGGCGCACGGTTTAACATTACAGGATGGTCTTTAATAACTTCTTCCAAAATGTCCCAAACTTCTGGTCTTAATCTTTCTACCATTCTTTTTGCATTTTTAATATTATGTGCAATTCCTCTACCTACTAATTCTCTCATAACAAATGGTTTAAATAATTCCACTGCCATTTCTTTTGGTAAACCACATTGATAAATTTTTAATTCAGGTCCTACTACAATAACAGAACGTCCTGAATAGTCAACTCTTTTTCCTAATAGGTTTTGACGGAATCTACCTTGTTTTCCTTTTAATAAATCAGAAAGAGATTTTAAAGGTCTGTTTCCGGCACCTGTTACAGGTCTACCACGTCTTCCATTATCAATCAAAGCATCTACAGATTCTTGTAGCATTCTTTTTTCATTTCTAACTATAATTTCTGGTGCACCTAATTCTAGCAATCTTTTTAAACGATTATTTCTATTAATAACTCTTCTATATAAATCATTTAAGTCAGAAGTTGCAAATCTTCCTCCATCTAGTTGTACCATTGGTCTTAATTCTGGTGGAATAACAGGGATAACATTCATAACCATCCATTCTGGTCGATTCCCAGAAATTTTGAATGCTTCTACTGTATCAATTCTTTTAATTAATTTAACCTTTTTTTGTTCACTTGCTTTTTCTAATTCTTTTTTTAATTTGGTTAATAGTTTATCTACATCAATTTCTGCTAATAATTTATGAATTGCTTCAGCACCCATTTCAGCTTTAAAAGAACCTTTTCCATATTTTTCTTCTGCTTCGCGATATTCTTTTTCTGTAAGTACTTGCCCTTTTGTAAATGTGGTTGTTCCTTTATCTGTTACAATATAAGAGGCAAAATAGATTACTTTTTCCAAGCTTCTTGGAGAGATATCTAGCATTAATCCAATTCTACTTGGTATTCCTTTAAAATACCAAATATGTGCTACTGGTGCTGCAAGTTCAATATGTCCCATTCTTTCACGTCTTACTTTAGATTTTGTAACTTCTACTCCACATCTATCGCAAACAATCCCTTTATATCTTACCCTTTTATATTTTCCACAATGACATTCCCAGTCTTTTGTTGGTCCAAAGATTTTTTCACAAAACAAACCATCTTTTTCTGGTTTTAATGTTCTATAGTTAATGGTCTCTGGTTTTTTTACCTCTCCTTTTGACCATTCTCTAATTTGCTCATCTGATGCTAATCCAATCCTTAATTTGTCAAATGCTTCTAATTCATCCATTGAAGATTTTCCCCCTTTTTAGAAATATGAGGTTAGTTTAAACCTTTTCTCTGCTATTATTTTATTTTCTAATTTCCACCGCTGTGCAATTCCCTCCTGTCATTATCCTTTTCCATAATAGCTATTTAATTATTCTTCATCATCTAAAATATCTTCTTCATTTAGGAGATTGTCTTCTGCTAGGTCTGAATCATAAATATCTTCCAACATATTCTCTTCTTCTATTTCTTCTCCTAAAGTGTCAATTTCTCCTAATTCTTCTTCGTTTTCCGTTTCTTCTATTCCCATTCCTGCTAATTCATCATCATCTGGTAATAAGAATAAATCTTCTTTATCATTTTTCTCTTTTTCTAGATTTAAATCAATTCCATCGTCAATATTTTCTTTTAATTCTAGTTCTTTATTGTCTTCTGAATATAGTTTTACGTCTAAGCACAAACTTTGTAATTCTTTTACTAGAACTTTAAAGCTTTCTGGAACTCCTGGTTCTGGTACATTTTCTCCTTTTACAATTGCCTCATATGTTTTTACCCTACCTACTACATCATCAGATTTTACTGTTAAAATTTCTTGCAATGTATGTGCTGCTCCATATGCTTCTAATGCCCAAACTTCCATTTCTCCAAATCTTTGTCCACCAAATTGCGCTTTTCCTCCTAATGGTTGTTGTGTTACTAAAGAGTATGGTCCTGTAGAACGTGCATGGATTTTATCATCAACTAAATGGTGTAGTTTTAACATATACATAACACCAACTGTAATTGGCTTGTCAAATGGTTCTCCTGTTCTTCCATCATAAAGAATAGTTTTACCATTACTTTCTAGTCCCGCTTCCTTTAATAATTCTTCAATATCTTCTTCTTTTGCTCCGTCAAATACAGGGGTTGCTACTTTTAGTCCCAACATTCTTGCAGCAGCTCCTAGATGTACTTCCAAAACTTGACCTAAATTCATACGAGAAGGTACTCCAAGCGGATTTAGTACAACATCAACAGGTGTTCCGTCTGGCATGAATGGCATATCTTCTACTGGTAAAATACGAGAAATAACACCTTTATTTCCATGACGTCCTGCCATTTTATCTCCTACAGATATTTTTCTTTTTTGTGCAATATAACACCTAATTACTTGGTTTACACCTGGGCCTAATTCATCTGAATTTTCTCTTGTGAATATTTTCACATCCACGATTGTTCCAGCTTCACCATGTGGAACTCTTAATGAGGTATCTCTTACTTCTCTTGCTTTTTCTCCAAAAATAGCTCTTAACAATTTTTCCTCAGCGGTTAATTCAGTTTCTCCTTTTGGTGTTACTTTTCCAACTAATATATCTCCTGGTCGTACTTCTGCACCTATACGAATAATTCCATCTTCATTTAAGTCTTTTAAACTATCTTCTCCTACATTTGGGATATCTCGTGTTATTTCCTCAGGTCCTAATTTGGTATCTCTACATTCGCAATCATATTCTTCAATATGAATAGAAGTATAAACATCTTCTTTTACTAATCTTTCACTTAGTAAAATAGCATCTTCATAGTTGTATCCTTCCCAAGTAGAAAATGCAATCAATACATTCTTTCCTAATGCCATTTCTCCATTTTGGGTAGATGGACCATCTGCAATAACATCACCTTTTTTTACCTTTTCACCCTTTACCACAATTGGTCTTTGATTGATACATGTTCCACCATTAGTTCTTTTAAATTTGCGTAATTTATATGTATCTTTATTTCCATTTGCATTTTTAACAATGATTTCATCCGCTGTCACTTTTTCAATTACTCCATCTTCTGCTGCTAAAATCGTAGTTCCTGAATCTCTTGCCGCTCTATATTCAATACCAGTTCCTACAACAGGAGCTTCTGGTATCATAAGAGGTACTGCTTGACGTTGCATGTTTGCACCCATTAGAGCACGTTTTGCATCATCATGCTCTAAGAAAGGTATCATAGCAGCTCCAACAGAAACTAATTGTTTTGGAGATACATCTATGTAATCTACTTTTTCGGATTCAATATCTAAGACTTCATCTAAATATCTCGCCTTTACTCTTTTATGTTTTAACTTACCATCTGGTGTAATTTCTTCTGTTGCTTGTGCAATAATATGTCCATCTTCTTCATCAGCTGTCATGTAAATAATTTCATCTGTTAATTTATGAGTTTCTGTATCAATTTTTCTGTATGGTGTTTCTATAAAACCATATTCATTAATCATAGCAAATGTCGTTAATGCAGAAATTAGTCCAATGTTTGGTCCTTCTGGTGATTCAATTGGACACAATCTTCCATAATGTGTATAATGAACGTCTCTTACTTCAAATCCAGCTCTTTCTCTTGATAGTCCTCCAGGTCCCAATGCAGAAATTCTTCTTTTATGTGTTAATTCTGATAATGGGTTGGTTTGATCCATAAATTGAGATAATTGAGAACTTCCAAAGAATTCTCTAATTGCAGAAGTAATTGGTTTTGTATTAATCAAAGTTTGTGGTGTTACAACATCTAAGTCTTGAATTGTCATTCTTTCACGAACAACTCTTTCTAATCTTGTTAGTCCAATTCTAAATTGATTTTGTAATAATTCGCCTACACAACGAATTCTTCTATTTCCTAAATGGTCAATATCATCTATTTTTCCTAAGCCATATTGTAAATTTAATAAATAGCTAACAGAAGCAATGATATCTTCTGTTAAAATATGTTTTGGAACTAATTCTTCTTTTCTTTCTTCAATTACTTTCTTTAAGTCTTTTTTATCTGTGTTATCTAAAATATTTTTTAAAATTTCATAATTAACAAGTTCTTTGATATCTAAATCTTTTATATCTACAAAAGCATGAATATCAACTGTTCCATTTCCAATTACTCTTACTTTTTTGTTATCTACTTTTACATCAACAATATTAATTCCCGTATTTTGTATTTCTACTGCCTTTTCTTTTGAAATCATACTGTCTTTTTCTACTAATACTTCACCTGTTTCTGGGTTAACAATATTATCAAATGCAATATGTCCTTGGATTCTGGTTGCTAAATTTAATTTTTTATTAAATTTATATCTTCCTACCTTTGCCAAGTCATATCTTCTATTATCGAAAAATAAACCATTAAATAAATTTCTAGCAGCATCAACTGTTGGTAATTCTCCTGGTCTTAATTTTTTGTATATTTCAACAATAGCTTCATCAGCTGTTTTTATTGTATCTTTATTTAATGTTGCAATTATCTTTTCATCTTCTCCAAACATGTCAATTATTTGATTATCTGTTGCTAATCCTACTGCTCTTAAAAGAGTAGTAACTGGTATTTTCCTAGTTCTATCTACTCTAGCATAAAATACATCATTACTATCTGTTTCATATTCTAGCCATGCCCCTCTAATTGGCATAACGGTAGAAGTGAAAATTTTCTTTCCTGTTTTATCATAACTTGCATCATAATAACAGCCTGGTGAACGCACCAATTGGCTTACTACAACTCTCTCTGCTCCATTAATAATGAAGGTTCCACTATCTGTCATAAGTGGAAAATCTCCTAAATAGATTTCTTGTTCTTTAATTTCCCCTGTCTCACGATTAATTAGTCTTACCTTAACATGTAATCTAGTAGAATAAGTAGCATCTCTTTCTTTTGCCTCTTCGATACTATATTTTGTTTTATCTTCCATATAGTAGTCGAAAAATTCCAATACTAGGTTTCCAGAATAGTCAATAATAGGTGAAATATCTCTTAATACTTCTCCTAACCCTTCTTTAATAAACCAATCATAGGAATCTTTTTGCACTTTTATCAAGTTTGGCATTTCTATAGCGTCTCCAACCCTTGCAAAAGTTTTACGTGTACATTTTTCATGAGTTACATCTGTTAACAAAACCTATCACCTCTTATATAGAAGTAGGAATTTAGAGTTTAGAATTTAGAAATTCTATTTTTCGTATCCTCTTCTAAAAATTATGAGCAGTTATATGAATTAGTTGTTAGCTTTAACTTCCAATTCTTTTTTACAAGAAAGTCCCTCTCAAACAAAAAATGTTTTGCTTATGAAAAAGTCCCCTGCTCCTAAGGAAATTTACATTAGCACCTTATTTTTTATTTGATTCCTCTTTCTTGTTAATTTACATAAATATTAACAATATAGCAACAAAAAGGTATGTTGGTAAACTATATTTTTTTACCAACTTACCTTTCTCTGTCTTATTTAGAAAACACAAATTCTATTAAACATCTTAACAAAATTTTTAATTTTAACCACCCTTACTAAATTTACCGTTCGGAGATTAAACTTCTCTATATCGTTCCATCTATTTTATTGCTTAATACATGCTATCATAATATATCATACGGAAGTAAGGCTTGTCAAGATTTTTTGGAAATTTTTTTGCTTTTTCGGAGACGCTTCTTTCTTTCTGGGCTGGTCAAGACCAGCCCCTACACGCTAATTATTCATTTTTCATTCTTCATTAATTTACAATATCGCTTATTTTCTTTAATGAATAGTGAATCATTAATGATGTGTAAATTGTATAATAAAACTAGTCAAAAATTCTCAAGTAAAATTGAGCAAATTTGACTAGTTTTATTATACAATTTACATTATTCATTTTTCACTATTCATTTTTCATTATTCATTAAAATATACAAAAACCCTCCGGTGCTTCGCACCACCTCCCTTTTGTAAGGGAGGCAAGCTTTATTTCATTTTTTAGTTTTCCTTTAACCTTGGTTCCCTTATTTAAGGGAGATGTCGCATTTATGCGACTGAGGGTTCTTACAAAACTCAATTTTACATATTTCCCTTTTTTCTTCTTTCTTTATAATATGTAAAGTAAATGTAGACTAATTATTATATTTCAATAGTTAGTCTACATTTGAACTGTTCACCAACAGTATATCTCTCCATTTTACATAATTTATGCATTATGTTATAATTAAGTAAAGGAGGAATATTATGGAAAAGATTTCTTACAAAAATAATTTTTCTGATTTAACAGAAAAACAGAAAGAAGAAATTCTCAAACTAGGAGATGCCTTTTGTGAATACCATAATAACTTGCCAGGTCCTAATGTTGATATCAGTGCACATAGAGGCTATTTAAGAGAGAATATTGAAAATCTAAAAAAGAATTCTCATTTAATGGTTATGTATTTTAAAAACAAACCAATTTCCTTTTGCATTTATTGTAATGATGGAAAACAGCGGAAGAATTAGCGAACTTTATTCTATCCCTAAATCAGAGCTAAGAAATCAAGCATGTAAAGAATTATCCAAAAAAGCAAAAGAAAAGGCAGGAATTGGAACTCATATGATGCAAAAAGTAAAAGAAGAACTTATCAAATTAGGTTGTACAGATATTTCCCTCCATTTTTACAGTTCAAATGAAAAGGCAAAACAATTTTATGAAAAATTTGGTTTTCAACTTTTAACTCCGGAAGAAGAAAGAAAAATTACAGAAAAAACAGGATTAAAAACAAACGCTTTATTAGCAATTGCAGAAAGAACACCAAGTTTTCGTGAAAAATATAAATTTACGCCATCATCTCATCCTTCTCCAAAAAGAAATAATGCCCATGAAAAACATGAAAATTCATTAGAAAGATAACAACCCTTTCTTATAATCTTTTATTTACTACATCCCAATTGATAATGTTCCACCAGCTGTCAATGTATTCTGCACGATTGGTTTTATATTGTAAGAAATAAGAATGTTCCCACATATCAATTACTAGTAAAGGAACACAACCCCATAATGTTAAATTTTGATGTTTTTCACATTGTAAAACTTCTAATCTATTAAATTCTGGTACCCAAACTAATAATGTCCATCCTGATGCCTCTACGGCTTTAGCAGCTTCTATAAATTGCGCTTTCATTCTTTCCAAATTTCCAAAATCTTTTTGAATTTGCCATTTTAATGCTTCACTTGGTTCTGTTTGTTTCGGTTTGCCCATATTTTCAAAGAATAATTTATGTAAAATTGCTCCTGATCCATAAAAGCTTAAATCTTTTTCTAAACACTTTATATTTGAAAAATCTCCTGTGTTTCTTGCTAGATTCAATTTTTCTTCTGTTTTATTTGTATTATCCACATAGCCTTTATATAGAATTTCATAATGAATTTTCAGTGTTTCTGCATTATAATACGGTTCTAAAGCATCATAACGATATAGTAATGAAATCATTTTTAACATAAAAAACCTCCCATACAGTATATGAGAGATTTTTTGATTGTATTCTATTTAATTAATACTTGTTTCTATTTTTCAATTTGACTGATTTCTTTCTCATTTGCATAGTCAATATAATCTTCTACTAATATCTTGATAATGGCAATTACAGGAACAGCTAAAAACATTCCTAAAAAGCCAAAATATGCTCCTCCCACAGTTACTGCAAAGATGACTAATAATGGACTTATTTTTAGAGAATTTCCTACAATTTTTGGGTTAATAATATTAGCATCTATTTGCTGTAATATAGTTACTATTACTACCATCCAGATAGCTTGCCCTAGTCCTCCTGTAATCCATGTTATAATACCTGCAATTACAACAGCAATAATTGCTCCAAAATAAGGAATAATATTAAATAATCCTATCATGAATCCCAATAAAACAGCATATTTTACACCCATAATTAGCATAGCAATAGATGTAATGATTCCAACAATAATGCCATCTAATACCTGACTATAAATAAATTTAAAAAATATTTCATTGCTTTTGGCAAAATATTGACCTATATTTTTACTTGCTTTTCTCTTAAAAATAGCATTGGATAATTTCTTTAAAAATAGCAATATTTGTGTTCTTTCTAGTAAAATATAAATAGAAACAATAATGGTAACAAATGTTGTAAAAATTCCATTTACTATTCCAAAAGCACCTTTTAAGTAATTGGTAATATTCTCCATACTTAAAAATTGGCGGAAATCTATATTTTTTAAATTTTCAATTATTTCTTCTACTGGAATATAAGATAATATTGAATTCTCTGGAATATTTTCTGCCATTTGCATTACATAGTTATAATAATTTGGTAACTGATTAACTAATTCCATTACACTTCTAGATACTGTAGGTAATATAAAATTAAATATAATAACTATGATAAGAAATGCAATTAAATAAACAGTTAGTACACTTAATTTTCTGGCAATTTTTTTCATCCATTTCCATTTTGCTTTATGATAAATGCTCTCTACTTTTCGGCAAGGTATGTAAAAAAGGTATGCTAATAAAATTCCAAAAACAAATGGCATTAATACACTAAAAATATTTCCCAAAAAATTTCGAATTTCCGAAAAATTATCTAATGTTTTATATACTATAATAACTGCTACTGCAAAGGTAAACCAATACAGCCATTTTGTCCATGTTCTTTGTTTCTTCATTCTAATTCCTCCTCTTAATTTGCTTTTTAGTGATTTCTCCGAAGAACAGGCAATTAAAATCGTCCCTACGATGAATCAACAAATTTAGTTTAAAACAAAATCAAGGGTGAAGCGATAAATTAATCCACCTAATGGGGTATCACCCAATTTCCCATAAATCACTTTACACTATCTTAAATTTCCTGTATATCTAATTCTACTGGGCAATGGTCACTTCCCATTACCTGAGAATGGATTTTTACATCTTGGATTTTGTCTTTTAATCTCTCTGACACAATAAAATAGTCAATTCTCCATCCAATATTTTTTTCTCTTGCTTTCATCATATAGGACCACCATGTATAGCAATCTGTTTCTTCTGGGTATAAATAACGATAAGTATCTATAAAACCATTTTGTAATAATTGTGTCATTTTTTCTCTTTCTTCATCTGTAAATCCTGCACTTCTCCTGTTTTGTTTTGGATTTTTTAAATCAATTTCTTCGTGTGCTACGTTTAAGTCTCCACACATAATAACTGGTTTATTTTTATCTAAGTTCTTCAAATAGTTTCGAAATGCATCTTCCCATTCCATACGGTATTCTAATCTAGTAAGTTCTCTTTGTGAATTTGGAGTATAAACATTTACCATATAAAATGTTTTATATTCTAAAGTAATTACTCTTCCTTCTGTATCATGTTCTTCTATTCCTATTCCATAAGTTATTTGTTCTGGCTTCTTTTTTGTAAAAATTGCTGTGCCAGAATATCCTTTTTTTAATGCACTATTAAAATATTTTTGATATCCATCAAATTGGATGTCTAGTTGTCCTTCCTGCATTTTCGTTTCTTGAATACAGAAAATATCTGCATTATTTCGTATAAAAAAATCCGCAAATCCTTTGTTTATGACTGCTCTTAAACCATTTACATTCCATGTAATTAATTTCATTACTTTTCCTTCCTATTTTTTACGCTTTAAGTAATTTCTTCGAAGAACGGGCGATTAAAATCGCCCCTACATTTTTTTCATAAATTACTTTACACTATCTTTTAACCTTATTTTTCCAATATAAAATAATTATAGCATATTTATCCACTTAAAGTCAAAAGCTTAAAGGCTAAGAAATTTTTTAACACAATTTTTATTTTATAAAGAAATATTTTTAATGTGATTAATTTCTCCTTTTTCTAGATAAATTTCTATTACATCTATTTGAATTAGAACATTTCGTATTTTTTTACAAAGTAAATAATATTCTATCGTTTTACGAATATGTTTCTTTTTTTGCTGTGTTATACTTTGTGCTGGCAAACCATATTTTTGATTTGTTCTTGCTTTTACTTCCACAAATATAAGGGAATTATCTTTTTGTGCAATAATATCAATCTCGCCAAAATAACATCTGAAATTTGTTTGTATTATTTTATATTCTTTGTTGATTAAATATTGTTTTGCCATTTCTTCCCCGTTTTTCCCAATTTTCTGTTTAAAATACATATTACTCCTTCATTTTAAAAAAGTTTCCTGGCATTTTTTCAACATATCCATCTAATTCCATCATCATTAGTTTTGCACTTGTCTGATTGCTATCTAATTTTAATTTTTTACTTATTTCATTTATATGTATGGTTTCTGTACTTAATATTTTACAAATATCTTGATATTCTGTTGGAATGTTTATTGCCTTATTCTCTTCGCATATTGGCTTTGATTTTAAAAAGGGGAATTCTTTTATAATATCCTCTACATATCTTGTTAATATTGCACCTTTTCTAATTAAATTGTTTGTTCCAACTCCATATTTATTATCTACTTGATTTGGAATACTAAACAATTTTCTTCTTTGTTCTAATGCTAGTTTAGCTGTAATGGCAGTTCCGCTTCTATAGTGTGCTTCTACTACAAGTGTGCCAATTGCAATTCCACTAATGATACGATTTCGAGCAATAAACTGTTTTCCGCATGGTTCTTGCTTTGGTTCATATTCTGTAATCACAGCACCCTGTTCTATTATTTTTTCAAATAATAGTCTATTTTCTTCTGGATAAATATGTGAAAATCCTCCTCCCAAAACAGCAATTGTTTTTCCTCCTCCTTCTAGTGCCCCAATATGTCCTGCAGTATCAATTCCTTTTGCCATACCACTACTAATGCATAATCCTAGTTTAACTAATTGCTTAGCATATTGTTTTGCTGTTTTCATTCCATTTTCTGTACAACTCCTAGAACCAATAATAGAAAAGCAATTATCATTTAAAATGTTTTCATTTCCCATAACATATAATTTCTGAGGAGGATTTTTTATATTTTTTAATAATTTGGGATAGTTTTTGTCATCTAATTTAATTTCCTTTATCTCTTTATTCACTCTTTATTTTCCTTTCTGAAAAATCTCTTACCTATTCCAGTATTTTCGATCTAAACTCCTATATTGAATGGCTTCTGCAATATGTTCTTTTTGTATTTCTTCGCATCCTGCCAAATCTGCAATGGTTCTTGCTACTTTTAAAATTCTTCCATATGCTCTAGCACTAAGTCCTAATTGACTAAAGGCTTTTTCCAATATCGTTTTGCTTGGTATATCTAACTTACAATAAATATCCATTAATTTTGGGGTTAATTCTGAATTTGAGAAAATACCATATTTTTGATATCTCAGTTTTTGTATTTCTCTTGCACGATTTACTCTTTCTTTTATTTTAGAAGATGATTCCCCCATTTTTTCGTCTTTTAGTTTTTCGTATTTTACTCCTTCCACTTCCATGTGAATATCAATTCTATCCAACAATGGTCCACTAATTTTATTTCGATATCTTTGAATTGCCTGTTCTGAGCAAGTACACTCTTTTTCTTTAGAACCATAATAACCACAGGGACACGGATTCATGCTAGCAATTAGCATAAATTCGCATGGGTAAGTTAAACTTGCACTTACTCTAGTAATACTAATTTTTCCATCCTCTAATGGTCCCCTTAACACCTCTAATGTATTTTTTTGAAATTCCGGTAATTCATCTAAAAATAAAACACCATAATGTGCTAAGCTAATTTCTCCTGGTTTTGGAATTTTCCCTCCTCCTACTAAAGAGACTCCAGATACTGTGTGATGTGGTGATCGAAATGGTCTTTCTTTTATAAAGGAAACATCTTTTGGTAAAATACCTGCTATACTGTGTATTTTTGTAATTTCTAATGCTTCTTCAAAACATAAATCTGGTAAAATCGTAGGTAATCTTCTAGCTAACATAGTCTTTCCGTGAACCAGGGCTTCCAATCAGCAAGCAATTATGTGCTCCAGCTGCCGCAACCTCTAGAGCTCTTTTTACATTTTCTTGTCCTTTTACTTCTGAAAAGTCTATCATTCTTTTTTGTTTTGTTTCAAAAATTGCATTTCTATCTACAGTTTTTGGAAGGATAATTTCTTCTTCATTTAAGAAATGGATAACCTGTTCAAGATTATCAATAGGGATTACTTTAATTCCCGATACAATTGCTGCTTCTTGGGCATTTTCTTTTGGTAATATCATGTACTCCATTCCTAGTCTTGCGGCTTCAATACACATTGGTAACACACCATTTATTTTATTTAATTTTCCATCTAAAGAAAGTTCACCAATAAAAACAAATTTATCTATATTTCGTTTTTGTATCATTTCATTTGCCATTAATATTCCAACAGCAATTGGCAAGTCAAAAAAAGTTCCTTCTTTTTTCGTATCTGCAGGTGCTAAATTAATAATAATTCTTTTACTTTTTTCTTCAATTCCAATATTTTTGATTGCTGTACGTATGCGGTCTTTTGCTTCTTTAATGCTTACGTCTGGCAATCCAACTACATTCCATTCTGGCATACCATTTGCCACATCTACCTGTACAGATACTAAATATCCATCTAGGCCATGTAAAGACATACTATTGATAATAGCAAGCATATATTACCTCCTTTTTTATACAACAAAAGAGGGCATACTATTTCTAGTTTGCCCCCCAAAAAAATTATTTTCTTTTAAAATTCATAAATATAACATTCTAATGATCTTCTTCCAAATTGTAACGCCTGACCATGTGATCCCATGTAAATATCAAGTTTACTATTAGATATTGCTCCACCTCTATCTTGTACTACAAACCATCCACCATTTGGTTTATCACTAAAATATGGAATATAGATAACTGTTCCAATTGGATAGCTAGAACCTGCTGCTACTGTATACCAACTTGATGCTGGAGCTCCAGAGCTTGTAATTCCATTTGTTTTTCCACAGCAGATAGCACAAGAACAATAAGCCGATGTATTCATGGTAACTACATATGGAGTAATATCTTTTACTCTTGCCGCAATACTACTTGCTGATTCTACTGCTGGGTTAGTAGTAGCTGTTCTTACTCCACTTCTAGATGTTTGTACATTAACCTGTACAATTTTATTTACTGGTTCTTTAATTACAACAGAAGAAAGTTCTGTTCTCTCTATTTCGACATCATTTTTATATTTTACATTATAAGTTACTTCTTTTAAACCATTTTGTCCTTGTTGTATTACTCTATTTCTTGTATTAGAATTCCCACCAGAATTATCTTTCGTAATTGTTTCATATGGAATTTCTACTTGTTCTACCACTATTTTTTCTACAATTGGTGCATAAGAATTTAATATGTCATTCATTTCTTGTTTAACTTCTTCATTTGACGTTTGAGAAATTGTAATTTCTTCTGATTCTTTTACGATTCTAATGGTTTTATCTTCACCAATCTCTTCTTCTAAATCAGGAATTACCTTTTCTCCTTCTAAAATTATAATATGATTTTCATTTAATATTTCAGAAACCTTTGTTTTTGATGTCATTACATTTAATTCTGTATGATCTGATAATTCAATTTTTACACTGTTTACTTGAATATTTCCCGCTTTTACAGCAAGTCCTAATCCAAAAATGATTGCAATGCATATTATCAACATTTTTATAATCGATGCTCTTGCATTTTCTTTGTTTTTCATAAGAAATTAATCCTCCTCTAAACAACGTTTTTATTATAGCATGGATTTCCGATTTTGTCAAATTTTAGTCTCTATTTTGTTATCTTGTTCTCTCCAAGTATTACTATATATTTATGCGGCTTGTACTAAAAATATGTCTCTTTTAAAAAAATGCTGAAAATATTTTTTACTTTTGGTTTTATAATAATTTCTCAAGAGAAATAATCTGCTCAACAATTCTATAATATTCTTCAAAATTCTGTCCGCAGGGAATCATGATTCCTTTTTGATCCTGATTTCTGTTGTAATTTCTGTCGCGCTTTCTGTTGTAAGGATAGTAATAATCATTAATTTTATTTATTTCAATTCTTATTTTACCTATATTTAGTATCTTCTCTAATGGATTTTGATATATGGAAACTCTTTTAATTGAACTGTATTTTATATCTCTTTTGATTTTCCCTGAAATTCCATCTTTATATTCCATTCTTGTTCTATAAAATCTATATTCTAAATTTTTATATTGCTTTTTCTTTTCATACATTATTATAATAAAATAAACAATAACAATTACAACTACATATTTAATGGAGCTTGGATAAAAGTATGCTATTGCTACACCTCCTATATATGTTACCCAAAAAGCTGCAATGAAAAAGTGAAGTAAAATCGTATATAGTTTAATCCTTTTATCAAAAACTGGTTTTATATAATATTTTACAGTTAAATCTTCGTCTACCTTATCTTTTTTTATTCTCTCAATTTTTATATTATGTCCACAATAGCAACAAAAGTTAGAATCATCTTCTATTTCTCTTCCACATTTATAGCAAAACATACAATGCCCCCTATCATGCATAAACTATTTTTTTTACTGTTTCATATATTTTATCCGCTTCTTTAATATTACGCATAGTAACCACATTATCTCGTGATACTTCAGTTTTTGCTGTTAAAATAATATTTCCCATATTAAATCTTTTTTGATACTTTGTTTGTGTGTAAGTAATTGTTTTAATATCTTCATATTTTATTGGAAATTGAGCTAAATTTATTTCATAAATCATTTTATCATAATAAAATAAATAACTTGTATTTTTAAATATTTTTTTTACTTGGTAAATTAATGTAAAAATTATAACAAAAAATGCAATTATTGTAATTCCTATATACATAATTAGCTCTTTTTGAATTACAGAATTTGGTTTTGATTGCCTAGTTATACTTATAACTTCTTTTGCTACTACCGCATAAAGTAATGCTGTTAATATTAAAATAATTGGAAGCATTGAATATGCAACCTTAAAAGTCGGTTGAAGTTTTAATAAAACCTCATTTGTTCTATCCGCTGTATTTTTATTATTATTTAGTAATTCTATTCCACAATCTGAACAAAAAACAGCATCATCTGGTAATTTAGCACCACATTTTTTACAAAGCATAAACATTCTCCTTTTATTAAAAATATCTCATTATTTTTATTATACCTTTTTTGTTACTTTTTTTCAAACTTTAATATATATTGGATAGTGTCAAGTTTTTTCGGGGAAATCGATTTTTTTATTTTTGCCCCTCAAAATTGCTCTGTTAACTGACTTATACTACTTTTTTATATTCTAATAACTGTTTAAAGAATTTTCTTTGTTCGGTTGTTCCAAATTCCATTGCTGGTATTGTTCCTACTTTAAACTTTGCACTCTCTTTTATTTTTTCATTTGCTATATGCCTTATTTTCTCAATTTCCTTAAATTCTATAACCTTTCTTTTGTTTTGTACTACTTCTTTTATTTCATTTTTGTCTGCTCTTAATAATCTTAACCTACTTACATTATCCACATTTGTTACTTTCCATCCCATTGGTCTACTGCTTAATCTTGCTGAATACAAATGACTTATGTACCCTTCTGCACTACATCCGTGTAATTCTTTCTGATACTTATACAAATTACTTATTCCTTCTTTATTATTTAATATATACTCTAGTATTTTCTCTTTTCTCGCTCTTACATTTTATTCCATCTCTTCTGCTAATATCTCATATACTATCTCCTTCGTTTGTTCAAAGTCTAAAGCATAAAAACTCCTATATATTCTTCTTTTATATTCTGTTACTTCCTTTTTATTGTTTTTGGTTTCTTTTCCGACTATTCCATTTACTGCTTTCATTAAATGAATTTTTCTAACACATTCCTACTTTTAGGTAGCCATTCTAGTCCTGTTTTTATCCAATTTGCTCCATCTCCTAAGATGTATATGTTTTTTACTTTATCCAATTCATATGTGTTTTCTATATATGTTAAAACTTCTTCCCACAAGTCATCTATTTTTCCCTTATATACTCCACCAAAGTGTTTCTTATTACATAGTTTTACCATTTTACCATTTTTTACCATACTATCATGTACTACTATTAACCTTGGCTCTTCTATTCCACCTTTTTGTAAATGCACATGGTCTTCATCTGCTATACAATATATATTATCCACCACTCTTTTGCTGGAACTTTTTTCTTCTTCTAAGTTTATATTTAATTCACTTAATTTATTCATTACCGTTTGTTTGGATATTTCCGCTTTATATGCTGCTACCTTTCCTGCCTTTTCATAATTTGTTTCTATTGCTTCTTCTATTAATTTTGTTTCCACATTTTCTAATAGCCTCTCATTTGGTGCTATTTTAAAATATTCGTCCAAAAGATATACTCTCTCATTATTTTCTTTATCTAAGTAATATCTTCTTTTGAAATCTATCTCACCAAATACAGTTATTATTTTTCTATTGTCCTTCTCTAATGATTCAAATTGTTCTTTTCTTTCTTTTATTTTAAAAATTATATCTTCTGCATATTCTAGTGAAAACTTTGTTAAATCATATCCTAATTGCATTAAATTATCCATCAAATTATCTGTAAAATTACTTAATCCTCCTGCTTCTATTGAATTTTTTAAAAATTCTGTCATTAAACTAATGACTTTTTCTTCAAAATCGTGTAAAATATTTTCCATAAGATACTCACTACTTTCGTTAAAATTTTTCGCCAAAATTATTTTAACACAATTTTGAGTGGGTATCTTATTTTTTTATCTTAAATTTTCCCCGAATATATTTTACACTAACCCTCTATTTTGTTATCCTGTTCTTTCCAAGTATTACTATATATTTGTCTCTTTTTTTCATTTTTTATCAAAAAAATACTGATAATTTATACCAGTACTTTATGATTCATATTCATTTTTATTCTTCTGGTGAACTCTCTTCAATTATTTTCTTTATTATCTGATATTGATTTTGTACATCTTCTACACAGTGAATAAAAATGTCACTTCTATTCAATCTTTTGCGTCTTGTATTTCTATCATAAACATTTGTATAAATATGTATACTTCCTATGTGACATAATCTTTCCAATATATTCTGATATATTCTAATTCCCACTATTGAACTATATTTTAAATTTTTTTCTACTTTATTTAAATCATTCGTTTTATATTCTATTTTCGTCAAATAAAAATTATATTCTATGCCATGATATTTATTTTTTATACATACTAATCTTATTAGAACATATGCTACTATAATACAAATAATTATACTTAAAACAATTTCAATTGGATAATAAAATATAGTTTGTCCAAAAATGGGAAATAAAAATAATAAAAAAATAAATGAAATTTCTATTAATGTTACTAATAGATAATACTTTAAATTAAATTTTGGAATTATGGTATATTTTACCTGATTATCTTCTATTATCCTTTTTCTTTTAACTAATTTTGTTTCTTCCATTCTATCGTATCCACATTTATGACAAAATCTTGCATCATCACTCATCTCGGTTCCACAGTTTATACAGAACATACGAGTTCCTCCTTCTACACTTTTATAATTTCTTTAATTTTATTATAAATTATATCAACATTTTTAATACTTTTTAAAATAATCACGCCACTTTTTTTTCTTCCTTCATCTGTATATAAATAAATTGTTCCCAGACCGTAATATTTTTGTATAAAAGTCTGAGCTTTCGAAATTTGTGTTATTTCTTTATATTCTAGTTCTTGTTCTGTTCCATTTTCGCAACCAGCATTATATACCAATTTGTTATGATAAAAGAGAAAAAAAGCCCTTTCAAATTGTTTTTTCTCAAAAATAGCTTTTGAAACTATAATAGCAATCATAGGAATAAATATCATAAAAATAACAGCAATAGGGGCATAAATTTCGTTAAAATCAATGTTGTGCATATTTGTTTTTTGAATTTTATTTATGACTGCTGCTATTAAAAGAATGAAACAGGGAGAACATATCAAAATTTCGAGTAATAAAGCAGGTATTACAGAATATGAAAGTTTATAGGTAGGTTTTATTTTCATTAAAACTTCTTCGCTATCTATTGTTTTATTTTCTGAATGAGAAAAAGGCATTCCACATCTCCAGCAAAATTCTGCTGTATCTGGCAATTGAAAACCACATTTTTCACAAAACATAAAATTTCCTCCCATCGTTAATATATTCTATTATATTTATTATATCTTTTTCCCTGTTTTTTTTCAATATCTGACATATCTTGAATTTATACCTTTTTTTTTGTATAATAAGCTATATTAATTTTGAGAGGGAGGAAATATTGAAAAAGAAATTTGATATACCACTTTTTATCTTCATATCTTTTATTGTTTGTACTTTAATTGCTTTGATAGTATGTTTATGTATATCATGGTATGATATAACTAATAAATCATTAGTATCAGTTGCTGCAACAAATTCATATTCATTATATCCTGTTACAGAAACACAATCTCAGGTCAAACAGGAAAAAGAAGAAATTATCGTTGTTTCTCTTAATTATGGTGGAATGCAACAAAATAATACTTCTGAATTAGGAAAATTGGTTCCTATTCCAGAAATTCCAAAATATTATATTAAAATTAATTGCTCTGCCAACACAATTACTGTTTATCAAAAAGATCAATTAGGAAATTTTACTGTTCCTGTAAAAGCTTTTGCTTGTTCTACTGGAACGGCAACACCAAGGTCAGGGACTTATCCTCTTACCAGTTATAAAGCGAATTGGGTTCCTCTTTTTGGAGATGTTTATGGTCAATATGGTTGGCAAGTAACCGGACATATCATGTTACACTCTGTTCCTTATACCAAATTATATGATAAAAGTAGCTTAACTTATTATAATTACGATAGATTAGGAACTTCTGCTTCTTCTGGATGTATTAGGTTAACAGTAGCAGATGCCAAATGGATTTATGATAATTGCATTGTAGGAACCATTGTTGAATTTTATTCTGATTCAAACAATCCTGGTCCTTTAGGAAAACCAGAAACGCAAAAGATTTCTGGAAATTATCGTTTACGCGGATGGGACCCTACAGACCCTGATCCTAATAATCCTTGGAATACATAATATTAATAGAGATGCTCATACAAAAAGAGCATCTCTTATTTATCATTCCTATTTTGTACTTGCTTCTTCTGCATATTTATTATTTACTACTTTATCATAAGGTGCTTTTTGTGTTAATTCCTCTGCTTCTGTCATAACTGTTTGTAATAATTCAAAAGATTCTTGTGTCATAACTGGTGTTGTATTCCAAGCATCAATATCTTTATATTTTTGCACAACCGTTTCTAGTAAATCGATTTCTGTGTCTGGGAAAAAACTTGCTATTGCTTCTGCTACTTCTCTAGCTGTATGCTCTGCTACCCATTTTTGGCCTTGATAAACACTATTGGTAAATCTTTGAATGATGTCTTCGTTTTCCTCAATATAGCTTTTCTTTGCAAAATATGCGGTATAAGGTATTTCTCCTGCTGCTTCCCCTACTGATGCTACAATATATCCTTTTCCTGATTGTTCAATCATAGAAGCTGTTGGCTCAAATAAAGTAACATATTCCGCTTCTCCTCCTGTAAAAGCACCAGCCATAAGGTCAAATTTAATACTATCATCTAATACCATATCTGTTTGTGGATTCATACCATTTTTCTTAATAACATATTCTAGCGTCATATAAGGCACTCCACCTTTTCTACCTGGAATAATAGTTGTTCCTTTCAAATTTTCCCATTTAAAATCATCTTGTTTTGTTTTGCTTACTAAAAATGAACCATCTTTTTTGGTTAATTGTGCAAATACTTGGGTGTAATCTTCTTTCCCTTCATTATAAACATAAATAGATGCTTCTGGTCCTGCGAATCCGATATCCACCTGATTTGCTAATACTGCCGTCATAACGGTATCTGCCCCTGTTCCTGTTATTAATTCTATATTGATACCATTTTCCTCAAAAAAGCCATTATTGATTGCGGCATATTGAGGTGCATAGAATACGGAACGTGTTACTTCGCTTACTGTTAAATCTACCATTTCTTTTGTCTCTCCTGTCTGCGTTGTTGGTTCAGTATTTTTGTGTAAGAAAAATCCTAGGATTCCTGCTATAGCAAGAATTACTATAATAGTGATTATAATGTATTTTTTCAAGTTTTACTCATCCTTTCTTGTTATGTTAAAAGACATTTGGGAGTTAAGTAGGCTATTTTTAAATAGCCTACTATATATTTTTACAAGCCTTAATTTCCAAATTTATGAGATTTTTGAATAATTTTTTCCAAAAAGACGACTGATTGATACATGATAGCAGCTACTATTGCTAATAATATAACACTTGCCATTACTAAATCTAATTTAAAAACTTGCCCTCCGTAAACAATCAAATATCCAATTCCTGCTTTTGAAACTAAAAATTCTCCTGATATTACTCCAACTAAGGATAATCCAATATTTACTTTTAATGTATTAATAAATGTGGAAAGGTTTGCTGGTATCATAATTTTGGTTAATATCTGAAATTTATTACAATTAAATGTTTTTGCCATTTTTATTTTTTCTTTGTCTGTATTTTGAAAACCATTTGAAATTTCTAATATGGTTACAATAAGAGAAATGGAAATTGCCATCACAATAATAGCTGGCATTCCTGCTCCCACCCATATAATAATGATAGGACCCAAAGATACTTTTGGCAAACTATTTAACACTACTAAAAACGGTTCTGCTACTTTTGCTAAAAATGGTGACCACCATAAAACAATTGCAATTAAAATACCGTAAAATTGTCCCTGTTAGAAATCCAATTATTGTTTCTAAAGAAGTTATCCCAATATGTTTTAATAAATCATTCTGCGATAAATTTGTTAGTGTCTCCCAGACTCTACTTGGTTGGCTTGTAATAAAACTATCAATTACATTTGCATTTGCTAATATTTCCCATAAAATAATAAATCCTAAAACAATTGCTAATTGTGTTACAATAACAACAACTTTTTTCGCTTTTACTTTTCTTAAGTATTGCTTTCTATCCTCTGATATTGCTTTATTCTTCATCTTTTACTTCCAGCTCCTTCCATAAGTCGTTAAAATACTTGCTGAACTTTGGGCTATTTCTACAATTAATTGGTGTTCTGTTTTCCATTTCAAAATCAATGGTATGAATATTTTGGATTTTTGCTGGTCTTTGGCTTAATACAATTACCCTGTCTGCCATACTAATTGCTTCTGAAATATCATGTGTTACCATAAGAACTGTTATTTTTTCATTTTTTAAAATATGAAAAATATCATTTGTAACCATAATCCTTGTTTGGTAATCTAATGCAGAAAAAGCTTCATCTAATAAAAGAATTTTAGGTTTAATTGCTAATGTTCGAATCAATGCTACTCTTTGTCTCATTCCTCCTGATAATTGATTTGGATATTTATCTTTAAATTCATATAATTTATATTTTTTTAGTAAATTTAATACATATTCTTCATTTTCTTTGTCTTTCATATGCTTTACTTCTAGTCCAAATATTACATTTTGATAGATAGTACGCCATTCTAAAAGACTATCTTTTTGTAACATATATCCAATTTTAGGTGATATGTTTGTGATTTCTTCTCCTTCTAGTAAAATTTTCCCGGTTGTTTTTGGTTCCAATCCTGCAATAATAGATAAAAGTGTTGATTTCCCACATCCGCTCGGTCCAATGATGCTAATAAATTCTCCTGGTTTTACTCCAAATTGAATTTTTTCAATTGCAATAATCTCCCCATTCTTTGCTTGATACTTTTTGGTAATATCTTGTATTTTCAATATTTCTTCCATAAGTTGTTCCTCCTAAATATGTCTTTGCTTATAATATATTCTAGATAACATAAAATGGTGAGAAAGGATATTTATTATTAAAAATTTTCTTTTTTTAATTGATTAAATTGTTCTTGTACTTTGTTTTCTACTTCTTTTGTTTTCTCTGTATTTAAGAAAAATTTTCTTCCTCTTTTATCTAAAATATCTCCTTCTTTTACACTTGTTGGTAATTCAACATATGGTATTTCTATCATTTCTTTACTTTTTCTATTTTCTAAAACTGCCATTTCTCCCTCAATCCTATCTAATGTATAACTAGCACCTTCTAGAAAATCTTGTAACTCCTTTATAAATTCAGAAATGGGTTCTTCTCTTTTTCCCATATCTTTTCTCGTGAATTCATCAATTCTCATAAAACATCTTCCTTTCTATTATTTAATTTGATATAATATTTTCATATTAGAGGTGGAATTATATGAAACGTAAACAAAAGCATAAATTAAAATATCTTTTTATTTTATTGATATTATTCGTTGGAACTTTAGTAGGAGGAGAATTTGTTTTTGAACCTTTTGAAAACAAATTAGAAGAAACTGCAAGTTTGCCAATTGATGGTTCTGTTTTGCAAGTTTATTTTTTTGATGTTGGACAAGCTGATTGTTCTTTGGTATTAAACCAAGGAAAGTCTATGCTAATAGATGGTGGAAATGATAAAGATGGGGCTACTATCACAGAATATTTAAAAAATTCTCTTGGGATTTCTAAATTAGATGTTGTAATTGCAACACACCCCCATGCAGACCATATTGGCGGATTAGATACGATTATAGATTCTTTTGAAATAGGAGAAATCTACATGCCAAACTGTACCTCTACTGATATACAATTCGAAGAATTATTAGATGTAATAGAGAAGAAAAATTTGAGTATAACTGTCCCAGAAATAGATGATACTTTTACCATTGGAAGTGCCAAATGCACAATTATGAATGTGGATAATACAGAACCTGAAAATAAAAATTTATCCTCTATTGTTTTACGATTGGCTTTTGGAAAGCAAAGTTTCCTTTTCACAGGAGATAGTGAAGAAAAAAATGAGGCTTCACGTACATGGCCAAAAACAAATGTCTTAAAAGTAGGCCACCATGGTTCTGATACAAGCAGTTCTCAGGAGTTTTTAGATACTTTACAGCCAGAAATTGCGATTATTTCTGTAGGTAGAGATAATTCTTATTCTCATCCCAAAAAGGAAGTTTTGGATAGATTGCAAAATATAGGTGCTTCTATTTATAGAACAGATATGGATGGTACTATTTTAATTACTTGCGATGGTACTGAGAATACAATTTCTACCATAGAAGTTTCTTTAGAAGGTCAATAAAATACCAAAAGGAGAATGAAAATGATATTTTTTACGATAAACCGTTTTGAAGGAAATATAGCGATTTTGGAAAATCGAGAGACAAAAGAAATGTTAGAAGTTTCTTTATCTTCTCTCCCCAATAATAGTAAAGAAGGAGATATTCTTAAATGGGAAAATCATAAATTTTTATATGATAAGGAAAAAACAAAACAAGAAAAAAAACGTATACACGATAAATTTCAAAATTTACGTAAAATAAAAGAGTAAGATTTCTTTCTTACTCTATTATATTCTCTTCTTTTTCTTTATATCCTCCCATGGCATCAAATATAATTCTTTGCAGATAGCTTCTATCTGCGTATTGCCCATCACATGCTTTTACAAAAGCTTTTCTCACATATCCAAAATTTTGTAATAATAATTGAAAATTGAATGGAAATCCCTTTTCTTTTGCAAACTGTGCTGAAAATGCTACAACGCTTCTAGTATTTCCATCACGAAAAGGATGTACTTGCCATAAACTAGCAAATAATTCTGTAAATTTTGCAGCTCTCGTTGTAACTGACATAGCGTTCCATTTTTGTTTATTAATTTCTTTTAAATATTGTTTCGTTTGAGGAGCAATATCTTTTGGAAATGCATAACGAATTGTATCTCCTCCTAAAATTTCCTCTGGTTTTTCCATTTGAACAATTCTATAATTTCCCGCCCAGTCAAAAACATCTCCCAAGATATGTTTATGAATTGCTCTTAAATATTCATCATCTAATTTATCATGTTCTATACTCCCTACAGATAGTAATTTTGCAAAACATATATCTGCTTCTGCTTGTCTTAATTTTTCATAATCTTTTATACCTAATTTATTCTTTAAAACGGGAACATCATCATATAAATACGGATCGTTCATTTTTTCTCCTTTTATTGATATTTTTCCAATATTCTCTTTTGAATTTCCTCTATTTCTATAGTACCATCAATGTATTGTTTTGCCAATTCCATCACTTCATCACTTGGTCTATCAGCACCCATAAGCTCAATTGCTAATGCTCTTTTTACTATTTCCTTTCTTTCTTCTTTTGTTGTATCTGCAATTAAATACTTTTCTTCCACTGTTCTTATTCTCCTTTTAGTTTATTTATTAATTTTTGATAAATTGGTTTCATTCTTGTCTCATTGGAAACAGATATCACTTCATCCATATTTACCCATTTTACCCCACTATTTTCATCCTCTTTAATGTGCAATTTCTCTGTTTCTGGGACCTCTAATAAAAAAGTAGTATTTAAATGCACATGGGAAGCAACTTGTTTTCCTCTTTTTATATGTGGATCAACTCCAATGATTTCTAGTGAAAAAATTTCTTTTTGAATTGGTCTTACGTGCGTAATTCCAGTTTCTTCTTTTAATTCTCTTATGGCAACACTTAACACATCTTCTTCACCATCACAGTGTCCTCCTGTCCAACCCCAAGATTGATAAATATTATGGTATATCATCAATACTTTCGTTCTATCCGGATTTACTGCCCACGCAGAGCTTGTAAAATGTCCTATTTCATTTTTTCTCGTTAATACATCCTCAAAAATATCCATATATTTTAACATCATCTCTTTATCTTTTTCCTCTTCCGCATTATAAGGAATATAATTTTCGATTTGCTCTCTTAAACTCATTTTTAATTTCATTCCTTTCTAGGACACAAAATTGTAATTGTTTCTCAATCTTAGGCCCCTAAAATTTATCAAAATAGTCACTAATTTCTTGTAAATCTTCGAAGTTCTTCTGTCTTAGTATTTCATATGTAATAATGGCAACTGAATTTGCTAAGTTTAGTGATCTTAGTGTTGGCAACATAGGAATTCGAATGGTTTTTGTATTTAAAAATTTCTCTAAAAGCCATTCTGGTAGACCTTTTGTTTCTTTACCATATAAAACAAAAACTTCTTCCATTTTAGAATAATTTACATCTGTATATTTTGTTTTTCCTTTTGTTGTAGCAAAAAACATATGATTCTCTTCCGGTTTGTGTTGCATTAAGAAATCATCTAATGACATATATTCTTTTACTTCTAACTTGTCCCAATAGTCTAGTCCTGCTCTTTTTAATGATTTTTCATCTATACTAAATCCTAATGGATGTACCAAATGTAATTTTGCACCTGTAATTGCACAGGTTCTTGCAATGTTTCCAGTATTTTGCGGAATTTCTGGTTCGACTAATACAATATGTAATTTCATTTTTCTCCTTTTTATTTTAAAATGTTTTCATATTCTATTTTTTCATAGATTACTTTACACTATCTTTAAAATAGACTGGTTTTCACCAGTCCATTTTATAATTAATATAAATAGTTCTGTGGATTCTGTGCGACTCCATTCACCCTGATTTCTAAGTGTAAATGTGGTCCTGTAGATTTTCCAGTTGAACCTACTTCAGCAATTACTTCTCCTGCTGCTACTGTTTGTCCTACTTCTGCATATAAGGCATTACAGTGTGCATAATAGGTTTCAATTCCATTTCCATGAGAAATAATAATTAATTTTCCATAAGTTCCTCTTGTTCCTGAATAGGTTACCACTCCTCCTGCTGCTGCAGAAATTGGAGTTCCAGTTGATGTGGCAATGTCAAGACCTGTATGATTCCCACTAGCTCTTCCACCAAATCTAGAGGATATGATTCCTGAAACTGGCGTTGTTAGTGAAATACCTAAATCAATCTTTGGTCCCCCCACATTCATAGCGGTACTAATTGCTACAACCTTTTTCTCAACTGGTTTTACATATAATTCAGAAACTATTGTTTCTACATCTGTAAATTCTTTTAATTCTGTTAAATATTTTTTGATAAATCCTAGCTTGTCTTTATTCGTACTATTTTTATCTTTTAATTGCTGTATTGCCTGTTCTGCTACTTCTGCTGTCGGTACATAATATTTTTCTTCACCATCTAATGTTACTGCATAATATTCATAATAAGGAACACCTGTTGCCTTTACTTTTTCAAAAATCTCATCATCATTTGTTACAATTCCCTTTTTTAGCATACACAATTCATATTGTGGTAATTCTGGAATGTCTACAAAAGCAATATATTCTCCTTCTCCTGTTTCCATATATTCATTTATCTTCTTTTGAAGTTCACTTTTATTTTCACTATATCCTATATGTTGTCCTTGAAATGTAACACTATAAATTGGTTTATAGGCAAAAGCAACTAAACCAGATATCATAATGGCTGCTATGGCAAATAAAGCAATAATTTTAATTGATGTTCTAATATGGATTAATACTTTTTTTACAATATTAATTTCAAACAACCCCTTTTCTTTGCATTCACTTTTTGCATTTTATATGATTTTATTTTTTTTTACAAAGTGATTCATGGGGAATTATTGTTTATTATCTCTTTTATTTTTAATTTATCTTCAATTTGTTTCTATTTACTCTTTTTTTCTACACGTTTATTTCCGTAAAGATTTCTCGTTTTGTACAGATATTTTCTTTTACTTTCTCTTTAAAATTTTTACCAATCTCTCAAAAAAATTTGCTCTCTTAAATTCTTGCATGCCATCATTTCTTTCAACAATACTTTGTGGATAGACTTCTTCCCTTACTTCCCTAAGAACTTCTATTACTTTTTCGTAATGAAATGGCTTTGGAATAAAATATTTGACTTTTAATTCTCTCAAATATTCCATAATATCCGCATAAGGTGCTCCGGATATCACAACAAATTTAGGTTTTTCCTGTCCTTGATACATCCTAATAATCTCCAGTCCTTTGTGATACCCTTCTTTTCTTTTTATATCTGTTATAACAGTATCTGGTTTTAAAGTATTTATTAATTCAATTTCATCTTCTGTTTTGCTTGTTATATCTAAAAGTAAAAATTCCTCATGTTTTTTTATTTCCTCCGCTAATACAGTAGTTATAATTTTATTGTCATCCGCAATAATAATTTTTAATCGATTCATCATAATTATTCCTTCTTGGTTTTCACTCTCTTTCTCAATTAATTTTTGAAAATATAAAATAAATTTTTCCCAATTTTATAATTCATTTGAATTCAATAATCCAAATATTTTTTTGTTCAAGATATTTCATACTGTTTTTTCTTTTTTCGAATCATAATTTCCAATTCCTTCCTGTAAAATTTTACGCAACCTATTATACGTACGTTTTACCATGCAGTCAACCCTTACAGTAGTATAAATCCGTTGTAACCCGCTAGTAATAAGCATTATAAAACTTTTCGCTAAAAAGCGACTTTTTTTGACTTTTGTAGAACAATAACATACTTTTCAGTTAATACACTTATATAGACTCTCAAGGTTCAAGGAGTAATCCAGAAGCTAGATAAACTGTTTGAGCTTTTATTTCAAAATATAATGGCATTAGCCGGACTATTCAACAAAAAAAGTCTTAAAGCAAATTTTGCTTCAAGACTTTTAAAAAATAATATTAGTTTTTAGCTATGAATAGCATTATATATTGCAATATTAATTAATCTATAAATTGATATTTTATATTTTTCTTTCAATTCCTCCAATTTTTTGTAAGAAGATTCTCGAATTAAGAAATTATGAGGTTCTGATATCTCATTTTTTGGTCTTTCATAAATTTTTACATCACATGTTCTAATTAATTCAATAATAGCAATATTTACCAACTTATTAATTGATGCATCATAAACATCTGTTAATTCTTCTAATCTTTCATATAAAGTAGCATCTACTTCTATTCTTCTCCTGACTCCAGTATCTTTGCTAAGCAAATATTTATCAAACACATTCATTTTCAAGCACCTCACTTCTTTATTATACTTTCATATAATGCTGTTTTTAATTCCTTTTTAATGTATCTTTTTAACTACTTTATAGGTTTACTGTCAGACAAAAAAACTGAAGTTGTAAAACACAACTTCAGCTTTTTGTTACTGTTGTAATTCATTTTTTACTTGGGTAATTTCTTGTGAAGTAGCTTGCATGGCAGGTTTATAATACCCTTTCATTTGTGCTACTTTAAAAATTTCATATTGAAATGCTTCATCATTATTCCTAATCTGTTGCAAAGTTTGTCTTAGTTCTGCATTTTCCGTTTCTGCAATTGCAGTTTGATAAGTATTAAGACTTCCTTTTACACTAGACAAAACATCATTTACCATTGCTTTTTCTTCCATGTTCTTTCCTCCTAATTATTTAAAAATGACATTAATTTTTGTTTTGTGTTTAATGCATCTTGTGCAGATTTTGTAAACATTTGCTTAATTTGAGGATCTACACTAGTATTCGCATAGTTACTTAACTTTTCATAACTTGTTTGATGTGATCCTATTAAATGTCTTAAATTTTGAAGTTCTACTTGAGTTAATTTTGCCATATTTATCCTTCCTTTCTCAACATAGTCTAAAAATAGTATGGCTATATTTTTCTTTTTTATTCATACTTTTTATTTTTGTAAATATGCACTAATTAGTTAAGCGGTAAGGATTTTCAAGATTTTTCTTAATTTATTTTTTTATTTTACTTGTTTTTTTTATTTTTATTCTATATAATCTAGCTAACAATAAAAGAGGTGATAAAAATGAGGCAAAGCTTGCAAAATCAATCGGAAAATCAATATAAAATTATTGGTGTAGATGATGAACCAGGTGTTCTTGATTCTTTATCTGTTTTTCTAAAAAGAGCTGGCTACCATTTTTCAGGCTTTACTGATCCATTAGAAGCTATTGAAAGGGTAAAAACAGAACATTTCGATTTGATGATTTTGGATTATATCATGACACCAGTTCACGGTGATCAAGTTGTTGAAGAAGTTAGAAAATTTAATAAAGATCTTTATATTCTTCTTCTTACTGGTCATAAAGATTTAGCTCCTCCTTTAGAAACCATTCGTAAATTAGATATTCAAGGATACTGTGAAAAAAGCGACAAATTAGATCAACTATTATTACTAGTAGAATCCGGAGTCAAATCTATTTCTCAAATGAATTTAATTCGAAAAATTAATGTAGAATTAAAAGATACTTATGAAAAATTAGAACAATCTTATATGGAAACAATTGAAACATTAAGGCTTGCTGTTGATGCTAAGGATGTTTATACAAGAGGTCATTCAGATCGCGTTTCTGAATATTCCGTTTTAATTGGAAAAAAATTAGGATTGTCTGAAGATGATATTAAAACATTAAAAATAGGTGGTTTGTTTCACGACATTGGAAAAATTGGTGTGCCTGACAGTATCCTGTTAAAAGATGCTAAACTTACTGACGATGAATACTCACAAATTAAAAATCATCCGTCTATTGGAGCTCATATTTTATCAACGGCAACTATTTTCTCGAATATTATCCCTATTGTAAAACATCATCACGAAAAATATAATGGAACAGGCTATCCATCTAAATTAGCTGGTGAAAATATTCCTTATCTTGCTAGAATTGCTGCTATAGCTGATGCTTTTGATGCTATGACTTCTAAAAGACCTTATCGTGACGAAATTCCTTTAGAAAAAGTAAAAGAAGAATTTCGAAATTTACTAGGAATTCAATTTGATCCAGAAATCGGAAAAGTATTCCTAGATATACTCGATAATGATTATAATGAAATTATGAGAATTCAATCTAAATATTATAGTCAATTATAGATAGTAACGAATAAAGCTCGGCTATTTAAATTAGATAGCCGGGCTTTTGTTTATTCTGTTTTTTATCTTCTATTTAGTAAATTGTGCTAAGTATTCATCATAGGTTCCATCTTTTACAATGATTCCTTCTTCTTTTATCTCCATAATTCTATTGGCAACAGTCTGTGTTAAT
The DNA here is from genome assembly GCA_944390965.1 of uncultured Clostridia bacterium. Lineage (GTDB taxonomy): Bacteria > Bacillota > Clostridia > TANB77 > CAG-508 > CALXRW01. The sequence goes on from CALXRW010000013.1 coordinate 32,321, forward strand.
TGATGGTCATGAGATGTAAATAAGATAACTCCATTAAACTTTTTCATTCCCTCATTTAAAGATGTTATAGATTCCATATCCAAATGATTGGTTGGTTCATCAAATATCAGAAAATTTGCGCCAGATAGCATTAATTTTGATAAAACACATCTTACCTTTTCTCCTCCAGATAAAACATTTACCTTTTTTAAAGATTCTTCTCCTGAAAACAACATACGACCCAAAAAACTTCTAATATAAGTTTCATCTTGCTCTTTAGAATATTGTCTTAGCCAGTCTACTAAATTTAAATCACATTCAAACAATTTGCTATTGTCTTTTGGAAAATAATTTTTTGTGATTGTTGTTCCCCAAATAATTTCTCCTTCATCTGGTTCCAATTCTCCTGCTAAAATTTGAAATAATGTTGTTTTTGCAATTTCATTTTCTGCCAAAATAGCAATTTTATCTTCTCGATTCACTGTAAAAGAAACATGAGATAATACTTTCTCCCCTTCTATCGTTTTAGATAAATTTTTAACAACTAATACTTCTTTTCCGACTTCTCTATCTGGTTTAAAATCAATATATGGGTATCTTCTATTAGATGGTTTTATTTCTTCTAATTGAATTTTTTCCAAAGACTTTTTCCTAGAAGTTGCTTGCTTAGATTTAGATGCATTTGCACTAAATCTGCTGATAAAATCTTGCAATTCTTTTATTTTCTCTTCTTTCTTTTTGTTGGCTTCTTTCATTTGTTTTAATAACAATTGGCTAGATTCATACCAGAAATCATAGTTTCCTGGATATACCTTTATCTTTCCAAAATCTACATCTGCTATATGTGTACATACTTTATTTAAAAAATATCTATCATGTGAAACTACAATAACCGTATTTTCAAAGTCAATTAAAAAATCTTGCAACCAATTAATTGCTTTCATATCTAAGTCATTTGTTGGTTCATCTAATAATAAAATATCTGGATTTCCAAATAAAGCCTGTGCTAAAAGTATTTTTACTTTATCTTTTGCTTCCATTTCTCTCATATATTTATAATGATTTTCTGTTCCTATTCCTAAATCTGTTAATAAAATGGCTGCATCTGATTCTGCATTCCAACCATCTAATTCACTAAATCTTTCTTCTAATTTTGCGGCTCTCATTCCATCTTGTTCAGAAAAATCAGGTTTACTATAAATTTCGTCCTTTTCTTTCATAATTCGATATAATTCTTGATTTCCCATAATAACTGTATCCATTACAGTATATTCTTCAAAGGCATAGTGATCTTGTTTTAAAACAGAAATTCTTTCTCCCTTATCTATGCTTACATCTCCTTTGGATGGTTCAATCTCACCAGAAAGAATTTTTAAAAAAGTAGACTTTCCCGCACCATTTGCTCCTATGATTCCATAGCAATTTCCTTTTAAAAACTTAATATTAACATCTTCAAATAAAACTCTTTTTCCAAATCTCAATGTAACATTATTGGCTGTTATCATTTTTTTCATTCCTTTCTTATTAAAACATATCTTTTTTCTTTAACCATACTGTAGCTAACAGTGCAAGACCAATGGAGAGAAGCATAATAATCATAAAAGCAAATGGATTATGAGCAAATGGTAAATCCACATTCATTCCCCAAAAACTTGCAATCATAGTTGGTAGTGATAAAACAATAGTAATCGCAGCCAAAAATTTCATAACAGAATTTAAATTGTTAGAAATAATAGAAGCATATGCATCCATTGTTCCACTTAGAATATCACTGTAAATTTTACACATTTCGATAGCCTGCTTATTCTCTACGATGGCATCATCTAATATATCTTCATCTTCTTCATATAACTTAATAATTTTTCCGCTAAGTGTTTTTTCCATAACAACTTCATTTGATCTTAATGATGTTGCTATATATACCAAACTATTTTCTAAATTTAATAATTTAATTAATTCCTTATTTCTCATGGATTTTTGTAAACGCAATACATTCATTTCAGATTCTTTATTAATTTGTTTTAAAATAGTAAGATAACTAGAAGAATTTGCAAATAAAATTTGTAAAATAAATCTCGTCTTTTTGTAAGTACAGAAACCTTTTACTCTATTTTTTTCAAACTCCTCAATAATTTTATTTTTATTGAGTGAAACTGTAATAAAAAAATCATCTCTTACCACAATCATTCCCAATGGCATAGTTGTATGTAACTTTTCTTCTTCCACGGTTTCTATAATAGGAACATCTATAATAAATAACTTGGTATCGTCCTCTGTGTCAATTCTTGCTTTTTCTTCAAAATCTAGAGGATATCGAATAAAATCTTCTTCTATTTGCAGACTTTCGCAAACTTTTTTAATCTCTCTTTCAGATGGATTTACTAAATTAATCCATGCCCCTTTTTTAAATTCATTGATTTCTTTAAATTCGTTTGTTTCCATGTCTGTCAAATAGATTTTCAACATTTCGAAACACCCCCTATTGTGTATTATACCCAAATAAAAACCCCTTGTCAATGCAAAGGGCTATGGTTTTTAACTATAATTATTTCTTTGGGTTTAACACTAAAATTATTTTTAAAATTTATATTTTAGCATATTATAAAAAATTTATCCAATTTCTTCTTCCATACATAATTCTAATAATTTCAATACTATTATTTTCTAAATAAATTACTATTTCCCAACCTCTCTATATCATTGATTCAATAAATCATAAATTAGTATTACTTAAATGTTTAATCTTATTTTTTAATTACAAAATTATACTCCTTTATAATTTCTAAAATTTCAGCATTTTATTCTAATTCTTGGACTATTTCAAATTTAAATCTGTGCCATATCTGCAGATAGCTTCAAAATTCCACAAAAACATAGATAGCTTATTCTTATTGCATAGGAAACTCTATGAAACTTCGAAATTTCACAGCACGAAGTGAAAATAAAATGCTCCGGCACATGACCTTATATTTTTCCATAAAACTCTCAAGGTTCAAGGAGTAATCCGGCAGCGGAAGGCTGTTCGAGCTTTTATTTCAAAATATAAGGTCATGTGCCGGATATATAAAAAATTTTCTTTTGAGAATATCTTTTGTTTATATATGAAAAAACAACTTACAAACTTTTAAGTTCGTAAGTTATTATAAATTGGTGCACCACCGGGGAATCGAACCCCGAACCTCCTGATTAAGAGTCAGTTGCTCTACCGATTGAGCTAGTAGTGCATATTTCTATTTTCTTGCCCAAGAATAAATTAATTATAGACATTTTTTTTTGAAATGTCAAGATAGTAATCGAAAAATGCCCCATTGAAAAGAGGCGTCACTAATAAAATATCTCAGAGGGCGCCTCTGTTTATTATCTTTATAGTATTTATGGTTGCTCTGGTGTTGGAGTTGGTGTTGGTGTCGGACTTGGAGATGGTGTAGGTGTTGGTGTTGGACTAGGACTTGGACTTGGGCTTGGAGTTGGTGTTGGTGGAACTTCTGGTTCCGGTGTTGTTTCTACTACCTTCTCTCCTTTAGTTCCTCGTTTAATAATTCTTGTCATCGCACTATAAGTATCTTTTGATAGTACTTCTCTTGATACTTCATTCCCATTTAATTTTAATATTTTATAGGTAATACTGGTTTGACCTGGTGCCCCACCTTGAATTACTTTTTCTACTCCACTTTCCAATGTGCTATCTTCTTCATATTGAGTTGTATAAGGAATAGAACCTGTAATTACTGTATCAAACTCTACCTGATATTCAACTTCTTCTTTTATTCCATACATATCAATTTTTGCAATTCCATTTTCTACACTACAAACAATTTTAATTGGATAATTTCTTGTATTCTTAAATTGAAAGTCAATATATCCGTATACCACAGTAGCATCTCTACCAGCTCCTACATAACTGGTTAAAAATTGATGATTACTTCTTTCTATAATCTCCAAATTTGCAAGTAATGCTGTATTATACAATGTAGATGATATTTGACAGATACCACCGCCTAATCCGTCTACTACTCTACCTCCTTCATATACAGCAGCATTTTTATAGCCCGCCTCTACAGTTCTTTTCCCTACCACTTTATTATAAGAAAAGATTTCTCCTGGCATTAAAACTGTTCCATTTATTTTACTTGCTGATAATTCTAGATTTGTGGTTCTATCTCTTTGATACACATCATATTTCGTACTAAAGGTAGATAACAAGTCTGGAAAAGCCTCTATTTCTAACATATCTGTTGTTTTTTCTGGCATAGTAAATTTTAATGGAATAATATATTCTTCCAAGTCTTGTTCTAATAATGCTCTTGCCTCTTCTAAACTGATGGCAAAATCAACCCCTACTACATGTGGATACACTTTATGAGGATTTGTCTCATAATAAGCATCTTGAGGTTGCACATATACTTCTGTATAAATTTCATCTATATTAATTGCTTCTGGTTCGCGATGCTCTACTGGTATTTCTATATATTCTTTTAATGGTAATTTTATAGTCTGTATAATTTCATTTTTCAATTCGTCTTTTTTAATACCAATTCCTGCTTTTCCTTTTGTAATAATCAGCTGTTCTCCCTCTATACTATAAGTTCCTTCTTCTACAGCTCCGGGAATTTTTTTCCCAATATCTTCAATCATAGTATTTAAAGATTCTTCATTATATTTCAATACAGGTTCTATTTCTTTATTAGCAACTAGAGCCCAAAAAATAGAATAATTATCTAAAATAACATTTCCACTTCTTCCAATTTGGTATGCCTCTTTTACTGCTTCTTCTATTTGATATTTTGCTTCAATTTGTGCTGGAGTTAATGAAGTTTCAAAATCTGCATATCTAAGGGAAATCGTTTTTTCTAAATCTAGTTTTAAAGCTTCTTCTATTTTTGTTTTAGCTTCTTCTTCTGTTAAATTAGATACATCAATTCCTTTTATCGTTATGCCTTCCATTATTTTGGTATTATTCACATTAATAAGAGCAAATATAACCGAAAATACCAGTAAAAATAATAAAAATACTCCTATGATAATAGAAAGGATAATGACCTTTTTCTTACTTTTTTTAGGTTCTATTGGTTTAAATTCTGTTCCTTTTTCCGGCACTTTACTTTCTTTTTCTTGTTCATCATTACTTTCTTTTTTATTTTTTTCTGTGTTTTCTTTTTCTTCTTCCACTTTTTCTTCTTGAAATTCCGTTTTCTCTTTTTCTTCTTTTATTTCTGTTTGCTCTACTTCTTGTTCTATTTTTTCTTCATTTTCTTGTGATTTGATTTCTTCTTTATTCATAAGCTTTCTCCTTATTTTTTGATTTTTTCCTTGAGAAAAAACCTTATAAAAACATAATACCATAAAATTTTAAGATTTTCAACAGTATTTTCTACCAGTCTATTCTCTTTCTAAAAATTCTTATTCCTGTACATTTAAATAAAAACTTACTTTGTTTCTTCCCAATATTTTTCATAGAAGATTCGACTATAAATATATAAAATTTCTCCATCTTTACAGAAAAATACAGTTGATATTCTATTTTATGGTGCTTTTTTTAATATATTACTTATTAAAGAATATTTCGCTAATTGATTTGCCTAGACATTCTGAAATTTTTTCCATAATTCTCATAGAAGGATTTGTTCTTGTACCTCTTTCTAAATGACATAAATATCCAATAGAGACTTGACTAATTCTAGATAAATATTCTAATGTCATTCCTTTTTCCATTCTAATTTCTCTAATTCTATTTTTGTACATTGTTTTTCTCCTTTCTCATTTGTCTAGCTGGCAACATTTTATCACTACTTTTTTGACAAGTCAATAGTTTCCAAATTTTTTTTATTTACTAGTAGACAAATAAAGGATTTTTGTATATAATAGAGAAAATTAAATAATAAAGGAGAAAAAAGTATGATGATAGGTGAAATGATTGCAAAAATTAGAATGGAAAAAGGAATTTCTAAAACAGAACTAGCTAGACGAACTGATATTAATATTGGTCATCTAACACATATAGAAAAAGGAGAAAGAAATCCTAGTCACAAAGCATTAAAAAATATCTGTAAAGCACTAGATGTTCCTTATCAACAATTGATGTATACATATGATAAAACAATTAATGAAGAACAAGCAAGTTATCATGTTGTAGATCATATTGCATATAACAAAGTAGTTGCTGTAGATAATATTAATGGATTTGTTGATTGTCCTTCTCATATTCTTAGTGCTTCTTTAGCACTAAAAATGGCTGATGACTCTATGGAGCCTATCCTAAAAAAAGGGGCTTACGTATATATAGAATTTAATTCTCCTCTTAATAATAAAGAAATTGGTTTATTTCAAGTAAATGATACTGTTGTAATTCGAAAATTTTATGCCAAGAAAGGAAAAATTACTTTAAAACCAGATAATAAAAAATACGAAGATATTACGATTTCTGAGAATGATACTTTTTATATAATCGGAAAAGTTTTAGTATAATTTGATTTTCTTAATATTTTTTGTAAATTTTTTAAAATTTTTGTAAAAAACTATTGAATAAAATAATATTTAATACTATAATGTTATCAACAAAAGATAAGTAAGGAGAGTCGCACATGGAATTAACAAAAAATATATTTTTTAATACAGATAAATTAGTAGAAAACTCTACTGTTAAAATTTCATATACAGGTAGATTTTTTCAAGATGACTCTAAAGATGTTTATATTCATTTTGGATTTGGAAATGCTTGGGAAAATCTTCAAGAAATTAAAATGGAAAAAACAGAATTAGGTTTCCAGGCTGAAATTGAATTGATTGGTACTGATACTTTTAATTTTTGTCTAAGAAATGATAAAAATGAATGGGATAATAATGATGGACAAAATTATATTTTCCCAATTGAATCTGTTCCGGTAAGTGAAGATGAATCTCAAGAATTATCTTTAATTGTATCATCTCCTCGTAGACTAAGGAAAGCATATATATGGAGTAAAAAAATAAAATTAGCAATTTATAAAATCATTACTTTCTTTCCAAAATTATTGTCAGGAAATTATAAAAGAAAAATAAAAGAATAAACACATATATAAACAAGAAATATTCTTGTTTATATTTTTTTACTTTATCACATTATTAATAAATTCATTTTATCTCGCATACACTTTTTTAGGTGATTTTTTGAGAAGAATGAAAGTTTTTTTAATCAATGGTATTCTTCTTACCATTGGTTCTTTTTTGCTTCGTGGTATTGGAATGTCTTTTCAGATTTATATTTCTAATAAAATTGGTGCAGAAGGAATTGGTGTTTACCAATTAATTTTATCTGTGTTTTTATTTTCTGTGACTCTTGCATCTAGTGGAATAAATTTGGCATCTACCAGGATTGTGTCTGAAGAGCTTGCTAAAAATGATATTTCTGGAAGTCAAAAAGCAATTAAGCATTGTATCATTTATAGTTTTTTAATGGGTTTTATTGCTTTTTGTATTTTATTTTTTAGTGCAGATATTATTGCAAAGTTTTCCTTTCATGGAAAAGTTTCTGGATTTCCTTTAAAATTAATGGCAATAAGTTTGCCTTTTATATCTACATCCTCTGCTATTAATGGATATTTTACAGCCAAAAGAAAAATAGTAAAAGTAATTTCTTTTCAATTTTTAGAACAAATTTTACAAATTTTTGTTGTTATTTATTTATTAAATTTTTTATTATCTCCAGGCTTAGAATCTGCTTGTTTAGCACTAGTTCTTGGTTCTATTTTATCTGAAATTTTGTCTACATGTTACTCTTACTTTATGTATCGATTGGATATTTATAAAGAAAGTGGCTTTACTTCATGTACAGATTGCTTTACAATTACACGGAAACAAGCATTTTTTCCTATGCAATAAAAAAGGAATTTCTTCTTGTCAAAAGTCTTTTTTCAAAAAAATTTTTTGTATTACTATTCCAGTTACTTCAACTTCTTGTATTCGTTCTGGTCTTTCTACTTTAAAACAATTACTTGTACCTATTCGTTTAGAGAAATTTGGTACTTCATGTGAAACAGCTCTTGCACAATATGGAGTAATTTCTGGCATGGCAATGCCAATTATTCTATTTCCAAGTGCACTGATTTCTTCTTTTAGTAGTTTATTAATACCAGAATTCACTAATTTATCCGTTAATAAGCGAAATGTTTTTATCAATAAAACCATAAGTAAGGTTTTTAAAATTACAATTCTCTTTTCTCTTGGAATTACTGGTATTTTTTTTACTTTTTCTCATCAAATAAATGAATTTCTCTATCCAGATACTCTAATTTCACCTTATCTTAAGCTAATTAGCGTAATTATTGTTATCATGTATCTAGATACTGTTATTGATAATATCTTAAAAAGTCTTAATAAGCAAGTTAGTGTTATGCTATGTAACATTTTGGATGCTTTTATTAGCCTTACCATTATCTTTTTCTTGCTTCCTATTTACGGAGTTTATGGCTATATTATTTCCATTTTTGTTAGTGAGTTTCTTAACTTCTGTGTTAGTTTATGGACTCTTTTAAAAACATGCAACACAAAAAATGACAAAATAAAAATCGACTTTATTCACACCATATTAAAGCCGATTTTATCTCTCTTTCTCTTATATTTTCTCTTTACTTATTTTTCTTTTCCTATCCATTCTCTTTTTGGTTTATTAGGAAATATTCTTCTATTTTTTATTTTATATTTAGGATTACTCTTTTTCACCTCTTGCCTGTCTAAACATGAATTATCTCTTTAGGATATAACCCAACCACCATTTGGTGAAATAATTTGTCCTGTGGTATAATTATCCTCTATTAGCCAGTTTACACATTTTACAATATCTATTACATTCCCTACCCTTCCTAATGGAATTTGGTTTACAATTTCTCTTCTTTCTTGTTCTGTTAATTCTTGATTCATTTGAGTGTCTATCATTCCAGGAGCAATGCAGTTTACTCTAATTTGTGATGGGGCCACTTCTTTTGCCAATGCTTTTGTAAAACCTATCATTCCTGCCTTTGCCGTAGAATAATGTACTTCACAAGAAGCACCAGTCATTCCCCATATGGAAGAAATATTAATAATGCAACCTTGTTTTTGTTGTATCATTTGTGGTAGTACATTTTTTGTAACATAAAATAAAGAGTTCATATTCGTATTTATCATATTGTTCCACTCTTCCACTGTAATATCCGTAAATAGTTTAATTTGCGAAATTCCTGCATTATTAATTAAAATATCAATGTTTCCTAACTTTTCTATTGTTTCTTTTACAAGCTCTTCTGCTTCTTTTGGGTTTGATACATCCGCTTTCTTAATTTGTATTTGGTATCCCTTTTCTTGTAATTCTTTTTGCAAACATTTTGCTTCTTTTTCTGAATGATTATAATTTGCCATTACCAAATATCCCCTCTGGGCTAGCTCTTTTGCAATGGCATTTCCTATTCCTTTACTTGCCCCTGTAATTAATACTTTTTTCATTGCCTTTCCTCCACATTTTTTTGGTTTGTTTGTTCTTCTCTTATTTGTTCTTTTATTTGTTTCAATTCATCCTTGATTTCTCCCGTCCTAGTTTTCTTTTTTGTTTCTTCTATTACACTTGTTAATAATGAATTTGTTGGTCTTTCAGTAAAATGTTTCATTAATTCATTCATTTCTTCCATTAAACTACTCCATCTTTCTGTTTCAGGTGTTATTCTTCCTTCATATATTGCCTTTTTTACAGATAAATATGGAACTTGGCAATATTCTTTCACTATTCCATTTAATTGTTGAAAATTTTCTGGAGATATTTCGTGCATAAATTCTTGAAATCCTTTTTCCGTTAATCTTGCACTTATTATTTTTTCTTTATATTTTTCATAAAAAGGATGTAAAATATCAAAATATTGTTCATAACTTGTTGCCCCTCTTATTTGTTCTGTGTTTTTATCTCCTATTAAATACGTTCCTCTCTCATGTAAGTTCCTAGTTACTTCCATGGTCAATTGATGATGGATTATTTCACTCATTAATTCCATATCTCTTCTATCATTATTACCCGTTTCAGGAGCTTGTACTTCTTCTCTTAAATCTGCTTTTACATAATCAAAACCAGTTTTAAATCCTAGATGTTTTTCATCTTTTTCTAACAGTTCTAATTCCATTGCATGTCCAACTTCATGAACTAATAAAACATCTCTATAATCTCTTGACAAATTAAAAATAGGTATATTGATAATAGCTCTTTCTTCTAAGCCCTCTTCCTTCTGAGTGGCATTTGGTATGGTGCATGTTATATTTTTTTCCAAAAATTCGGTAGGAAAATCAATTTGAGCAACCAGCCCTAATCTTTGAAGATTTTTTTGGTTTTCTTTATAAGACCCAGTCTCTCTTAAAATTTCTTCTTGGTATTCTCTATAACATGCTTCTCTTGCTTGTTTGATTTGTTCTGCCATTTCCATATCTGGAATAATTTGTCTAATTTCTGGTTTATTTCTATATTCTTCGTAATTTTCTCCAAAATCATAGCCCATTTTTTTAAAGTAACTTACTCTATTCCTTAAAATTTCTCTTTTTTGTAATTCGTTTCCTGTCTTTAAAGTTTCTTCTGCAGAAGTAGAAAAACTTTCTAATATACTTGGAAATTTAATATTTCTACTAAGAAATGAATATTCTTTCCCATATTCATAATAATAGTGGCTTGGATGTTCAAGCATACTAGTAATTTCTCTTTGCTCTGTTTTTGGTAGATTTCCTTTTATTATTGTTAAATATTTTAAATTATACTTTTTTAGAGTTTCATTGTCTAATACCTCATCTCCCTTTATTTGTTTCTGTTCTTCACTAAATTGCAATGTAAACTCCTTAAATTCCTCATCAAGAGTTTGTATTTTACTTTTTATTATTTCTATTTTTCCCATTATGCTATTTAAACTGCCATTTTGCATCATCTCTTGAAAATTTCCTGTAGTAACATTTGCTCCTAATAGGTTTAAAATTTCTACACGTTGTTCTTCTAATCTTTTTTTGGCAGCTGGGTTTGCCTCTTGGTAAGTCTTTTCATCAAAACTCTTTGTTATACCAGAATATCTATTTTCTGAATAAATAGATTCATTACCCATGCAAATTTTTAAAAATCTTTTTTCTTTCTCTCCTAATTTATCTATATTTCCTCTTTTTAAAATATCTTCTTTTTGCTCTTCTGTAAGTTTAAAACCATTTTCTTCTAATAGTCTAATTGTTAGTTCTTTTCTTTTAGTATTTATTCTTCCATCAACATAACGTCTAAGGTCTTGATATGTATAATAACTATTTATATATATATTATTAATTCTTTTTGATAATAATTGTCTGTTTTTTTCTCCATAAATTGCAACAAATGCCTCTAATAAATCATGCTTTATTTTATCAAAATCTATATTATATTTTTCATATACCCCCATATAATTCCCTCTTTTATCTTTTAAAATAAAGTGATGTTATATAAATACTCCGATTCTCATTTTAAAAAATTATATCTTATACACTTATAAAAATCAAGTACCATTGAGCATCCCTTCTTTCCATTACTGTAGGTTTGTCAAACATATGTCACACTTTATTGATAAATATATAGTTTGAAATACCTAATATGACTACTCTGTACT
>CALXRW010000014.1 GCA_944390965.1 uncultured Clostridia bacterium
TCCATCCCCATAGATTTCATAATATAAATTCACATTATTTGCATTAATATACATTCTAATCCCTCTACAAATTACTAGTTATCTTTCATCTTTTCTTTAAATCTTTTGAATAATATATCATATCAGTACAAATTAAATCTCCATCTTTAATTTCTTCATTATAATTATCAATAAAATAATTTTTTATTGTTTTCTCATATTTATCAAATCCTTGTTTTACATAGAATGGAATATTATTTTCTGTTGTTTCTACAATCATCTTATCATATTTTTGTTTATAGTTTCCACATAAGTGTTTTAGTAATCTTTTTGCATAGCCTTTATTTCTGTATTTTTCTTTTGTAACTAAATTTTTTAATTCTAGTGTGCTATTATCAATGTGCAAAATTACTGCCAAAGAAATAATCTCATCATTTAATTTTAATCCATACACATCAGAATCGTTCAAATACTTCATAATACTAGCTTTTGATGGATCTGCCTCTAATAACATATCCATATAAGCTTCTTTGTTTTCTATCTTTTTTATCTGAGGTTTTTCTTCTTTAATAGTCTTCAAATCCATTGGTATATCTGGTTTTGCTTGATTGTGGTTATAATATCTAATCTCCTCTGAAAAAATACATCCACAATATTTTTGCATATATAAGCCTAATTCTCTTGCTTCATTTTGACCCTGTCTAAATCCCTCTCTAAAGTCTTGATAATAAAAATGAATTCCATATTCTTTTTCTAATTCTTCTCCTGTTTGTTTTAATTTTTCATGATTTTGATAAGGGCTAATTAGCAAAGTAGTGCAAAATGCATCATATCCATTTTCTTTTGCATATTGCACTGTTTTTTCTAGTCTTGTTCTATAGCAATATTGGCATCTATTGTCTAAATCATCTATAACATTTTTGCAAAATTCTCTTAAGCCATAATTTTCTTCAAATATGGCTTCTACTCCTATGCTTTTTGTATATTCTTTTAGTGTATCTCTTCTTGCTTTGTATTCCATATATGGATGTATATTGGGATTATACCAATATATCACTGGTTCTATGTTATCTTTTCTTAATTTTTGAATACAATACACACTACAAGGGGCACAACATGTATGTAATAATAGTTTCATTTTTTAACTCCTTCTTTTATTTTTTTAAGTAATTTCTTCGAAGAACGGGCGATTAAAATCGCCCCTACATTTTTTCATAAATTACTTTACACTATCTTTATTTTAACTCTTCAATTTTATATGTACTGTATCCTTCATAGTTATAACTTGCATCGATGCCTTTCATGTACACCTCTCTATCATTTATTTTATCTGTTAAAGCCTCTTTTAATAAAATTTTAATTTCCGTATTTTTGATAGGGCTTCTCTCCATTGCTAATAAATAATCTTCCTTATTAACTTTGCTCCAATCTATTACTTTTCTCATTTCTTTTTTTAAAATCATATCTAGCCAAATTCTGGTACTTCGACCATTTCCTTCTCTAAATGGATGTGCAATATTCATTTCAATATATTTCTCTATTATTTCATCAAAGTTCGTTTGTGGCATTTGATCTACTTTTTTTAATGCTTCTTCTAAATACATAGCTGATGCAAATCGAAAATTACTTTTTGAAATATTCTCTGTTCTTATTTTCCCAGCGAACTCATATACTTCTTCAAATAAATATTTATGAATTTCTGATAAACCTTTGAATGTTCCTATTTCAAATGAATCTAAAATTCCTTCTTCAAATAATTGTTTCGCTTTTATTTTTGTAATTTTTTCTTCCTCTCTTGCAAGTTCTAATGGATTGTTGATACCTAACTTATTTTTTAAAATCATATTTTTCTCCTTTTTTTATATTTTTAAAGCTTCTATTAATCATTTTGCTGATAGGTAATTCCCATATGTTCATATGCTATTGGAGTAGCAATCCTACCTCTTGGTGTTCTAGCTAAAAATCCTATTTGCATTAAATAAGGCTCATATACATCTTCTATAGTTTCTACTTCTTCTCCAACTGTTACCGCTAAGCTATCAATTCCTACTGGTCTACCTCCATATTTTACTATCATGGTTGTTAAAATTTTTCTATCAATTTCATCTAACCCTAATTCATCAATTTCTAATTTTCCTAAGGCAATTTTAGCAATTTCTAATGTAATATTTCCATTTCCTAAAATTTCTGCATAATCTCTTACTCTTTTTAATAAACGATTGGCAATTCTGGGTGTTCCTCTACTTCTGCTTGCAATTTCTTTGGCTGCTTCTTTTTCTATTGGCATGTTCAATATTTTTGCAGAACGAATTACGATTGTTTCCAAATCTTTATTATTATAGAGTTCTAATCTTTGAATAATACCAAATCTATCTCGCAGTGGTGTAGAAAGTGCTCCTGCTCTTGTTGTTGCTCCTATTAATGTAAATTTGGGCAAATCCAATCGAATAGACCTTGCACTTGGTCCTTTCCCAATAATAATATCTAAAGAATAATCTTCCAAAGCAGGATATAATATTTCCTCCACACTCTTGTTTAATCTATGAATTTCATCAATAAATAAAACATCATTTTGAGATAGATTCGTTAAAAGTGCAGCCAAATCTCCTGGTTTCTCAATAGCAGGGCCAGAGGTAATTCTAATATTAGCTCCCATTTCTGTAGCAATAATATTAGAAAGAGTAGTTTTCCCTAACCCTGGTGGACCATACAATAAGATGTGGTCTAATGTTTCTCCTCTTTTTTTGGCTGCCTCAATATAAACTTTTAGGTTTTCTTTTATTTTATCTTGTCCAATATATTCTTTTAAATTTTTTGGTCTTAAAGAAGTTTCAACTCTTTCTTCTTCTAAGTCTTGTAAGGTAGGTATCATGATATTTTCGTCCATATTTTTCAATCCTTTTTTCTTTTTTTTAATTATATATGAAATAAAAGAAAAATACAAGTAAATAAGAAAGGCATTTTGCTAAGCCAGTTCTCTGAAGCAGGAGCAAAATACATGCCACGAGCTAAAGCTCGGGCAAATATAGGTAGCCTAACCTTGTTGCTCCGGAAAAATCTGACGATTTTTCCAAAGCAATAAGTAAAGCTTAGCAAAAATTTATTCTTTTTTACTAGGCCTTACCTATTCTTTTATCTATTTAATTCTAAATTTGGATCATATATAAATGGTTCTTCTGTAATTGTTACAAATTTAATAGAATAAATGTCACAATATAACAAATTATTTCCCTGGATTGATCTAAGTAAAATATAACTTGCACCTACTTCTAATAGAATTCCTGTTCTATCATCTAAGAAGGAACTTCCTATTAAAAATTCTACTCTTACTAATTTCCCAATTTGTCTTCTTAAAAACGCTGGTGTATACACTGGATTCGTTAACACCTCTGGTGCTCTTTCATCTAACTCCATTTGTCTGTAATTTCCTGATGTTTGATATCTATATGAATTATCATACATAATTTTCACTTTCCTTTCTTCTTTTCACACATATTAGGTTTGGCTATATAGGCTTGTTGGTCGATAGAAACAATGTTGATTTACTCTTGTATGAAATGTTCCAGAACCATTATAAGGAAAAGTAGGTCCACAATTTTCACTATAGGGATTTAAAAACCATAAACATTCTCCCACTTCATTTAACTTATTCCCTGCTAATGCCCAATCTGCAATTTCAAAGTGAATATGTTCTGGTACCATATTATATATATTTTGAGGATTATATTCTCCTCTAATCATTTCTCTAGTGCAGTCAAATTGTCCTTCTTGAAATATAATATTTCTGATATTTCCTCCCATAGATACTCTAGCATATTCTCCTTCTGATGCATTCACTCTGTTCATTACTGTAGTTGCCACTGCCTTCATTCCATTTTCTCCTTCTCCACCTGCTTCACATTGTACAAGTCTTGCTAATAATTCTCTTTCTGAAAAAGCCATCTATTTCACCCCTGATACAATATTATATTAAGCGTAAAAAGATTCTGAGGCTGTCCTAAGAGAAAAAATATCAGTAGGATCGGAGAGTTTAATCGTATTTCAAAATAAACTATTTTCAAAATTTTTGAAATACTTTCAAACTCACCGGTCCCACTGATACTTGTTATGTTCTAATCTACTCCTCCAAATTTATTGAATGGCCAGAAACGGAACCATACTTTACTTTCAATTTTTTCAATTGGAATACATCCTATTTCTCTAGAATCCTTACTTCCTCCTCGATTATCTCCCATGACAAATACACACCCTTCTGGTACTGTAATATCATTGAATGTTCCTTCTGTTGTTGTTACATTATCTTGTATATAAGGTTCTTCCAGTTCTTCTCCATTAATATAGACTTTGCCGTTTTCAATTAATACATGTTCTCCAGGTAAACCAATAATTCTTTTTATATAGCTTTCTTTTTCTATTTCTAATACATAATAGGTAAATTTTTCAAACCATCCCTCTTTCTCTTCATATTTAGCAATTGGATTTTCGAGATTAATTTCTTGAATTTGCAATTCTTCTGGTGCTTCAAAAGTTATGATTTCTCCTCTTTTAGGAGCTTGTTTGATTGTTCTATAAAGTCGGTTTAGAATTAGTCTATCATTTTGTTCTAAAGTTGGGTACATTGAAGATTGTTGTACAATTGTTGGAGTTCCTAAAAAATATCTAACAATAATTGCTAGTACAACAGCTATTAATATACAAGCACTCCATTCCAAAATTTCTTTGACTATTCTTTTATTTGTCATAAGTTTGTTTCTCCTTATTAAAAAATATATATTATTTTATACCTTTTTTTATTTCTTTTCAATCTCTTTATTAATATATTTTTCATAAACAAAACTATCCATTTTCAGTATAGCAATACTTCAAATGGATAGTCTTTATTTTAGTTTATTTCATTTAGCTTCTTACCTTTACACTATTTACTTCTTGAATTTTTACATCACGAACATGGTTTATTTTTTCCCATCTTGTATCTCTTTTAAATAGGCATTTAAAATTAATTAGTAACCATGAACCTAAGAATAATGGATAACATAATAATCCTTTTATCATAGGTTTAATTGGTCTTTTATCTAATTTCATTACTAACATTGCAGTTAAAATTGGTAAGAAAAATGTTGGTACAAGATATCTTAAATAACTCATTACTAATTGTGCATTTGTAAGTTCATTTCCCATAAACAAACCAAAGTTTAAAATTAATAAAACAATTGTAATAATAAACATCGGAATACTTCCTACGATATATAAAAGTCCATCAAGATTCATTAATGTCTTATATTTTTTTACTGCCAATGCTAAATCCTTTGTATATGTTTCCATACATTGTATATGTCCAACTGTCCATCTCGTTCTTTGCTTCCATGATTGTACAAAACCTAATGGTTGTTCATCATATACTTTAGCATCTACTGCCCAGCCAAGTTTGTTTCCTTTTATAATATTTTTCAAAGAAAATTCAATATCTTCTGTTAGAGTTTGTGTATTCCAGCCTTCTGGTTTAATAACATCAAATTTTACCATAAAACCAGTACCATTAATTAAAGGAGATAATCCTAAATTATATCTTGCTAAGTGATATAAACGATTCATCATCCAATAGAAAATTGCATATCCAGCTGTAATCCATGTATCAGTTGGGTTCTTAATATCTCTATATCCTTGTACAACTGTTTCCCCTTGGCAAAGCTTTTTATTCATATTTACAATAAAGTTTTCATCTACAATATTATCTGCATCAAATACACAGAAAGCATCATAACCTGCATCTTCTTCTATTTTTTGTGCTAAAAACCATTGCATAGCAAATCCTTTTGTTTTCTTTGTTTCGTCAAATCTCTCATATACAATAGCTCCTGCATTTTTAGCTACTTCTGCTGTTCTATCTGTACAGTTATCTGCAATTACATAAATGTCTAATAATTCTTTAGGATAATTTTGATTTTTTAAACTTTCTATTAAATTTGCTACAACAGATTCTTCATTATGTGCTGGGATAATTGCCATAAATTTATGGTTCTTCTTTTTTAATAGTGGTTTATCTTTTAATTTAATAAATGAGCATATACTAATAGCAATTTGATAAACCCAAAATATTGTTATGACCCATATTAATGCTTGTTGAAGAATATATAAATACTTCATTTTTCTCCTTCCTTTTCTTTAGACATATTTTAACATTATTATTATTATACATGATATTAATAAAATATGCAACTTTTCTATCAATTTTAATAAATTTTTAATTTTTTATTCTTCTATTTCTATTCTTCTATTTCTATTCCTTCTAGTCCAATTCTTGTTAAATTAATTCTGCCTTGTTCATCAATTTCATTTACTTTTACCATTACCTTGTCTCCAATTTTAAAAACATCTTCAACTTTTTCTATCCTTTTTTTGGAAATTTTAGAAATATGCAATAAACCTTCTTTATCTCCTCCTAAGTCAATAAAGGCACCAAATGGTACAATTCTTGCTACTGTTCCTTCATAAATTTCTCCCACTTCGATTTCTTTTACAATATCTTGTATCATTTTTAATGCTTTTTCTCCCGCCTTACTATCTGTTGAATATATAAATACTTTTCCATCATCTTCAATATCAATTTTTACACCAGTTTCTGCAATAATTTTATTAATTACTTTTCCTCCACTGCCAATTACATCTCTAATTTTTTCTGGGTCAATTGTAATATGAATAATTTTAGGTGCATATTTTGAAATTTCTTTTCGTGGTTCTGGTAATTGTTTTAACATAACTTCATCTAAAATGTATTTTCTAGCATTTTTTGTTCTTTCAAACGCTTCTTCAATTATATTATATGTTAATCCATCTATTTTTATATCTACTTGTATTGCAGTAATTCCTTTTTCTGTTCCGCCTACTTTAAAGTCCATGTCTCCAAAGAAATCTTCTAATCCTTGAATATCAGTCAACATAACATAATTATCTGGATTTTCTTCGTCAGTAACTAATCCTGTAGAAATTCCAGCAACTGGTCTTTTAATAGGAACACCTGCATCCATCAAAGCTAATGTACTACCACATATGCTAGCTTGTGATGTTGAGCCATTTGATGATAATACTTCTGATACTACTCTTATCGTATATGGAAATTCTTCTTCACTTGGAAGTACTGGAACTAATGCCTTTTCTGCTAAAGCTCCATGCCCAATTTCTCTTCTTCCAGGGCCTCTTGATGCTCTAGCTTCTCCTACGCTATATGCTGGGAAATTATAATGGTGCATATATCTTTTGCTTTCTTCTTCATCCAATCCATCTAAAATTTGTTCTTCACTTGTCATTCCTAATGTTGCAACAGATAGTACTTGTGTTTGTCCTCTAGTAAATAATGCACTTCCGTGTACTCTTGGTAATAATCCGACTTCACAAGATAGTGGTCTGATTTCATCTAGTTTTCTACCATCTACCCTTTTATGCTCTTTTAAAATCATTTCTCTTACACATTTTTTTTCGAGTTTATAAATGGCATCAGCTATTCCACTTTTTTGATTTTCTAGTTCTTCTTCTCCCCATTTTTCTAAAAAGTAATTTTCTATTTTTTCTGTCAATTTTTCTATGTTTTCATCTCTATCTGTTTTATCAACAGCTTGTACGGCTTGGTACATTTCATCTTTATATTTTTGTGCAATTTCTTCATATAATGTTTCATCTACTTTAAAAGATGGATATTCAAACTTAGGCTTTCCAATTTCTTTTTGAATCACTGTAATAAATTCACACACTTTTTTAATTTCTTTATGTCCTTCTTTAATGGCTTGTAACATGATTTCGTTTGGAATTTCGTTTGCCCCCGCTTCTATCATAGTTATTTTTTCCATTGTTCCTGCAACAGTAAGGTTTAAATCACTTTTTTCTTTTTGTTCTGCATTTGGATTTATTACAATATTTCCGTCCACATATCCAACATTTACTCCAGCTGTTGGTCCATTAAACGGAATATCTGATATTGCTAAAGCTGCTGCTGCCCCAATCATACTGCAAACTTCAGGACTACTATCTTGGTCTACAGATAATACTAAACAGCTCACAACAACGTCGTTTCTTAAATCTTTAGGAAATAATGGTCTTAAAGGTCTATCAATTGCTCTTGATATTAAAATTGCTTTTTCAGATGGTTTTCCTTCCCTTTTTTGAAAACTTCCTGGGATTTTTCCAACTGCGTATAATCTTTCTTCATAATCTACAGATAGTGGGAAAAAGTCAATTCCCTCCTTTGGTTCTTTAGAAGCTGTTACATTTACTAGTACTGCCGTATCCCCATATTTAACTAAACAACTTCCATTGGCTAGTCCAGCCATTTTTCCTGTTTCTATGGTAAGCATTTTTCCTGCCAAATCCATACTATATGTTTTGAACATATTTATCACAATCCTCTCTTTTTTTGAAATATGCTTACAATTTTAGAACAGTAACCTCTATTCATTAGAATGATCATATTTTAATGAATACAAGCTACTTTTCTTTTGTAAACAAATTTCTTTTTTATATATTTTTAAAATCAGAAAAATAGGCAGAAAGCGAAGTAATATCGCTTTTCTGCCTTGCGATTTTATTTTCTTATATTTAATTTTTCTGTTAATTCTCTGTAGTCTTCTAAGTTTGTTCTCATTAAATAGTTAAGTAAATTTCTTCTTCTACCTACCATTTTTAACAATCCACGTCTTGAATGATTATCCTTTGTATGAATTTTTAAGTGTTCTGTTAATTCATTAATTCTTTCTGTTAAAAGAGCAATTTGTACTTCTGGAGAACCTGTATCTCCTTCTTGTCTTGCATAAGTTTTAATAATTTCTTGTTTTCTTTCCTTTGTCATAAATCCATCTCCTTTTTATTCGATTTGCCTTATACTGAGCAAAAGTTGGATATCTCTTACAGCTAAGTACAAGGTAGTGCTTTATTAAAGCATTATTATTTTACTACATTTTTCCTAAAAAATCAATACTTATTGAAATTTTTATCCCTTTGTTTCCTTATCTTTTCCTCCGTTCATTTTTTCTTTTGGGCTTGTCAAGACAAGTCCCTACATTTATAGCGAATTCTTCAAAGCGCGGGCGATTAAAATCGCCCCTACATACTACATTTAAAATTATCCTTATATTTTAGGTTTTTGTTATTCTACTTTCAAAAGTTGTGGATACATTTTTTGAATGGTTCCTTTTAATGTTTTTCTAATTACTCTTTGTAATGGATTAATATCGTAAATTTTCTGTGCTATTTTGTACGCAGATTCATTATTTAATACATAAATCCTGTGTAACCCTGAATAATCAATACTTTTTCCATAATTTATTTTATTATCTGTTAAGTTTTGAATAAATCCTGCTTCTTTTAATGCTTCCCTTGTTTCTTTACTATTTGTTCCATAAGGATATGTAAAAACTTTCCTTACTTTTTTCCCTAAATGTTTTTCTATCTGCTCATGTGCATAAGTAATTTCTGCTACTAATTCCACCGTAGAAATTTCTTCATAATGGATGTGTCTTTTCCCATGTGTGTTAATACTTACCAACCCGCTGTCAGCCATTTCTTTTGCCTGTGCCCACGTTAAATATCCAGGTTGTTCCATCATTTCATCAATAACATATATATTGATTGGAACTTGGTATTTTTTCGCAATTGGATAAGCTCTTAAATAATTCCCTGTATACCCATCATCAAAACAAATTAAAGCTACATATTCTGGTAGAGCAAGTTCATTTTTATTATATTGTATTAGTTCTTCCATACTAATAAATCGATAACCCAATTCTTGTAGTCCTGAAATTTGTTTTTCAAATTGTTCTTGTGTGGTATACATGTAAAATAAGTCTCTTTCTGGCTCTTCTTCTACAATGTCATGGTATAAAAGCATCGGAATTTTAATATTTTTTTCAGACTTATAAAAAGTTTTCGTAGTGTCCGTATTTCTTAAATCCTTATATTTAGCTGAAAACGTAATATCCATCCATGCCTTTGTATTTAATATTGTATCTATTGCATTTTCTCTTGCTGTTTTATTAATTATAATATAGCTTATCACAGCTAATAATAAAATGAATATAATACTAATGATTCCATAGATGATTGTTTTTTTCATTCTACTTCATTCTCTCTTTTTCCATATTTAATATTTCTTCTTTTAGCACCCTTACCATATCTTCTTGTTTTACTTTTCGAATAATTTCTCCTTTTTTAAAGAGTAGCCCCTCTTTAATTCCTCCTGCAATACCAATATCTGCATGTTTGGCTTCTTGCGGTCCATTTACTCCACATCCCATTACCGCAACTACAATGTTAGATTTTATAGTTTGAAGAAAATCTTCTATTTCATTTGCCACAGGTATTAAATCATATTGTAATCTTCCACAAGTTGGGCATGCTATTAAAGTAGGTGATTGATATAAATTACAATCTTTTAAAATTTCTTTTGCTACTTTTATTTCTTTTACTGGGTCTGCAGATAGAGAAACTCTCATAGTATCTCCTATTCCCTCTCTCAATAATACTCCTAATCCTATACTTGAGCTAACTGTTCCACTGAATTCTGTTCCTGCATGTGTTACTCCTAAATGTAAAGGATAGTCAAATCTTTCTGCCGCTTTTTCATATACTTGAATACACATATCTAAATTAGATGCTTTTAGAGAAATGGCCGTATCATAAAAGTCTAATTTTTCCAAAATTTCTACATGTTTTGCTGCACTTTCAATCATAGCCTCTGGGGTTGGTTTCCCATATTTTTCTAATAGACTTTTTTCAATAGAACCACTGTTGACTCCAATTCTAATTGGAATTTTGTGTTTTTTACATGCTTCTACTACTTGTTTTGTTCTTTCTTCATCTCCAATATTTCCTGGATTAATCCTAATCTTATCTACTCCACTATTAACAGCTTCTAAGGCAATACGATAATCAAAGTGGATATCTGCAACTGTTGGAATATGAATTTGCTTTTTTATTTCTTTTATGGCTCTGGCATCTTCTACATCTAAACATGCAAAACGTACAATTTCACACCCTGCTTTTTCTAATGCTAGTGCTTGTTTTACTGTTGCTTTGACATCTTTTGTTCTGGTATTTGTCATAGATTGAATAACTACTTTATTTTGTCCTCCTATTTGAATTCCATCGACAAATATTTTTCTTGTTTCATTTCTTTTTTTCATTTTTAATCCCCTTTTTTCTTTTTTAAGTAATTTCTTCGAAGAACGGGCGATTAAAATCGCCCCTACATTTTTTTCATAAATTACTTTACACTATCTTCTTTTTTAAGATAGTCAAGACCATCGACTACATTTTAGCAAATTCTTCGAAGTGCGGGCGATTAAAATCGCCCCTACAATTTTCACAGATTACTTTACACTTTCTAATATAATGTCTCGTTTTAGCAAATGGTTTTCTATTTTTCCTATTCCTATAAATTTTTCTTTAGAATATATTCTATATATATCATTATCTAAAAGAAATGTCAATTGGGTTCCATTTAAGAATAGAATTTGTTTTTTTTCATCTAGTTGTATTTTTCTTTTTTGCTCAAATATTTTCTCAATAGATATAAGATATTTCTTGATATTTTCCTTTTGTTGTTCTATTTGTTGCAAAGTTAGAGCTTGTTTTATGGTAAATGGGGTTACTTCTGTCCTTTCTAATTCTTCCATATAACCAATTGTTCCTATTTTTTTTGCAATATCTTCGCATAAAACTCTTATATAAGTTCCTTTGGAGCAATGTACTTCAAAAATAATTTCCTTTTTCTCTTTGTTTACTTTTTTAAGTAGTATTTCATAAATTTCTATGCTTCTTGGTTCTCTTTTTATTTCTTTTCCTTGTTTGGCATATTCATATAATTTCTTTCCCTTTATTTTAATAGCAGAATACATTGGTGGAATTTGTTCTTGCTTTCCTAAAAAAGTTTGCAAAACAGCATCTATTTTATTTTTATCTAATAAACTTTCTTCTATTGTTTGTTTTTCAACTATTTCTCCCTCTCCATCTAGTGTATTTGTTCTTTCTCCTAATTTTAATGTGGCTATATATCTTTTATCATGCTCTATTAAATACTGTGAAGCTTTTGTTGCCTTACCTATTAAAATAGGTAGTACCCCAGTAGCATTAGGGTCTAAAGTTCCTGTATGTCCAATTTGTTTTATTCCTAATATTTTTCGAAGTTTTCCTACTACATCATGAGAAGTATATCCCTTTTCTTTATTTACAATTAATATACCATCCATACTATTTTCCTTTAATTTTCATATATTTTATTCGTTTATTATATCGTAAAAAAAAGAAAATAGCAATCTGCTATTTCTTTCATTTTTAAAGATAATTTTTTATTTGTTCTACTATTTTTTCTTTTGCTTGTTCTAATGGAAATGGTAGATTTGCTCCTGCCGCCTTTGGATGTCCTCCACCACCAAGCATTAAACAAATGTCTGATACATTTACATAATTGTTTGATCTCAAGGAAGCTTTATAACCATTTTCTGTTTCACGTAAAAATACTGCTACTTCTACGCCTTCTATATCTCTTGCCATTTCAACAATTCCTTCATGTTCTCCTGTTACAGCATTCCAAGCTTCTTCATCTTTTTTAGTAATGTATGTAAACGATATTTTTCCTTCTTCTAAAAATTCTAAACGATTCATTGCTATTTTCCTTAATTCAAAGCTAGATCGAGATATCATTTGCAATACCTTTTTATATACATTAGAAACATTGATTCCTTTATTAATTAGTTGTGCTACTAATTCAAATGTCTCTGCTGTTACTGCTTCATATTTAAATCCTCCTGTATCTGTAATGATACCAGCTAAAATACAGGTTCCAATTTCTTTGTCAATTTCGACTCCTAAGTATTCCAATACCAATACTAGTATTTGGCAACATGCTGGAGATACTGGATTCACAAAGTTAATATCTCCAAACATAGTATTACTTCCATGATGGTCTATAACAATTCTATCTTTCGCTGTTTCAAAATAATTAGAAAATCCATTTAACCTTTTTATGTCAGAGCAGTCTAATGCAATTGTTAAATCATACTTGTCTTGTGTGCCTTTTTCCTTAATCTCATTTCTAAAAGGTAAAAAGTCATAGGTTCTTGGGCAATTTTCAATAATCATATCTACATTTTTTCCCATTCGTTTTAATGCAATATACATTGCAATGGTAGAACCAACTGCGTCCCCATCTGGCATTTCATGTGTTAACAATATGATAGAGTTTGCTTTTTCAATTTTTTGTTTAATTTCTTCTAAAATCATCTACTCTTCATCCTTTTTCCAAAGTTTTATTCTTCTTCCTTTTTGATGTCCTTCATAATGTCATTTAAAATAGAATCAATTTTTGCTCCATATTCCATTGTCTCATCAAGTACAAAAACAAATTCTGGTGTCACTCTTAAATTTACTTTTTTAGCAATTTGAGTACGTATAAAACCAGCAGATTTTTTTAAATTTGCCAAAGTTGCTTTTGTATTTTTTGCATTTAAAATACTAACAAATACTTTAGCATATTTTAAATCTGGTGTTGTTTTTACATCAGTTACGCTAATTAATCCTGTTACTTTTGGATTTTTTAGTTCATAACTAATTATATGACTAAGCTCCTTTTTTAATTCTT
Source organism: uncultured Clostridia bacterium (assembly GCA_944390965.1). Classification (GTDB taxonomy): domain Bacteria; phylum Bacillota; class Clostridia; order TANB77; family CAG-508; genus CALXRW01. The sequence goes on from CALXRW010000014.1 coordinate 13,604, forward strand.
CATCAATACGATTTAATTTATTATTATTTCCCTTTTGCATAATAACTCCTTGTCAACTAATCTTTAATTTCTTCCATAATATGAGCTTCTAAAATATCTCCTTCTTTAATGTCATTATAATTTTCTAATTGAATTCCACACTCATACTCTTTGCTAACTTCTTTTACATCATCTTTAAATCTCTTTAGAGATGCTAATTTTCCTTCATGAATGACAATATTATCTCTGATAACTCTAATGATAGAATGTCTTGTTATTTTTCCATCTGTTACATAACATCCAGCAATGGTTCCTACATTAGAAACTTTAAAGATTTGTCTTACTTCTGCATTTCCAATAATAGTTTCTTTATATTCTGGGTCTAACAATCCTTTCATAGCAGCTTTTACATCTTCTATTGCATTATAAATAACAGAATATGTTTTTATTTCTACTCCTTCTTTATTTGCCATCTCCTTTGCCATTGGTTCTGGTCTTACATTAAATGCAATAATAATAGCATTAGATACCTTAGCTAGAGTAACATCTGTTTCAGTTACGCCTCCTACATTAGAATGAATTACAGATACTTTTACTTTTTCATCGGATAATTTTTCTAAAGCTTGTTTTACCGCTTCACAAGAACCTTGTACATCTGCTTTTACAATAATATTTAATTGTTTTAAATTTCCCTTTTCAATTTGGTTAAATAAATCATCTAATGTTACTTTGCTTGTTGCATTTAATATTTTGTCTCTTGCTTGACGTTTTCTTCTCTCTATTAAGTGTTTAGCTGTTTTTTCGTCTTTTACTTCATAAAAAGTTTCTCCAGCTTCTGGCACTTCTGTTAATCCACTAATTTCAACTGGTGTGGATGGTCCTGCTGATTTTACAAGTTGCCCCTTATCATTTCTCATCGCTCTAATTCTACCAATAACAGAACCTACTACAATAGTATCTCCTGTATCCAATGTTCCCCTTTGAACTAGCATAGTAGCAATTGGTCCTTTTTTCTTATCAAGTCTTGCTTCAATTACTGTTCCTTTTGCTTGTTTGTGTGGATTTGCTTTTAATTCTTTCATATCTGCCACTAACAATACCATTTCTAATAAAGTGTCAATATTAATATGTTTTTTTGCAGAAATTGGTACAAAAATGGTATCACCACCCCATTCTTCTGCTACTAAACCATATTCCATTAAATCTTGTTTTACCTTTTCTGGATTTGCTCCTTCCAAATCTATTTTATTAATTGCTACAATAATTGGAATATTGGCAGCTTTTGCATGGTTAATTGCTTCTACTGTTTGTGGCATAACACCATCGTTAGCAGCTACTACTAAGATAGCAATATCTGTTACTTGAGCTCCTCTTGCTCTCATAGAGGTAAATGCCTCATGTCCAGGTGTATCTAAGAAAGTAATTTCTCTTCCATTAATTTCTACTTTATGTGCTCCAATATGTTGTGTAATTCCACCAGCTTCTCCTTCTATTACATTTGTTGATCTAACAGCATCTAGAAGAGAAGTCTTGCCATGGTCTACGTGTCCCATAACCACTACTACTGGTGGTCTTGGTTCTAATTCTTCAACTTTATCTTCGCTTTCATCAAATAAAATATCTTCTTCTGTTACCGTTTCTTTTTTATGTGCAGTTACCCCAAATTCTCCGGCAATTAAAAAGGCAGTATCAAAGTCTAACTCATTATTGATAGTTGCTAATATCCCATAACCTAATAATTTTTTAATAACTTCTCCTGTTGTTTTCTTTAATTCTGCTGCCAAATCTTTAACCGTTATTGTATCTGGGATTGTAATATCTGTTAATTTAAATATTTTTTGTTTTACATGATTTTCTTCTTGTTTTTGCAATTTCTTTTTGTTTTTTCTATTTCTATTATCACTTAAATCATAATAATCAAGCATAGAGCCTTCATTAAACATATGGGAAAGTTTACTCTCTTGTTTTAATTTTTTTAATTTATCAGTATCAATACTATCAAAATCTCCATTTCTCCTTACTTTTCCCTGTTTTTTATTTCTTGCTTCTTCTTTTTCTCTATTTTTTTGTTTGTCAATTGCTTTATTAGAGTACTCTCTTACATTTTCTTTTTCTACTATTTCTGCTGACATAATATTTTTTATATTTTTTTCAATGCCTTTTTCATCAAGAGGTCGTCTGCCAAAGCTTTGATTATTTCTATTAAAATTATTTTGATTATTATTTCTGTTAAATCCTTGATTATTCCTATATCCTTGTTGATTATTACGATTATAGTTTCCCTGTTGATTGTTTTCTCTGCGGAATCCATTTTGGTTATTCCTATTATATCCATTTTGATTATTTCTATTATAATTGTTTCGGTTAAATGATTGGTTTGTTCTATTGGCTTGATTTTCATTGTTGCGATTAACATGATTTTGTTGATTATTTAAAGAAACATGAGTTTTTTCTACGTCTGGTTGATGATTTTCAACTCTTTGAGGTGCTTCTTTTTTCTCCTCTACAATTGGTTCTGGCTTTGTCTCTATCGTTTTTTCTTCTTTTTCTATTGGTTCTGCTACTGTTTTTTGTTCTACTGGTTCTTTTTTCTCTGGCTTAATACCAAATAGTTCATTTACTGTAAGAGGTTTTGTTTTTTTATCACGATAAACAATGTTAAAGTCTTTTTTTCTTTCATTATGAACAAAACCAATATCTTGTTTGGCTCTTTCTTGTTTTTTTCTTTTTTCTTCCTCTTGCTTTTTAGCAAGTTCTTCGTCTGTTATAATAACTTCTCTTCTAATAATAACTGGTTGAGCCTTTTCTTGTTTGGTTTCTTTTACTGGTTTCTCTTCTTTTTTACTGCTTGTTTGATAAGATGCTTCTATTTTTGCAACATCCTCATCTTCAATAGCACTTAAATGACTTTTTACATTAATATTTAATTCTTTTGCTCTTTCTAAAACCTCTTTACTATTTAAGTTCAACTTTTTCGCTAATTCATGAATTTTCATTTTACCCAATAGTATCACCTCCATTAATGATTCTTTCTATTTCTTTTGCAATATTACTATCTTTAATAGAAACTACAGATTTATTATCTTTTCCAATTGCATTGCTTATCTCTTCTATTGTTCCAATGGTAAATAGTGGTATTTGATATTGTTCTGTTATTTCTTGAAATTTTTTTTGTGTTCTTTCGCTACAATCACTTGCCATCAAAACCATTTTTGCCTTCCTTTTTTCCAAACTTTCTATCACAGCTTCTGTCCCAAAAGCTAATTTCCCAGCTTTCATACAAAGCCCTAAATAGCCAAAAATTTTATTCTTTGTTACCAATCATGACACCTCTTAGTTTTTCGTAAATCTCGTTTGATATTTGCATCTCAAAACTTTTTTCCAATCTTTTTGATTTAATTGCTTTTTCTAAACAATCTATATTATCACAAATATATGCTCCTCTTCCCTGCATCTTTCCTGTTTTGTCCACTTCAATTTCATTTTCTTTGTTTTTTACAATTCTAATAAAATCTCTTTTGTCTTTTTTTGTATTACAACCTATACAGGTTCTTTGTGGTACTTTTTTCAAAAATATCACATCCTATTCTTCTACAGTTTTTTCACTGTTTGCTTGATTTAACAATTCTCTAAATTGTGATTCACTTTTAATATCTATTTTCCAGTTAGTTAGCTTAGCAGCTAATCTTGCATTTTGTCCTGATTTTCCAATTGCTAAAGATAATTGATTATCTGGCACAACAACTTGTGCAAATTTTTCTTCTGCTTTAATGTCAACTGCCATAACCTGTGCTGGTAAAAGTGCAGATGCTATATAAATGGCTGGGTCTTCGTTCCACTCAATCACATCAATTTTTTCACCGTTTAATTCATTTATAATATTTTGAATTCTAATTCCTTTTTGTCCGACACAAGAACCAACTGGGTCTATGTTCTCATTTGGAGAATACACTGCAACTTTGCTACGATATCCAGGGTCTCTAGATACGCTTTTTATTTCAATCAAGCCTTCATAAATTTCTGGGATTTCAAATTCAAACAATTTTCTAACAAAATCACTGTGTGCTCTTGAAACAATTACTTGAACATTTCCTTTTATTCCTTTTTCTACATCAAGTACATATCCTCTAATTTTATCATTTACTTTATAGTGTTCTGTTGGAATTTGCTCTTTTAAAGGCATAATACCTTCTAATCTTCCTAAGTCTAATACAACAGCCTGCCCATCTGCTTTTTGAACAATTCCAGAAACAATCTCTCCCTTTCTATCATTAAATTCTGAAAAAATAATAGTTCTTTCTGCTTCTCTTATTTTTTGTATTATAACCTGCTTTGCTGTTTGTGCTGCAATTCTACCAAAATCTTTTGGAAAAATTTCAATTCCAATGGTATCTCCTATTCCTAAATTTTTATTCATTTTTTGAGCTTGTTCTACATTAATTTGTAATTGTGGATTTTCTACAGTTTCTACAATTTCTTTATTGGCATAAACATGTATATCTCCCGTCGTAGAATCCATTGTAATATTAACATTTTCCTCATTGTCAAAGTTTCTCTTATATGCTGTAGTTAATGCAGTCTCTATAGATTCTAATAAATAATTTTTATCTATTTTTCTTTCTTTTTCTAATTCATCTAATGCTTCAATTAGTTCTTTATTATCAATTTCCTTCATTTTAATCTACCACTCCTTTTAATTTTTTCCTTTCTCCTGAAGAAGATACTTCTAGGAAATATGCTTCTTTAATATAATCAGCTTGATCTAATAAATCAGAAATACTATTACTTACAATTTCACAATCATCAATTGAAATTCCTTTTGGAGAATCAATATAAATTCGCAAATAATATTCTCCATTTTCCTTTACATATTCTATATCATATAATTCATAGCCTAAATTTATAATATTACTTGTTAATAACTCTCTTATTCTTTGAATTAAATCTTCCAAAATAACACCCCTTAACATAACGGAAGAGTGGAATTTGTTTCCACTCTTCTAGTATCTTAAATTGCTGTATCTATTATACACATTTTTCATCTCTATTGCAAGCTTTTTTTAGATTTTTTTGAGATTCCTTAAATAAAATACATTAAAAAAGGTAAAAAACTATACAAATTTGCTCAATTTTACTTGAGAATTTTTGTATAGTTTTATTATACAATTTACATCAAGTTTTTTGATTTTCAACAGGACTCAGCGCTACAAATAAAGCGTGGAACGTGATGAACCGCTACCGTAGTCACTAGTTGGAAGATTCTCATTACGATTACTCACTGAGAAGAAAAGGCTATGGATTACATCATCGTAGCTACTACCTCGATGAGCTCGATTGTTGGTAGAATATGCTTCAGTTGTCCATTCTCGATAATTTCCTTCAAGGTCATACATATTTTTCATACAATCCTGCTTGTTTTGTCCTGATAAAGCTCTACTATCTGCTATATAAGTATGCCCAATTTCTGGGTCTTCTCCATTTTCTTTTAAGAATTTTATTACTTGATCATACTGGCATCCCCATATCATTTGTTTATTTTTATCTATATTTCTTATAGTATTATATAAGCCATACCATTTATCTGCTCCTAAATAATTATCACCATCACTACTTGCTGTTGTTAATACTTTTTGATTTTTTTTGCTGTCTCCATTTGTTCCTACTTCATATCTGCTGATATAAAATCCTCCATTTTTTGCTACACTTTTTGCCATTACTACAAAATCATTTTTTAATTGGTCAATTGTTATATTATTACTTGCATCACTACTTATAGTGTTTGGTTCATGGTAACTACTCTCATCATATATCTGATTTTTTTTCGTAAAATCAATAGTATAAGAATAAATATTATTACCCGTGTTAATATCCGAACTAATATATAATCTTCCAACTAAATTGGTAGCTGTAGCTGAATGTGTTTGGCATGTTAAGGTGTCTGTCTTTTCGTCATATACTAGATTACATTGGCTTGCTCCTGTGTTACTTTCACACATTACCATATCATTTATTTCTCCTACAGGAATCCATACATATTGGTTTACTGTTTCTTGTAAATTTGTCGTGCTTCCTCCTATTGTAATTGTACTTTGGTTTGTACCATCTGATTCATCTTCTTTCCAATTTACTGTTGCTCCTTCTGGTATCTCATATATTACTAATCCCTCTACTATATCATCTTCTGTTGTGATTTGCGATTTTGTATATCCTTCTGGAATTGGCACTGTCTTTCCTGCATATTCTATATATTCTTCTATTTCTCCTAACATCTCTTGTTCTTCTTTTTGGCTATTTTCATAATCTCCTACTGCTTGTTTTGCTTTATTAATAATTCCGTCATTGTCTAGTACGATATTTAATGTAACTCCTGCTAATATGATTAACACAATAATTGTTACTACCAATGCGACTAGGGTGATTCCTTTTTCTTTTCTTCTTTCTTGTTTTTTCATCTTCTCTTTTTCCTCCGTTTCTTTCTGGGTTCGTCAAGACGAACCCCTACATTTTAAGTAATTCCTTTGTAGCACGGGCGATTAAAATCGCCCCTACATGCTAATTATTCATTTTTCATTATTCATTAATTAAATTTTTAACATATCTCATTTCCTTTAATGAATAGTGAATCATTTTGGCGTAGTGGTTAATCTTGAATAATCATAAAATATAAATTATGTTTCAAAATAATTTGTTGTGCATGTAGGGGTCGCCGCCCTCGGCGACCCAGAAAATGAACGAATTATTCATTATTCACTATTCATTTTTCATTATTCATTAAAAAATATATAAACCCTCTGGTGCTTCGCACCACCTCCCTTTGGTAAGGGAGGCAAGATTGTGATTTTTAACTTCACCTCTATCCTTGGCTCCCTTATTTAAGGGAGCTGTCGCATTTATGCGACTGAGGGTTTCTTACAAAATCTATTTTCCATAGTTTTCCCTTTTTCTTCTTCTTTTATTCACACCCTATTCTTTTGTCAAGGTACTTTCTATGATAAATAGCTTTTGTTGTTATCGAACATTTCTACATGCAAAGTTTTTTTATTTTTATTGCTTTACATGTCATCTTTGTTCTTCTTTATCTTAAATGTTTTATTCTATTTTGTCAAGTATTTTCCTTAATTGGTAATTTTAAATTTCTTTATGTTTTTGTAACAAATATTACTCTATTACTACATTTTCTTTACAAATATATGCGTTGTGTTGCAATTCTGTTTCTGAAATGTTTCATTTTGATTACAAGCCATGTTGTTATGTAACCAAAAGTTGTTTACATTGGTTTACATTTTAGTTATCCACATTATCTGTGGAAACTGTGGATAACTTTGTGAATAACTATAAAATGTACACTTTTTATTCACAGTTTGTTCACAATTCATTTTTGTTATTACTTTATGCAAACCCGTTTCCAGTTATTTACAAAAATTATGTGTATCGTACGATTGTTCGTTAAGCTTCTTGTATTCTGCCCATCTGCGTATAATTCGATTATAGCAAGAAAAAGCTTCCCTTGTGGGGAGCTTCTTACTTTTTTAGGACGGCCAGGATCGTCCCATACATTAATTATTCATTATTCACTATTCACTTTTCATTATTCATTAATTTAATTTATAACATATCTCATTTCCTTTAATGAATAGTGAATAATTAATAATTAATAATGAATAATTTTTTCGGGTAATTTCTTTGTAGAACGGGTCGCTTAAGTCGCGGCGACACCCTACACATATACATTTAATGAATAGTGAATCATTTTGGCGTAGTGGTTAATCTTGAATAATCATAAAATATAAATTATGTTTCAAAATAATTTGTTGTGCATGTAGGGGGTCGCCGCCCTCGGCGACCCAGAAAATGAACGAATTATTCATTATTCACTATTCATTCTTCATTATTCATTAAAAAATATATAAACCCTCTGGTGCTTCGCACCATCTCCCTTTGGTAAGGGAGACAAGATTGTAATCTTTAATTTCTTCTCTACCCTTGGCTCCCTTATGTAAGGGAACTGTCGCATTTATGTGACTGAGGGTTCTTTCTTAATTGCAGTTACCTGTTAAACAATGGGTGTAATTTTTAAGTAATATCTTTGAAGCACGGGCGATTAAAATCGCCCCTACATGCTAATTATTCATTTAAACTTTTAGTGGAATCCCCTGCTTAAGTTCACGCTAATTTTAGATAAGAACCATATTTGATAAATAAATACGTAATTAATAGAATTTCTACAATTGTAATAGTAGGAAATAATATAACAAACCTACTTTTTTGAGTCTTATGTCTAAACAAGTACATTCCAATTGTTGTTCCAATCCCTCCACCTAAAAGAGTAATATAGAACAATGTTTTTTCTGGTATTCTCCACTTATGCTTTTGGGCTTTTCTTTTATCTAGTAACATAGCTAGAAAACCAACTAAGTTTATTACAATTAGATAAATTATAATATTTCTAATGGTAAATATATTCTGCATCTTCTTCTCCTTCTAATTTAAGATTATTCATTATTCACTATTCATTTTTCATTATTCATTAATTCAATTTTACAACATTTTTACCCAAAGAGGCTCATTTGGTTACTCTGGCTCATTCCCTTTAAACATCCTGCTTTATTCAGTAACTCTACTACTGTTTTTCCTATTCTAGACTTAATTCTCATATCATCAATAGACATAAACTTTCCTTCTTTTTTTGCTTCTTCTATTCCCTCTGCTGCGACGGTACCTAGTCCTGGAATACTATTTAAAGGTGGTCTTATTCCGTCTTCTTCCATTTGGAATTTCGTTGCATGAGATTTATAAAGATCAATTGGTAAAAAATTAATTCCTCTTTCGTACATTTCTAATACAATTTCTAGTACAGAATACATATTTTTATCTTTTGTGGTTGCTGCATTTCCTTGTAATTCTATTTCTTTCATTTTATTTTTTACTTTTTCTTTTCCATGAATCATAATATCACTATCAAATTCATCTGCTCTTATGGTAAAGTAGGCTGTATAATAAGCTTTTGGAATATGCACTTTAAACCATGCAATGCGAAATGCCATTGTTACATAGGCTGCAGCATGTGCTTTTGGAAACATGTATTTTATTTTTTTACAGGAGTCAATATACCATTCTGGAACATTATGTTCTCTCATAATTGCTTCATATTCTTGCCATTTTTCTGGGTCTTTTGTTGCTTTTCCTTTACGTACCACTTCCATGATTTTAAAAGCAGATTTTGGTGGTAAGCCTTGTTTAATTAAATAAATCATAATATCATCTCTGGTACAAATTGCCTCATCCAATGTAACAGTTCCTTGTTCAATTAAAGTTTGTGCATTGTTTAACCACACATCTGTACCATGTGATAATCCAGAAATACGTATTAATTCTTCAAATGTTTTTGGTCTAGTATCAACCAACATTCCTCTTACGAATTTGGTACCAAATTCTGGAACACCAAAAGTACCTACTTCAGAATTGATTTGGTCTGGTGTAACACCTAATGCTTCTGTAGAGGAGAAAATAGACATAGTTTCTTTATCATCTAATGGTATCTTTTGTGGGTCTACCCCCGTTAAATCTTGTAACATTCTGATAATGGTTGGATCATCATGACCAAGTATATCTAGTTTTAATAAGTTCTGATCTATGGAGTGATAGTCAAAGTGCGTTGTAATAATATCAGAGTTTGGATCATCTGCTGGGTGTTGTACCGGACAAAATTCGTAAATTTCCCTTCCTAGTGGTACAACAATAATTCCACCTGGATGCTGTCCTGTTGTTCTTTTTACTCCTGTACATCCTACTGCAAGTCTTGCAATTTCAGCATTGCTTACTGGAATATGTCTTTCTTCAAAATAGTTTTTTACATAACCAAATGCGGTTTTATCTGCAATTGTACCAATAGTTCCCGCTTTAAAAGTTGTTCCTTTACCAAAAATTACCTCTGTATATCGATGTGCTTTTGCCTGGTATTCTCCTGAGAAGTTTAAGTCAATATCTGGTTCCTTATCTCCATCAAATCCTAAGAAAGTTTCAAAAGGAATGTCCATACCATCTTTATCTAACTTGTGTCCACATTTTGGACAATTTTTATCTGGTAAATCAAAACCATTCTTTTTTCCATAGTCTGTAAAATCAGAATATTTACATTGTGGGCATCGATAATGTGGTGGAAGAGAGTTTACTTCAGTAATTCCTGTCATATTTGCTGCAAAGGAGGAACCCACAGACCCTCTGGAGCCTACTAAATAGCCATCTTCGTTAGATTTCCAAACTAGTTTTTGTGCAATAATATACATAACAGAGAATCCATTTTTAATAATAGATTGTAATTCTTTATCTAATCTTTGTTGTACAATTTCTGGAAGTGGGTCTCCATATAATTCTTTTGCTCTACCATAGGCGATCTCTTCAATTTGTTTCTCGCAACCTTCTAGGTGTGGTGGACATTTTTCGCTAGAAATTGGACTGATTTTTTCACACATATCCGCAATTTTATTGGTATTGGTAATTACTACTTCTTTTGCCTTTTCTTCTCCTAAATATAGAAATTCTTCTAGCATTTCTTCTGTGGTTCTCAGATACAAAGGTGCTTGCATATCTGCATCGTCAAACCCTTGCCCTGCTTGGAGAATTCTTCTATAGATTTCATCTTGAGGGTCCATAAAATGTACATCACAAGTAGCTACTACTAATTTCCCTAATTTTTCCCCGTAGTGCTACTATTTTTCGATTATTCTCTTTTAAAGCTTCTTTATCTGGCACCTTGCCTTCTCGAATCATAAAGTCGTTATTCCCTAATGGCTGTATTTCTAAATAATCATAAAATTTTGCAATTTCTTCAATTTCTTCTTCTGGTTTGTTATCTAAAATAGCTCTATACAATTCTCCTTGTTCGCAGGCACTTCCTATCATTAATCCTTCTGAATATTTTAAATATAGGCTTTTAGGAATTCTTGGTTTTTTATAAAAATAATTTAAATGTGAAAAAGAAATTAGTTTATACAAATTTTTTAATCCTACATAATTTTTTGCTAGAATAACTGCATGATACATTTCCAAATTTTTTAAGTTAATATTTTGTGTAAATGCACCTTCTATTTCATTAATATTAGTAATATTTTTCTCTTTTAGCATTGTTAACATTACGTTAAATACTTGCATTAAAGTTATAACATCATCTAATGCTCTATGAGCATTTTCTACTTTTATATTTAATTTTTCTGCTAAGATTCCTAATTTGTATTTTTTAAAGTCTGGAAATAAATCCTTTGCTAACCCTAGGGTGTCAATATAAGTATTGTCTAAGTTATAGCCTAATTGTTGACAATTATAGCGAATAAAACCAACGTCAAAATTGGCATTATGAGCTACAATAACAGAATCTCCTATAAATTCTAATACTTTTGGCATCACTTTATCTATGGTTTCTGCGTCTTTTACCATTTCGTCTGTAATATGAGTTACTTCTACCACTTCTTGTGGTATTGGTTTTTCTGGATTTACAAAGCATTCGAATCTATCAATTTCTTTTCCATCTTTCATTTTGATAATTCCAAATTCTGTTATTTTCTCTGTTTGATAATGAAGTCCTGTTGTTTCAATATCTAGAATACAATATTCTGTATCCAAACTTTGACCATGACTATGAAAAACACTGGATACTTTATCAGCTGCCAAATATGCTTCTACTCCGTAAATCACTTTGATATCTGCTCCTGATTTTCCTAAATATTTATGGGCATCCGGAAATGCTTGTACCACTCCATGGTCCGTAATTGCAATGGATTTCCATCCCCAGCTTACTGCTCTTTTTAGTAAATCTTCGCAACTTGTAACAGCGTCCATCTGGCTCATTTGAGTATGCATATGTAATTCTACTCTTTTTTCTTCACTTTCATCTACTCTTTTTACTTTTTTCCTTCCTGGAGTTTCAATAATGGTATTTGCCATAACCGTAATTTCTTTTGAAAATTGGTCATATTTTGCAACACCTGCTACTTTTATTCCTTTTGCTCCTTTAATTCTTCCCAATACGTCTTTTGCTTGTTTTCCTTCTACAAATGCCTTACAAGTAATAGTACTTGTTCCATCATATAAATCGAACATGACAATTACTTTTCCATTTTTGATTTCTCTAGAATCTGTATTAATAATTTCTCCATCTAAACACACTTTATCTGTGTCTACTGAAATATCTGCTACCTTTACTAGTTCTTCTTTGATATTTAACGTTCTTCCATAAATCAAAGGAGATTTTTCTTCTATTTCTCCTTTTTCTTCATTTACAGCTTTGCTCTCTGTAGTTGGAGCTACCGGTTTGTTTTCAACCTTTGGAACAAATTCTCTTGCTTTTTTTATGGCTTCTGTTTCTGCCTTTTTTACATATTCTTCGAATTCATGTTCTTCTTGCTTTTCTTGGTATGTAATAAGATATGATTTCCCATAAATACGAGAAATCAATTCTTGTATTTCAGCATCTATTTTTAGTGCATGTAACAATGTAATTCCTGCTTTATTTAATGTTAGTTCCACTTTATTTTCTATAATTTGAACTTTTGAGTTTGTTAATATTGCCTTTGCTGCTGGGTAGCTTTCTCCAATATAATTAGCAATTTCATTCCATTCATCTTGAATATCATATTCTACCTTTTGTTGGTAAGATACCTCTATTACAATCTTTTCCAATTGAAATTTCTTTTTTAAGTAAGTTTCAAAAATAGATATGTCTTTTATATTTATTTTTTGGCGGGAAATTAATTTTAATTCCAATTTGTTGCTTTTTTTGTATAAATTCATATTCTCAATTTCACAATTTAAAATACTACTAATATTTTCGCAATCCTTAAATACTTCTTGTATGGTTTTCATCTTCAGCATTTCCCCCTTTTTGTTTTCATACCTTATTTTATCTCTTTCCTTTTATTTTTTCAAGAAAAAAAGAAAGATTAAAAATTATTTTTTAATCTTTCTAATGTTATCTTAATTTAAAAAATTCTTAGTACATCATTATATGCTACGTAGAGGGACAATAGTATTAATATTAAAAATCCTGCTGCTTGTATTCCCATTTCTACGCTCTCTTTTAATGGTTTTCTTCTAATTCCTTCTATTATTAAGAAAACAATTTTTCCACCATCTAGTGGAGGGAATGGTAGTAAATTGGTTACTCCTAATGATAAAGAAATTAAGGCAATAATATATACATATTCTGTTATACTTGCTGTTTGTGCTACTGTTTCAGATATTCCTACTGGTCCCATTAGTTGATCCATACTTACATTTCCTGTAAATAGCAATTTTAAATTATCAATAATGGAAACAGAAAAATCTGCAGTATCCCAAAATGCATAATATAGATTATTTCCAAAATTGTTTTCAGCTACTTGCATTGTAATTCCTAATGTATAGTTATATAAAATTTCTGGCTCTATTTCAATATCTACAATTTCTTCTCCTCGTTGTATCTGCATTTGCACTTTTCCTTCTGTTTCTCTTATTAATTCTACAATTCTTACTGGGTTATCTTTTACTTCTTCCCCATTTACTTGTAAAATGGTATCTTTTGCCTGCAATCCTGCTCTCTCTGCTGGACTATCTGGAAAAATAATGGCAATTTCTGAATTTAGTTCTTCAGTTGTTCCCTCAAAAGAAATTCCTATATTTTTCACTTCTTGTGTTAATGGTGTTTCTGTTATTTCCATTTCTTCACCATTACGAATAATATCAAGTTTTACTGGGTTCCCTTCACTTTTTGTTAACTCCTCTTGTATATCTGAATGTAATCTTATTTTTTTATCATTAATTGCTATAATTTCATCATTTACTTGTATTGCAGTTTGTTCTCTTTGGATACTTTCTACTTTATTAGAAATATAGTTCCCTGTATATGCTCCTAATATAAAATAAGCTAATAAACCAAATATAATATTTACAGTTCCACCTGCTATCACAATAGCAATCCTTTTAGGAATACTAGCCTTGCTAAAAGATCCCTCTTCTTCTGAGCGTTCTTCCTCCCCTTCCATGCTTACAAAGCCACCAAGAGGGATTGCTCTTAAAGCATATTTGGTTTCTTTCCCTTGTTTTTTCCATATAGTTGGACCAAATCCAATTGCAAATTCATTAACTTTTACTTTACATAGTTTAGCAATTAAGAAATGGCCTCCTTCGTGAATTAACACAAGGAAACCTAATAAAAAAACAATTTTTAATACTGTTAATAAAAAGCTAATCAAATTATCCTCCTATGTTTACAATCATTGTTAGAAAAAAGTAAGCAAATGGTGCTATAGCAATTACACTATCAAATCTATCTAACATACCTCCATGTCCTGGTATTAAGTTACTAAAGTCTTTTATTCCGTTTGTTCTCTTAATAGCAGATGCTGCTAAATCTCCTATTTGCCCAATAAAGCTTAGTAAAACAGAAATAATTCCAATGTAAATATAAGATATTTCCATATTGAAATAATGATTTAATACTACTGTATAAATAAGAGATAATGCGACTGCACCAATTACTCCTGCAATACAACCTTCTACTGTTTTGTTTGGACTAATTGATGTGAATTTGTGTTTTCCCCATTTTTTACCAACGACAAAAGCAAAAATGTCCGTTCCCCACGCTACAAAAAGGATATACCATACAAAATATTTTCCTATTTCTGGGGTGCCAGAAAGTAATGGAAAAAACAAAAGAAATACTACAATATAAGCAATCCCAAATAATGTAATCATAATATCATTTAATTTTTTTTTCATTTCTGAGCCTATTAATTGAGCAAATAGAATTAAAAAAATACATGGTATGCTTACTTCTATTATAGATAAAGCATATTGCTCTGGTATAATATGTATAAAAGCAATAAAAGCAGATGCTATATATCCTAACCATTGTATAGGTTTAGCCTTTCCTTCAAAGCTTTTAAAATATTCATGAATACACAACATACTAATAAGGCTAAATAACACATCGATTACAATGTTATTTCCCAAGATTAAAATTACAGCTACTAATGGGAATCCAAGCAAACCAGATACTAATCTTTTTACACTCATTTTATTTTCCTCCAAATTTTCTATTTCTCTTTTGATATTCATTAATTGCTTCTAATAAATCTTCTTCCGAAAAATCTGGCCAATTTTTATTCACAAAATAAAATTCGGAATATACTAATTGCCATGGCAAGAAATTACTTGTTCTCATTTCTCCACTGGTTCTAATTAATAAATCTGGATCAGGCTGTCCAGCAGTATATAAATTATTGGAAATTAAGTCCTCTGTAATATCCTCCACCTTAATAGCTTTATTTTCTAGTATTTGTTTTACTGCTCTAACAATTTCTGCTCTGCCACCATAATTGAATGCAATATTAAAAGTAGTGCCTGTATTATTTTTTGTTCTTTCTATTGCTTTTTCAATACTTTTCCTTAGAGAGTCTGATAATACATTAATATCCCCTAAAACCTTAATTTTTATATTCTGTGTATCTACTCTTTTGCTAAACTCATCCAAATAATTTTTTAGTAATATCATTAAACTTCCTACTTCTTCTTCTGATCTTTTCCAGTTTTCAGTAGAAAAAGCATATACAGTAATATAAGGAATTCCAATTTCATTTGCATATTGTACAATTTTTTCTAAAGTTTTGGCTCCTTCTTTATGACCTGCTTTTGCATCCATGTTATGGCTTTTTGCCCACCTTCTGTTCCCATCCATTATAATTGCAATATGTTTTGGTAAATTTTCTATCTTTTCCATGCACTACCTCTTTCTTCCTTATTTATTTCGTCCCATCATATAGAGGGCTAATTCTTTTAAGAATTCACCTTTTTCTCCATATTTTTCGGTTCTTTTTATTGCCTCTTTTGTTAATACTTCTAATTTCTTTTGGGATTCTTCTAATCCATATTTTGTTACATATGTGCATTTCCCTTTTTCTTTATCATTTCCAGTAGGTTTTCCTAGGACTTTTTCATCTCCAATTTCAGATAAAATATCATCTTTAATTTGAAATGCTAATCCTATATAGTTTGCATATTCTGTTATATTCTCAATGTCTTCCTCTTGAGCTCCTGCTAGAATCGCACCTATACGGCAACAGGCTTTTAAAAGTGCTCCTGTTTTATTATTATGTATATATTCTAAGTATTCATGGGAAATTTGTTTTCCCTCATATTCTGTATCTACATATTCTCCTGCGATCATACGATCTACACTATGCGTAAATTCTGAAAGTGCTCTTATTTTTCTTTCTAATTGTTGTTCTTGTAATAATGATTTACTAATTACAATATATGCCTGATTTAGCAAAGAATCACCTGCTAAAATTGCTGTTGCTTCATTAAATTTTTTATGATTTGTTAACTTTCCATGTCTAAAATCGTCATTATCAATTCCTGGTAAATCATCATGAATTAGAGAAAAATTATGTATCATTTCCATAGCAATTGCAAATGGCATACAGTTTTCTATATTTTCATTAAATAATTGATATGTTTTTAACATTAAAATAGGTCTTAATCTCTTTCCACCTGCCATTAAACTATATTCTACAGAATGGTTTAATATGCTTTCTGGGACTGCTTCTTTTCTTAAATGTTTTGTTAATTCTTCGTTTATTAATTCCTGATATTTTTTTAATTCTAATTTAAAATCCATTTTCTCACCTATTATAAACTTAATATTTCTTTTTCTTTTGCTTCTGAGATTTGATCGATTTTTTCTACTTTCTTGTCAGTAATTTTTTGAATACTATCTTCTGCTCCTCTTAATTCATCTTCTGTAATTTCTCCTGCTTTTTGTTTTGCTTTAAATTCATCCATTCCGTCTCTTCTAATTGCTCTAATTGAAATTTTTGCTTCTTCTGTTAATTTTTTTACATCTTTTACAATTTCTTTTCTTCTTTCTTCTGTTAATTCTGGAAATACTAATCTAATCACTTTTCCATCATTATTAGGATGGATTCCAATATCTGATTTTAAAATTTCTTTTTCAATTTCTTTTAACACACTAGCGTCCCATGGTTGAATTAATATCACTCTTGCTTCTGGAACGGAAATACCTGCTACTTGGTTAATAGGTGTAGGTGTTCCGTAATATTCTACCTTAATTTTGTTTAAGATTGCAGGATTTGCTCTTCCTGCTCTAATTTCTGCTAAATTCTCCTCAAATACACTGATTGTTTTGTTCATTTTTTCTTCAATATGACTATAATCTGCCATTTTTATTTCCTCCAAACTTTTATTTTCATTCTACAATCGTTCCGATTGTTTTATCCCCTTGTACAATTTTTAAAATATTATCTGGTTCATTAATACCAAATACTACTAATGGTATTTTATTATCTCTGCAAAGCGAGGTTGCAGTAGAATCCATTACTTTTAAATCTTTATTTAAAATATCTAGATAACTAATTTTGTCATATTTTACTGCTGTTTTATCTAGTTTTGGATCCGCTGAATATACACCATCAATTGTTTTTGCCAATAATATCACATCTGCTTGAATTTCTGCTGCTCTTAATGCAGCTGTTGTATCTGTTGAAAAATATGGGTGCCCTGTACCACATGCAAATATAACAATTCTTCCTTTTCCTAAGTGCTTCATTGCTTTTCTTTCAATGTATGGTTCTGCAATTTCTCTCATCTCAATTGCGGTTTGTACTCTTGTGTAAAGTCCTCTTGCTTCTAATGCATCTTGTAATGCTAAGGCATTAATTGCGGTTGCTAGCATTCCCATATAGTCTGAAGTAGTTCTTTCCATTTGATGTCCATATCTTCCTCTCCAAAAGTTTCCACCACCAATAACAATTGCAATTTGAACTCCTAGTTCACTTACTTTTTTAATACTATCACATATCTTCCCTAAAACTTCAACATCAATTCCCGTCTTTTTATCTCCTGCCATTGCTTCTCCGCTTAATTTTAGTAAAATGCGTTTATAAGCTAAATCAGGCATTTCTTCACTCTCCTTTTTTTACAAATAGAAAGCTCTTTTCTATTTTTCTTATTCTATCATAAAACCATATAAAATAGAAAGAGCTTTTTAAGAATTTCTTAATATTTTTAATGTCACATTTTGGACGTTTTTTAATAATACAAAAGTATCCCGTTTAGGGTGCTTCTGGGCTGGTTAATCCCCCATACACATTCATTTAATGAATAATTAATAATGAATAATTTTTTTATGGATTTGGTCTTATTGCTAAAAAATCTAAAATAATGATTTCTGGGTTCGTCAAGACGAACCCCTACATTTTTCAGGTAATTTCTTCGTAGCATCGGGCGATTAAAATCGCCCCTACATTTTTTCGGGTAATTTCTTCGTAGTACGGGTCGCCGAGGGCGGCGACACCCTACACATATACATTTAATGAATAGTGAATAATTAATAATGAATAATGTATAATTTTTCTAGCTGGTTTTGCTTCGTAGCATTGGGTCGTGGGCGACGACGCCCTACACTAATTATTCATTTTTCACTATTCATCCTTCATTATTCATTAAAAAAATATATACCCTCTGGTGCTTTGCACCATCTCCCTTTGGCAAGGGAGACAAGATTATAATTTATAATTTCAACTTTATCCTTGGCTCCCTTATCAAGTGAGCAGTCGCATTTATGCGACTGAGGGTTCTTTCTTTTAATTACAACTACTCGTTAAATAATGCATGATTTTGATGTTTTTATTTTATATTTTAACGTCTTTTTTGTCAAGGGAAAATGGCCTTCTAGGAAATATTTCTCTGCTATTTTCTTTAACTATTTGTTAAAGTTCTAGCGAAATTTTGCTTTCTGCACACTATATTTTTTACAGAAAGCAATAAAAACTATCCATTTGTACTTATTATTTATATTATGTACAAATGAATAGCTTTTATTATTTTCTTCTATTTTTTTAATTTTTCTATTAGTGCTTCTAACAATTCTATATATTCTTTTTTTATTTCTTTATAAATTTTTCTAGATGTATTTTCATCATATAAATGTGATAATGCATTTCTAGAAAGCATCATTTTTATCCATGTTTCTCCATCTTCTATTATCCCATGTTTAAAAGCTTGTTGTATAATTTCCCTTGGGCTTCCAATTCTATTGCTAAATCCCTGATATTCCATATAATCTTTTAAAGTCTTCCACGCTAATTCAAAAGTAATTTTATATCTTCGTAATATTCCATCTATTTCTATATCACTTGGTTCCTCTATTTTAGTTCCTTCTTTTAATTTCATAACTGACTTTTCATAATTATTTAATTTTAATTTAAATTTCTCCATAATTTTATCCTCTTTTTATTTCATTTTCTCTTTTATTTTGCAAAGGATATTTAAACTGTCAATTGGTGTTAGCTCATTTAAGTTGATTTTGTCAATTTCATGAGCAATTTCAGCTAGTTTGTAGTTATACATGTCTAGTTGTCCAGCTACTACCTTCTTTTCTTCTTTGTTTTTTATGGTTACTTTTCTTTCTAATGTTCTTAATATTTCATTTGCTCTTGTTACAACTGTTTGTGGAACTCCTGCAAGTTTTGCAACATGAATTCCATAACTTTCGTCAGTTCCTCCTCTTACGATTTTTCTTAAAAAGATAATATCTTCTCCTTTTTCTTTTACTGCAATAGAATAGTTTTTTATACCTTCTATTTTTCCTTCTAAATCAATTAATTCATGATAGTGTGTTGCAAATAATGTTTTTGCTCCACATTTTCTTCTATCTGCTATGTATTCTGCTACTGCCCAAGCAATAGATAATCCATCATAAGTAGAGGTTCCTCTTCCTATTTCATCTAATATAACTAGGCTTTTACTAGTAGCATCTTTTAAAATAGTGGCTACTTCCATCATTTCTACCATAAAAGTGCTTTGTCCCATACTTAAATCATCAGATGCTCCAACCCTTGTAAATATTTTATCTACCACCCCTATTTTGGCATATTCTGCTGGAACAAAGCTTCCACATTGTGTCATTAAAGTAATTAGTGCCACTTGTCTCATATATGTAGATTTACCTGCCATGTTTGGTCCTGTTATCATCGCTAATCTGTCCTCTTCTGTGTTTAAATAAGTATCGTTTTGTACAAAACTTCCAGTTGGTAACATTCTTTCAATAACAGGATGTCTTCCTTCTTTTATATCAATTTCTCCACCATTATCTACAATAGGCATTGTGTAATTATAGTCTTCTGCAATAGTTGCAAAAGAGGTTAATACATCTAAAATAGCTATACTATTTGCTGTTGTTTGCAATCTTTCAATTTGTTCTGTAATTTTTGTTCTAATATCTGTAAAGGCTTTATATTCTAAGTCAATTACTTTTTCTTCTGCTCCTAAAACTTCCTCTTCTACTTTTTTAAGTTCCTCTGTAATATATCTTTCACAATTTGTTAGAGTTTGTTTTCTAATATAATAGTCTGGTACTTGGTTCAAATATGATTTCGTCACTTCTAAGTAATAGCCAAATACTTTTGTATAACCTACTTTTAAATTTTTAATTCCTGTTTTTTCTTTTTCTTTTGTTTCAATGGCAATAATCCAATTTCTTCCTTCTGTTGTTGCTGTTTTTAGTCTATCAATTTCTTCATTATAGCCTAGTTTTATCATTCCACCTTCTTTTACAGATAGTGGCGGATCATCTACAATTGCTTTATCAATTAGACTATAAACATCTTGCAATTCATCTATTTCTTGATAAAGTTTTTGCAACATTTCTGAATTCGTTTGCCCTAATAATTTTTTAATATCTGGTAATTGTTTTAATGAATTCTTTAAAGATATCATATCTCTTGCATTAGTGTTTCCATAAGATATTTTTCCCACCAATCTTTCAATATCATATATCTTTTTTAAACTTGCAATTACTTCTCCTTTTAGTATGGCATTTTCTTTTAATTCTTTTACTGCATTTAGCCTCTGATTAATTTCAGTTACGTCAATCAATGGATCATTTAGCCATCTTCTTAAATGCCTTCCACCCATAGAAGTATTCGTTTTATCTAGCACCCATAATAGGGTTCCTTTTTTAGATTTATCCTTCATTTTTTCTGTTAATTCTAAATTTCTTCTTGCTGTGATATCTAATGACATATATTTTTGGATTTTATAGATTTTGATGGAATTAATATGTTCTAATTTTATTTTCTGGGTTTCTTCTAAATATGCTAATAGACCATTGATGGCACAAACAGCTAAAAGAGTTTCTTCTGGTTTTTCGTCTTTTTCTCCTTTTTCATCTAAAATATGATATTTTTGCACTAATTGTGTATAATCTTCTTGGAAATAAGTTTCTTCTTCTCTTGTAATATAGCTTTGAAATCTTTCTTTAATTTTACTTATTTCTTGTTCTGTTTCATATAATCTTTCATTCACCACAATTTCTGCTGGAGAAAATCTAGCTAACTCATCTAATAATTTAGAAAAATTGTTATTATCTGTAATTTGGGTAGCCAAAAAATCTCCTGTTGTAATGTCACATATCGCTAACCCAAAGTAAATTCCTGTTTTAAATATAGACATGATATAATTATTTCTTTTCTCATCTAGCATATTACTTTCTACAACTGTTCCTGGTGTTACTATTCTTACCACATCTCTTTTTACAATTCCTTTTGCTGTTTTTGGGTCTTCTAGTTGTTCACAAATAGCTACTTTATAGCCTTTGGCAATTAGTCTTGCAATGTACATTTCTGCTGCATGGTAAGGCACACCACACATAGGAGCTCTTTCTTCTTGCCCACAATCTTTACCAGTTAGTGTAATTTCTAATTCTCTAGATGCTGTAATGGCATCATCAAAAAACATTTCATAAAAATCTCCTAAACGGTAAAATAATAAACAGTCTTGATAATCTTCTTTTGTTTTTAAATATTGTTGCATCATGGGTGTAAATTCTGCCATTTTTTCTTCTCCTTATTCTCTAACTTTTTCTCCTTTTAAATACCACATATGTTCTGAGACTATTTTTATGGGAATGGTTTTTCCAATTAAATCATCTTCTCCTTCTAAAATAACAACTTTATTGGTATCTGTTCTTCCTGTAAGTGTATAATCATTAGTTTTACTTTTCCCCTCTACTAAAATATTTTGTATGGTTCCAATATATTTTTGATTGTTTTCTGCAATTTGACTTTCTACTAATTGTTTTAATCTTTCGAATCTTTTATGCTTAATTTCTTCCGGAACTTGGTTATCCATTTTATCTGCAGTTGTCCCTTTTCTTCTAGAATAGATAAACATAAAGACTTGTTCAAAATGGACTTTTTTTACAACATCTAATGTATCTTCAAAATCTTTTTCTGTTTCTCCTGGAAATCCAACAATAATATCTGTAGAAAAAACAATGCCTGGGATTCTTTTTTGCATTTTTTCTACTAATGTTAAGTATTGTTCTTTTGTATATTTGCGATTCATATTTTTTAATACTTCTGTACTACCAGATTGTAATGGTAAATGAATAATTCTTGTGACTTTTTTTGAATCTGCTATTGCTTCTATTACATCATCTGTAAAGTCCTTTGGATGTGGTGACATAAAATTAATTTTTTGGATTCCTTCTATTTTTTCTATGTCTCTTAGCAAATGAGAAAATCCATATTTTTCTTTCCCGCTTCCTTGGTAGGAGTTTACATTTTGTCCTAATAAAGTAATTTCCTCATATCCTTCTTTTGCTAAGTTTTCAATTTCTTTTAAGATATCTTCTTGTTTTCTGCTTCTTTCTCTTCCTCTTACATAAGGTACAATACAATAAGAGCAAAAGTTATTACATCCGTACATAATGGTAACTAATGCCTTTTTCTTATCTTGCCTCTTAATTGGTACTCCTTCATATACTTCTCCATCAATGTCTAATATATCTTGTATTTTATTTTTTTCTAGCACTTTTTCTAAATCTTCTGGGAACTTATGTAGGGTATGTGTTCCAAAAATAAGGTCAACATAAGGGTAGCTTTCCCTTATTTTCTTTACCATGTGAGGTTCCTGCATCATACAACCACCAATGGCAATAATGGTTCCTTTTTTCTTTTTAAATTCTTTTGCCTCTCCTAATTTTCCAAAAAGCTTTTCTTCTGCATTTTCTCTAATACAACAGGTATTAAATACAATGATATCCGCTTCTTGCATGTTTTCTACTTTTTGGTACTCCATTTTTTCTAGCATACCACATAATTTTTCTGAATCGTTTTCATTTAATTGGCATCCCATTGTTAAAATGTAATAATAATGTGGCTTAGCAAATTTATTTTTCACTTGTTCTATATAATCCAATTGCTCTTTTATTTCCATTTCGTATGTTCCTTCCTTTTTATGTTCCTTTATTTTATTATAATTACCTAATTTTTTCAAGCAGAATCGACAAAAAAATACCTTTTAAGTTGACTTCGTTTATTAACTAAGTCAATTTTAAAAGGTATTATATTAGTTTTAAAGAGTGTTTATTAATCAATATTTATTCATCATCATCTATCATTTCTTCTGTATATTCGTATTCATATTCGGTTTCTTCTTTTTTCTTGTCTTCCTTATTTTCTTTCTTTACTTCTATTTTTTCTTCTTTTTTCTTTTCTTCTCGTTTTTCTTTTTTGTCATCTATAATCTCATCTATGGTTTTGTTGACAACGGTATTTGTTTTTTCTAATAAATCTGGAATATAGTCTAATAGTTTTTCAATGGTAGAAGTATAGTTAACTGGCAAAAGTTTTACAATGTTTTCTTGTACTACCAAAAAGGCAATTGGGTTAATGCTTACTCCTGCTCCACTTCCTCCACCAAACGGAAGGCGGTATTGTATTTCCTCTTCTTTATCTTTTCTTGTGTATTCATCAATGGTTTCACCTTTAAATTCGCTTCCTCCTGCTGCAAATCCAAAACTTACTTTTGAAATGGGAATGATTGCAATATTATTTGATGTCTCAATTGGCTCTCCTATAATGGTATTGACGTCTATCATGTCCTTTATGCTGTTCATTGCTGTTATCATCATTCCTTCTATTGGATGTTCTGCCATTTTCTTCCCCTCTTTCTTTTTTCAAAACGATATATATTATATGAATAATATGTACCATTTTTATACAAATTATACAATTCAAGTCTATTTTTATTAGATTTTTGTTTTGATATATGGGCAAAATTTCATAAAAATGTTTTTCTTTTTGATATTTTTTTATGAGTTTATTAAATAAAATACCAATTGTGCTAGATAAGAAGGTGACAATCCCTGTTGTCAGTAGCACATCTTCTGTGTCAACCTTCATTTTTAAATCAACTTCCTCTAGTTCTGGATTCGCTATACGGAGGTATTGCCAAATTTCTTTTTTACTTGGCTTACGATGTAACATATTCTCTAATGCCTTTTCTCCTTTTTGGATTTTTTTAACCCATTGTAACCATCTTTCCTCTTCTGTACTACTTATGGTTAGTTTAAAATATTTTATTTTAGAAAAGAGATATAATCCAAATTCTATTTTATATTGTACTTCCCATTTTTTTGCCAAGTTAGAAATAGATAATTCTTTTATTTTTATTTTAAAAGATGATAAGATAAATAAAACAAATACTGTCATAAAGAAAATTAGAATTCCCAACAAAATCAAAAGTATCGTCATAGGCATTCTCCTTTTCTTTTATTTTTTCCATTTTTTGTTTATTTAAACTTTATTATTGTTAATTTTAAATATGGTAGACAGAAAGATGGAGTTTTTGCCAAGGCAGAAACTCCATCTTTCCATACATATTAGTATCCCATATGTTATAAGAACTAAATAATACACCATAATCCATGGTAAGTGTTGTAAGTATTCTATCATATTCTTTTGTCATTACTTTTAAATCTTTATCCATTAATACCATTTTGTTATTACTATTTTTTACCAAATAAGTATCATTATTATATACCTCTAATGCAGCTGTTTGTAATAATATCTCACCATTCATGTCTGTAATCATAAATCTTTCTTCATTATTCAAATCAAAACCTGTTTCATTATTTTTTCTCCATATTATTCTATCGTTTTCCATATACTCCACATCATAATCCCCTGAATATGTTATTTGATTTCCATTATTATCATACCAGCCCTTTTGAGTATGGTCTTCTGTTTCAAATTCTATATAACCATTTGCAAGTACACTTAAAGTTCCTGATTTTTCATAAAATCCTGGTAAATACACTATACTAGATTGTGTTCCTTCATTTTTCTTAGCTATTGTTACTCTATATGGTACATCTTCTGATGATGTTTCGTATTCATCAGAATAAAAATAATCATCTTCTTCTGTAGGGGCAATCATCATTGCATAATTGTCTGTATTATAATAATATCGTGAATTGCTTGATGCTAAATCAATTTCAATATATTTTTCCTTATTTTCAAATATTTGTGGAGTCATATGTAACTCCGCACGTGTAATTACGTAGGAAAGTAATTGATAAACAGTCATATGGGCAATTCTAGAATTTTTATTTTCATCTGGTATTGAAGATTCCCAAATGAACTTTTCTATTGTTTGCATAAGTTTTCCCAGATCAGGATCTATATCTATACTATCATTAGTCTTAGAAATAATATAAAACTTATCATCTTTTTTAGCAAATGCTATGTAATATACATTATCATTTATTTCTATTTCATTAAAATAGGAAACTCTGTCATATTGGCATGATATCTTTTCTTCTCCTGTTTCACTAATAAAACCATATTTATAATTTTTCTCCACTGGAATATAAATTTCTTGAATAGTATTGCCTTGTAATGCAGGTATATTATCACATATCCTTGATAGCTCCTTTTTCCACATGTTATCATTTATTAATGTTACGAATAATGAATACATTACTATTCCAAAGAATCCTACAGCTAGTATTCCTTGTAATATGTAATATAAAATGATATTTATTATTTTTCTTGTTCTGCTTTCTTGTATCGTTTTTTCTTGATAGTGTATATATATTAATTGCATAACAATTGCAATGATATTCCAATATGCACCGATTATATCTAATAAGATAAGTATCCCTAAAATAATAACTGCAACATATGATATTAATTGAATTACTTTTGGTTTATGTTTTTTTATCAGTATTATATTTATTATTGCTAATAATATTGGTACTGCCCCTAGTAAAATTCTATTTGACCATTCTATAATGCTATCATCCATACGGCTAAGGGACATTATGACTTCTACTACAGCCCAAATATAATAAAGTCCAAATACCAGATACCAAAAGCATAGCTTTTTGTTTTGTTTATTTTGAAAGGAACAAACAATATTTAATATTCCTCCCCCACCATATACGACTGGAATTATAATATGAATATTGTTTAATAAAATATCTACTGCATTACCATAAGCTGATTTTGCCTCATTGTTTCCAGTCATCATACTAGATGTCATTAATTCTGCTGAGAAAAGAAGTGTAAAAAAAGCTATTGCAATCATTATATTGAATATCACTATAATATAATTCGTTCTTTTGTTATTCATAAAATCCCCCTTATTTTTTTATTTATTATATATTTTGGATTCATGAATGTCTATATTTCTATTTAAAATTGTATTTTTTCTTCTAACCATTTTTCTAGTTCATCAATTTTTACTCTTACTTGTTCCATGGTATCTCTATCTCTTATGGTAACTGAGTTATCGTTTTCTGTTTCAAAGTCAATTGTTATACAGAATGGAGTTCCAATTTCATCTTCTCTTCTATATCGTTTTCCAATACTTCCTGCTTCATCATAATCGCACATGAATTTTTTAGATAATTTTTCATAAATTTCTTCTGCTTTTCCACTTAATTTTTTAGAAAGTGGAAGTACTGCTACTTTATATGGTGCTAAGAATGGATGTAATTTTAAAACAATTCTTGTGTCTCCTTCTGCAATTTCTTCTTCCTCATAGCTATTACATAAAAATGCTAAAGCCACTCTATCACATCCTAATGATGGTTCTACACAATAAGGAATAAATTTCTCTCCTGTTTCTTGATCTAAATAGGTAAAGTCTTCTTTACTATGTTCTGCATGTTGTTTTAGGTCATAGTCTGTTCTATCTGCAATTCCCCATAGTTCTCCCCATCCAAATGGGAATAAAAATTCAATATCTGTTGTTCCTTTGCTATAAAAAGATAATTCTTCTTTTCCATGATCTCTTAATCTCATATTTTCTTTTTTCATACCAAGGCTTAATAACCAATTTTCACAGAAGCTTCTCCAATATTGAAACCATTCTAAGTCTGTTCCAGGTTTACAGAAAAATTCTAGTTCCATTTGTTCAAATTCTCTAGTTCTAAAAATAAAGTTTCCTGGTGTTATTTCATTTCTAAATGACTTTCCAATTTGGGCAATTCCCATAGGTAATTTTCTTCTAGTCGTTCTTAATACATTTTTAAAGTTTACAAAAATTCCTTGTGCTGTTTCTGGTCTTAAATAGATTTCGGATTTGCTGTCTTCTGTTACTCCTTGGTATGTTTTAAACATTAAATTGAATTTTCGTATAGATGTAAAGTTTTGTTTTCCACATTCTGGGCAAACAATATGGTTTTCATTTATGTATTGAATCATTTTTTCATCTGGCCATCCATCTACAACTTCTGTACAATCATGTTCTTTCATCCAATCTTCTATTAATTTATCCGCTCTATGTCTTGTTTTACATTCTTTGCAATCGATAAGTGGATCAGAAAATCCTCCAATATGTCCAGATGCCACCCATGTTTCAGGATTCATCAAAATAGCTGCATCTAGTCCTACATTATATTTATTTTCTTGTACGAATTTTTTCATCCATGCTTTTTTGATATTATTTTTAAATTCCACTCCTAATGGTCCATAATCCCATGTATTAGAAAGACCTCCATAAATTTCTGAACCTGGATATACATATCCTCTGTT
>CALXRW010000015.1 GCA_944390965.1 uncultured Clostridia bacterium
ATATATGAAAATAATTCGGGTCAGCGTTTTCGCTGATCCGAATTATTAGCCTATTTATTAATAATATATGTGTATATGACTGGTATTTCCGCATGCCTAAGAAATGACAAGAACCCTCAGTCGCCTAAATGCGACAGCTCCCTTACATAAGGGAGCCGAGAACAGGGGTAAAAAAACAAACATCTTAAATAGGGTTTACATGAACAATAGCCTTTGAAATTTTTTCTAGTTTACAGATATCTCTTTCTAAACTATCTGCTAAATTGTGGCTGGCAAAAGTGGATAGATTTCCATCTACATAAATCGTTAAAAATACAACATATTGGTATCCAATAGGGGTAGAATAAAATTCATCTACCTTTTTAATATCTTTATAGCTGTGTACTAAATCTAGAATAATATCTTTTGTATTTTCATCAATAGAAATATCCATTAAAATATTGTAACTTCCAATAAAAAGTTTAATTCCTGTGATACAAATCCATATAGAAATACCAATTCCAACTACTCCATCTAACCAGTGAATACCAATTAAAGTTGCTAAAATAGAAAGTAATGTAAAAGTAGTAACAATACAATCATTTCTATGATCTTCATAAGAAGCATTTAGCAAAATATTATTATGTTTTTTGGCTAAACGATAGGTGTATAAAAATAAAATAGATTTTAATAAAATTGTAACAATACAAACAATAACCAGTAACCATGAAAAAGTAAGTTCACTACCATTTATTAAAGTGTAAATAGAATCAAATAAAAGTTTTAATGCTACTAAAATCATGGATAAACTAATGAATAAAGAGAAAATGTATTCTGCTTTTCCATGACCTAGATTATGGGTATTATCCTCAGGTTCTCTTGCAATTTTATTTCCAATAAAAGTCATTAAAGAAGCGAAGATATCAGAAGCACTATTAACACTATCAGCAATCATAGCTTGGCTTTTAAATAAAAAACCAACAGCAGCTTTAATGCAAAGTAAGAAAATATTTCCTAAAATTCCCAATAATCCTACTCTCTTAGCAGCAATGTATCGATCCATTATAATTCTCCTTTTTTATTGCATAGGAAACGCTATGAAATTTCGAAATTTCACAGCACGAAGTGAAAATAAAATGCTCTGGCACATGACCTTATATTTTTCCATAAAACTCTCAAGGTTCAAGGAGTAATCCGGCAGCGGAAGGCTGTTCGAGCTTTTATTTCAAAATATAAGGTCATGAGCCGGATATATAAAAAATTTTATTTTCAAAAGAAAAATCGTCAGATTTTTCCGGAGCAACAAGGTTAAGTTACCTATGTTTTCGTGCGATTGCGAAGCAATCTGTACATGTGGCGAAGCCACTTTTCTTAAATTCAATAAAATATATTATAGCATTGACATTTAAAATATGCAATTATATAATAAGAAAAAAGAAAAAAAGGAATGAAGAATGTGCAATTATTTTTAAATATATTAGGAATCATTGTAGGAACGATAGGAGTAGTAATGGTATATGATGCAAGACCAATCACTTCAAAGTTTTTTAGCTTTGGTGATCAAAATGAAGCTTCACTTGGATTAAAAATGATAGGTTTTATTATTGCCGTAATAGGAGCAATTATTGTAATATGTAATCAATGAAATTAAAAAAACAAAACGTTGAAATTACAGTTGTATTTTCAACGTTTCATTTTGGGGCTAGGTATCATTCACTTTTTCAAGTAAATGGTAATCCCATTCTTGGGCTTGACATTGATGCGAAACCCAAGATTGTCAAAAGCCCTTTTCAGGAGCCGATTGCTATATCTACCATAAAGGTGGATATTTACCTTGCTGGGGAGTTCATAGTATCCGGACAATGCCATTGCGATGTCTGCATAAAGCAGAGCTTGTGTAAAGCGTTCTTGCTGAATTGACTGTTTTATCAATTCATCAATCCGTTTAGACAATTCCTCCATTTTCAAAGCTCCTTTCAAAAAAAGAATAAATTTATTATAGCATGTTTAACATAAAACTGCAAATGTGTTTGCAAAACTATTTACAAAATGCAAGAAACATGTTATACTGATACCATTAAAAAGTAAAAACGAGGAAGAAGAGGAGTAGGCTTTTCAAACCTAACAGAGAAAAAGAGTCAGAGGCTGGAAGCTCTTTTGAGGAAAGATTTGCCCAAGGTAGCTTTGGAGTTAATATATTGAAATAATAGTAAATATATTCGCTTAAGCAGCGTTATTAGCTTATGGAGAAATTATTTTACAAAAATAATAATTAAGGTGGTACCGTGAGAAGACCTCGCCCTTATGATGGGTGAGGTCTTTTTGTAAAAAGAAAGGAATGTGATAAAAATGGAAAGACCAAGTAGAA
Organism: uncultured Clostridia bacterium; assembly: GCA_944390965.1. Classification (GTDB taxonomy): domain Bacteria; phylum Bacillota; class Clostridia; order TANB77; family CAG-508; genus CALXRW01. Next base: position 2,348 of record CALXRW010000015.1, read on the forward strand.
GTAAAATTTTTAAGGAAACAATAAAGAAAAGAAGTGAACAGAGGGACGGAGCTTTTGTACAGTCCATCTGTACAAAAACTCCGTCCCCCTGTTCAGGAAAAGGAAAAACTGTAATAGGAGATAAGCCATATACTAATATGAGAAAGGAGAAGAAAAATGACGAAATTAGCAGATAGGTTTAATCCAAAAGATTTTGAAAATCGCATTTATGAAAATTGGGAGAAAAAGGGATATTTTAAAGCAAGCCCAGATAAGAATAAAAAACCATATACGATTGTAATTCCGCCTCCTAATATTACAGGAAAATTGCATATGGGACATGCACTAGATGAAACTTTACAAGATATCTTAATTCGCTATAAAAGAATGGATGGATATAATGCATTATGGGTACCTGGAACAGACCATGCAGCTATTGCAACAGAAGCTAAAATTGTAGCAAAAATGAAAGAAGAAGGTGTTACAAAAGAAGAACTAGGAAGAGAAGAATTTTTAAGAAGAGCATGGGAATGGAAAAAAGAATATGGTGGAGCAATTTTACAGCAATTAAAGAAATTAGGATGTTCATGCGATTGGGAAAAAGAAAGATTTACCATGGACGAAGGTTTATCTAATGCTGTAAAAACGGTATTTATTAAATTATACGATGATAATTTAATTTATAAAGGCAAAAGAATGATTAATTGGTGCCCTACATGTCATACATCTATATCAGATGCGGAAGTAGAGTTTGAAGAAGAGGATACAAAGTTATGGTATATTAAATATCAAATAAAAGATAGTGACCAATTTATTATTGTTGCTACAACAAGACCTGAGACAATGTTAGGAGACACAGCAATAGCTGTTCATCCAGAAGATGAAAGATATAAAAATTTAATAGGAAAATCAGCTATTCTTCCTATTATGAATAAAGAAATTCCTATTATAGGGGACGAATTTGTTGAAAAAGAATTTGGAACTGGTGCTGTTAAAATTACACCAGCACATGATACAAATGACTACGAAGCAGGACTAAAACATCATTTGGAAATCATAGAAGTATTTGACGAAGATTTTAGAATGGGAGATTTAGTACCAGAATATAAAGGACTAGAACTATTAGAAGCAAGGAAACGCATTGTAGAAAAATTAAAAGAATTAGGTGTTTTAGTAAAAATAGAAAACTATAAACATAATGTAGGAAAGTGTTATCGTTGTCACCATACAGTAGAACCAAAAATTTCTGAGCAATGGTTTGTTAGAATGGAACCACTTGCAAAACCTGCTATAGAAGCAGTAAAAAATGGCGAAATAAAATTTATTCCAGATAGATTTGAAAAAACTTATTATAATTGGATGAACAATATTAAAGATTGGTGTATTTCAAGGCAATTATGGTGGGGACATAGAATACCTGCCTATTACTGCGAAAATTGTGGAGAAATGATGGTAGAAAAGGAAATGCCACAAAAATGTAGTAAATGCGGTAATACTCACTTAAAACAGGATGAAGATACATTAGATACTTGGTTTAGTTCTGCACTTTGGCCATTTTCTGTATTAGGTTGGCCAGAAAAAACAGAAGAATTAAAATATTTTTATCCAACAGATACTTTAGTAACAGGTTATGATATTATATTCTTCTGGGTGGCAAGAATGATATTTTCTGGAATTGAACACATGGGACAAGTACCATTTAAAAATGTTTTATTCCATGGATTAGTAAGAGACAGTCAAGGAAGAAAAATGTCGAAAAGCCTTGGAAATGGAATAGACCCATTAGAAATTATAGATAAATTTGGAACAGATAGTTTAAGATTTTCATTAGTATTGGGAACAACACCAGGAAATGATATTCGTTATTCAGAAGAAAAATTAGAAGCAGCTGGAAATTTTGCAAATAAAATATGGAATGCATCTAAATTTGTTTTAATGAATTTAGAAGGTATAGAAGAAGAAAAACTTTTAGGAGAAATAGATGCTTCTAAATTGGCAATAGAAGACAAATGGATACTATCGAAACAAAATCAAATTATAAAAGAAGTAAGAAATAATCTAGATAAATTTGAATTGGGAATAGCTTTAGAAAAAATATATAATTTTATTTGGGACGAATTCTGCGATTGGTATATAGAAATGGTTAAACCAAGATTATATAATAAAGAGAATCCTTCTAGAGAAACGGCTGCATGGGTGTTAAACAAGGTGCTAGGAAATTCTTTAAAATTATTACATCCATTTATGCCATTTATAACAGAGGAAGTATACACAAAATTATATCACAAAGATGAAAGCATTATGATTGCTCAATATCCACAATATGAGCAAGAACAAGGATTTGAAAAAGAAGAAAAACAAATAGAACAAATGAAAGAAGTAATAACTGGAATTAGAAATGTAAGAACAAGTATGAATGTGCATCCTTCTAAAAAGGCAAAATTAATTTTTATTGGAAATGAGTGGAAAGATGCAATATTACAATCACAAGAATTCCTAAAAAAACTAGGCTTTAGTGAAGAAATTATGATAAAGGAAAAAGAAGAGGGAATCCCAGAAAATAGCGTATCAGTTGTTACTTCCAGTATGAAATTATTTATTCCTTTTGAGGATTTAGTAGATATTGAGGAAGAAAAACAAAGATTACAAAAGGAAAAAGAAAAGGTATTAGTAGAAAAAGAAAAAACAGATAAAATGTTATCTAATCCAGGATTTTTAGCAAAAGCACCAGAGACAAAAGTAAAGGAAGAAAAAGAAAAATTAAAGAAATTTAATGAAATGATAGAAACAATAGATGAAAGATTGAAGAAATTAAAATAGCTTTTGTGAACAGAGGGACGGAGTTTTTGTACAGATGAACTGTACAAAAGCTCCGTCCCTCTGTTCACCGTCCCTCTGTTCACGTCCCTTTGTTCACCCTTTGTTCATTTTTAAGGAAAATGTCGAAAACTTCTTATAAATCGATAAAACTTCTTATGATTTGCTATTGGAAAAATATGGTAAAAGAGATATAATACAAAATAGTAAATGGACAAGATGATTAAGTTTAAGAGACTAGAAAGGAAGTGGAGAAAATGAATTGTATTTATACACCATCTAGCAAACTGCTTACACTGGAAATTACAGAAGAAATTGATCATCATACAGCAGAAAAAATAAGGAGGAGAGCTGATTATGAAATTCAAAGACACATGCCTAGAAAAACTATATTTGATTTTAATAGTGTCACTTTCATGGATAGTGCAGGAATAGGAATGATTATTGGAAGGTACAAAATGGCAGCAAATTTTGGAGGAACATTGGAGATTGTTAATGTAAAACCAAGTATTAAAAGAATATTGGAAATGTCCGGAATTTTTAAACTTGTAGAAATAAAGGAGAATATAGTAAATGAAAAATTTGTATGAAAATGAAATGAGACTAGAATTTTTGAGCAAATCTAATAATGAAGCATTTGCTAGAATTACGGTTGCTGCATTTGCCTCTCAATTAGACCCTACCATAGAACAATTGGCAGATATTAAAACAGCAGTTTCAGAAGCGGTAACTAATTGCATTATTCATGCTTACGAAGAAAAGGAAGGAATCATTAAAATAGTTTGTAAATTGTTTGCTGATTCCATTGTAATTGAAATATCAGATACAGGAAGAGGAATTGAAAACATCGAAGAAGCAAAAAAACCATTATATACTTCTAAACCGAATTTGGAGAGATCAGGTATGGGATTTACAATTATGGAAAGTTTTATGGATGAAATGAATGTAGAATCTGTACTTGGTTTAGGAACCAAAGTAACTATGAAAAAAATCATTACAAAAGAATAAAACAGATTTTAAAGGAGCAATTATGTATTTAACGGAAACAGAAGAAATTCTGGAAGCACAGAGGGGAAATGAAGAGGTATTAGGAAAAATTCTACAAAAAAATAATGGGCTAATATGGAGCATTATAAAAAGATTTACAGGAAGGGGTTATGAAGTAGATGATTTGTATCAAATAGGCTGTATTGGATTTATAAAAGCAATTCAAAGATTTGATACAAAATATGATGTAAAAATATCTACCTATGCAGTACCCTATATTTTAGGAGAAGTTAAACGTTTTTTAAGAGATGATGGACCAATTAAAATAAGTAGAAGTACAAAAGAATTAGCAGGTAAAATCAGAGAAATACAACATCGATATTTAAATGATAAAGGAGAAGAAATTACCATTGGAGAAATTGCGAAACAATTAAAAACAACAAAAGAAGAAGTAGCAATGGCACTAGAGAGTATGAACCCATTAACATCCATAAATGAAGAAGTTTATGGAGAAGAAAATAATGGAGAAAGTAAAATAAATTTTATCCATAATGATATAGATGAAGCAGAAAAAATTGTAAATCATTTAGCTGTTAGAGAATTTATTCAGGACTTAGAAGAAAGGGAGAGGAAGATTATTTTGCTACGATATTACCAAGAAAAAACACAAACAGAAGTAGCAAAAATGCTAGGAATTTCACAAGTGCAAGTATCCAGAATGGAAAAGAAAATTTTATTAGCTATGAGAGAGAAAATAGGCTAAAGGATGTGAGAAGATATGAGAAAATTAATGATCTATATTTTGGCTTTAGTTCTGATTTGTTTTTTAATTCCCATTTTATTTACAACAGGTAGAAAGGAACAAACAGTGGCAAAGGAAATAACAGAAAATGAAGTAGTATCAGAAACTGTTACTACGGATTATGATTATCGAGAATATAATATTGTGAGATTATTACATACAGAAACAAATGAAATTGAAGAGGTTAATCTAGACGAATATTTATATCATGTAGTATCAGCAGAAATGCCAGCTAATTTTGAAATGGAAGCATTAAAGGCTCAAGCTGTTGTGGCAAGAACTTATACAATTTATAAAATAAAACATAAAAATCATGATAATGCAGACATTTGTGATAGCCATTTATGTTGCCAAGCTTGGATATCAAAAGAAGATAGACTTTCCAAATGGGATGAAAATGAAAGAGAAAGTAATTGGAATAAAATTGTAGCATGTGTAAATGTTACAAAAGGAAAGATTATCACTTATCAAGGAGAACCAATCAATGCATTTTTTCATTCTAATAGTGGTGGAATGACAGAAATGCCAGTTAATGTTTGGGGAGGAACAGGGTATCCTTATTTGCAAGCTGTAGAAACATCAGGAGAAGATGCCTATACCCAATATGCATCAGAACTAGAAATCATTAAACAAGAATTAGTGGACAAAATCAAAGAAAAACATGCAGATATTTCGATAGATTGGAGTGTTGAAAAACCAATTGAAATATTAGAATACACAGATGGAAATCGTGTAAAAACTATTCGATTTGGAAATTTAAACTTATCTGGAGTAGAGGTAAGAACTTTATTAGGGTTGAGGTCAGCGAATTTTACATTTGAAATAATAGGAGATAGTGTAAAATTTTCTGTTAAAGGATATGGACATGGGGTAGGAATGAGTCAGACTGGAGCAGATAGCTTAGCAAAACAAGGGAAAAATTATGAGGAGATTATAAAACACTATTATACTGGAGTGGAAATTGTAAACTTTACAGGGTCTTAACTAATCCCACTGACAGATCATTAATTAACCTACAAATATTGGAGTTGAAGTTGTAAAACAAAGAAATTTATGGTAAAATAAAATATATTATTGCCAAGATTGGCAAGTAAAAAAGGAGGGAATTTAAGGTGAAACAGAAACTACGTTGCCCACGGTGCAAACACATAATTGCAGAGGCAGTTGATGGAATGATTACAAGCAAGAACACGGGGTTTGTTCTAATAGGTGACAGTAGGGTAAGATGTCCCACATGTGGAGCTACTCTTCGAGTAAGAGGAGATATGAACGGTGGCGTTATGTTCCAGCAAGAGGGGCATGTAACACCATAATCCCATCAATCAGAGAGGCAAAGTTTGCCTCTCTATTTTTTACTTTATAGGAAATAATATGAAACTTCAAAGTTTCGCAACACGAAGTGAAAATAAAATGTAAGAGTTTTTTATCCAGCCCATGAACTTATATTTTGAAATAAAAGCTCGAACAGCCTGCTGCTGCCGGATTACTCCTTGAACCTTGAGAGTTTTATGAAAAAATATAAGTTCATGGGTTGGATATATATGAATTTTTATTTTCAAAAGAAATTGCATTTCCTATAAAGTAAAAAATAGAGATGCACAGAAAAATTGCAAAATAATTTTTCTATCCAATAAAAAACAATGTTACCATGTGATTTCACTCTTCTGAAAAGGAAGATATTGTAAATTTTTTGAAAATGTGATATAATAAATAAGATGCTACTAGATAGTAGCAATCATTTTACGAAAGGTCGGAGAACATGATGAAACTTTACTGCGAAACTGACGGATGCAGAGGTCTTGTCGCCAACCTCCCAGAAGGAGAGTATGTAAAAATTATGGTTTCTTGTCCCAAATGTGGGGAAAGAATCTATATTTATGGAACTCCTGGCAAAAGTTTGGTACTCGACCATGAAAAAATGCTAGGCGAGCAGAAAGGAACGACTCCAGTGGAATCGAGGAAGTAACGACCAACCCCCTCAAACCATTTTGGTAGAGGGGGTAATTTATTTTATTCATTTGTTTTACTACTATTTTTTGCATATTTTTTTAGTTTTTCATAAGCTAGATAATTAATAGAGCCAGCTGGGAACTTACCATTTTTATCTTTTTTACCAGCAGGGACACCGGTTAAAATTTCAATTCCTTCTTCAATTGTACTAATAGCATAAATGTGGAATTTTCCTTCTTTTACAGATTGAATTACTTCATCAGATAGATGTAAATTCCTAACATTTTGAACAGGAATAATTACACCATTATCACCTGATAAACCACGCATTTTGCAAATTTGGTAGAATCCTTCTATTTTTTCATTCACTCCGCCAATTGGTTGGATTTCACCTTTTTGATTAACAGAACCAGTAGAAGCAATTGCTTGGTTAATTGGAATTCCAGAAAGACTAGATAAAATAGCATATAATTCACTGCTAGAAGCACTGTCTCCATCTACTCCATTATATAATTGCTCAAAACAAATATTAGCTGTTAAAGAAAGGGGCATATCTTGTGCAAATAATTCACCAATATAACCAGTTAAAATAAGTACACCTTTTGAATGTGAACTGCCAGATAATTTTACTTCTCTTTCAACATTCACAATTCCATTTTTTCCAATGTAAGTACTTGCTGTAATTTTAGATGGTTTTCCAAAAGATAAATCTCCAATTGTCATAACAGTTAATCCATTAATTTGTCCCACTTGATAGCCAGAAGTAGAGATAAGTAATGTATTTTCTTTTATTAATTCCAAGTATTTTTCATCATATTTACGAATTCGGTTAACTCGTTCATCTAATGCCTTTTGAACCAATTCTTTTGTAACGATTTTTTGTTTTGATAATCTTGCCCAAGTAGAAGCCTCACCAATAATCTCACCAATTTCATTAAATTTTGTAGATAATTTTTCTCTATCATCGGCAAGACGAGATGAAAATTCAACAATTTTGGCAGTTGCCCCTTTATCTAAAGGAAGCAAATTTTCTTTTTCGCAAAAGCTTTTTACAAATTTAGCCAATTTTAACATATTCTCATTTGTTTTAGGAGCACTTTCTTCAAATTCTACTTTGATTTTGAATAATTTTCTAAAATCAGGGTCTAAAGATAATAATGTATAATAAATATTTTCATCCCCAATTAATAAAACTTTTAAATCAAGAGGAATTGGCTCTGGTTTCAAAGAAATTAAAACCATAGAAGAACGTTGATCTACTGTATTTTCAATATAAATTTCTTTTACAGTTAATGCTTTTTTCAAAGCTTCATAACAAACAGGATTTGCTACCAAATCTTTAGCTTGTAACATAATGTAACCACCATTTGCTTTATGAAGCAATCCAGGTTTAATCATGGTATAATCTGTTTTTAAGGCACCAAATTGATTTTCATATTCTAGTTTACCAAAAATATTATGGTAAGCATAATTAGAATCCATAATAACAGGGGCACCTTCTAAGTCACTATTATCAACAAAAAGATTAACACGATAATTTAACCAAGGTTTTACGGTTTCTATTTTTTGACCTTGTGGAACTTTTAAACTTTGTTCATCTGCCAAAAAACATGGAATATTCCTCAAAATATCAGTTTTAATATTATCCAAAAATTTTACAATTTTTTTGTTTCGTTTATATTTTGTTTTTAAATTGGTAATATGAACATTAACCGTAAGCAAAGAAATATTAGATTGCCATTCTTGGATTCTCTTATCAGCTGCTTTTTCAATAGCCTTTATTTCTGTAATTGCTTCAAAGATTTGCTGTTGTACAATACTGGATTTATCTTCAAAATCTTTTTTTAACTCTTCATCGAGTTTTTCGAATTCTTCTTCATTAATAGTATTACCGTTAAGAACTGGCATCATATAGATACCATTTTCAGCTGTTTTTACTTGAAAACCATATTGCATAGTTTTTTCATTTAATTTTTCTAATAATTCTGTTCGCTTTTGTTCATATTCTTGTCTGATTAAAGTTTTTTCTTTTTCAAAATCTTCATTATCAAAAGTTCTTTTAATATCTACTTTAACATCATGAATAAAATCATCCATAAGGTCTTTAAATTCTTTCCCTTGTCCAGCAGGAAGAGAAATAGCAATAGGCTCATTAGGATTATCAAAATTATAAATATAGCACCAATCATTTGGAACTTTTTCTTTTTTAGAAATTTGATCAAGGTAGTTTTTCGTATACATGGTTTTTCCTACTCCAGTAGGACCCTCTAGGTATAAATTATAACCTTTTACATCCACGCTTAATCCAAATTGTAAAGCTTTAATTCCTCTGTCTTGTCCATAAATTAAATCAGATGTGTCTAATTCATCTGTTGTATTGAATTTAAATATTTCGGGATCGCAAATATTTTTCAATTCTTTGTAGTTTAATTCATTTGTTTTTTTCATTCGTAACCTCCTAAATTTCATCTATATATGTAAAGTATAAATTAGGGCATCTTGCCCATTACCATAATAATTTTTTCGTAATCCGTACTTCTTTAAAATTATAATGCAAATATAATTTTTGTGCAATAGTATTTTGTGCATTTACTTCTAAAGTTATCATGGAAAATCCCATTTTTTTTGTTAATTGTATTAGATTCTCTAATAATTTTTTCCCAATTCCTTGATGACGATAATTTTTTTTAACAACAATATCCATAATATGGACTTCATCTACAGATCTCCAAATTCCTGCAAAGCCTACAATTTCAAAATTTAATTTAGCTACTATATAGGAAGAATTTGAATTTTCTAATTCAGATTTTAAAGCAGAAACTGTCCAAAAGTCATCAAATTCTGTCGAAAGAATGGGAGAAATAATATTAAAATCCTGTTGTGTCATAGGATAAATCTCAATGTCCATTCAATTCCTTCATCCTTTCTGCTTGTGATTTTCTTAAATATAGAGGCAACAGAGAATCTGCATCATCAAAATTTCCCTGTTGAAATTGTATAAAACCACAAGCACCTAATGAAGAAGCACTTAAATCTTCTATACCAGAAAAAATAAGATGTGATGAAAGATTTTCTCTTAAAAAAATTTCATGTAATAAAGAGGCATCTCCTACAAAAGTAATATAAGAATGTTTCTGTAGTAATGGCAAAATATTTTGAATATGATCTGCTACATAGTCTTGTAACAAAACGTGATTTTTATTGAATATTCCACAATATACATTAGAATTTCTGGCATCAATAATACTACAAATAACACCACGTTTTGGACTAACTTGATAAGCCAGAGCTTGCAAAGAAGTAATTCCAACAACAGGAATTCTTCTTACTTGAGCCAAAGCTTTTGCAGTAGCAATGCCAATTCTTATTCCTGTAAAAGAACCAGGACCTTTATCACAAACAATACATTCAATATCTTCCAAATCTAAATGATGTGTGGTTAATAATTTGTCTAATAATGGCATAAGATTCTCAGAATGTGTTTTAGCATTTTTTATATTTAATTCTTGTATAGTATTTGTATCCTCTAGTAAAGCAATAGAACATATATTACTAGAAGTATCAATGGATAATATTTTCAAGTTTAAATTCCTCCAATATGTGATTAAAATGTTCCCCATGAGGGATAAGTGTTAAAACTCTTTTATTTTCATCTTCTAAATTACGTGAAAATGTAATTTTTAAATAAGAATTTGGTAGAACAGGTTCTAATAATTCGCCCCATTCAATTAGGCAAATCCCTTTTTCAAAATATTCTTCTCCACCAATGGCATAAAATTCATCAACATCTGCTAAACGATAAACATCAAAATGAAATAAAGGAGGTACAGAAGGATATTCGTTTACAATAGTAAAAGTGGGACTTGAAATTTCATTTTCTAGTCCATAATATTTTAAAAATCCCTGCACAAACTTAGTTTTTCCACTTCCTAAATCTCCAGAAAGAATGATAATATCACCCAATGACGTCTGCTTAGCAAGTAATTGTGCAAAAGACATAGTATCATTTTCAGATTGCGATATATAAGTGTACATAAACCCTCCTATCATTGCACTATTATATAGTAAAAAGTATAAATTGTAAAGCACTAAAATTCATCATTTATCTTGTACAAAAATGCTTTTCCTAACATTGACATGGCTTGGACGGTTATGTTATGATACGGAAAACAAGTAGAATGGAAGTGTAAAGTAATTTTTGAAAACGGTAGGGGCGATTTTAATCGCCCGTTCTTCGGTGAAATTACTAAAAAGTGGAATTATGGGAGGTAAGATATGGAAAGAGAAAAAGCGATAGGATTATTAAAAAAATATAATAAAGATGAATTTCATTTAAGGCATGCATATACAGTAGAACAGGTAATGAGATATTTTGCAAAAGAGAATGGATATAATGAAGATTTTTGGGGACTAGTAGGATTATTACATGATGTGGATTTTGAGAAATTTCCAGAAGAACACTGCAAAAAGGCACCAGAACTATTAAAAGAAATAGAGGCTAGTGATGAAATGATACATGCTATTTGTAGTCATGGCTATGGAATTTGTTCTGATATAAAACCAGAACATGAAATGGAAAAAATCTTATTTGCAGTTGATGAATTAACAGGCTTAATATGGGCTGCTGCTAAAATGAGACCATCACAAAGTACAAAGGATATGGAAGTATCTAGTTTAAAAAAGAAATTTAAAGATAAAAAATTTGCAGCTGGATGTTCAAGAGATATTATAAAACAAGGAGCAGAACAATTAGGCTGGGAATTAGATGAATTATTTGAAAAAAACATTTTAGCAATGAGAGTATGTGAAGAAAAAATAGAAGAAGAAATGGAAGGGTTATAAAAATGAAATCAGCTGAAAAAACAAATGTAATGAGAATTCTAGACCAAAAAAATATAAAGTATATAAGTCATTGTTACATAAATACAAATGCAATTAGTGGAATAGAAGTAGCAACTGTTTTAAAACAAAATCCAGACCAGCTTTTTAAAACATTAGTAACGGTGGGAACTACCAATACAAACTATGTCTTTCTTGTTCCAGTTGACAAAGAACTGGACTTAAAAAAAGCAGCAAATGTAGTACACGAAAAAAGTATTGAAATGGTAAAATCCAAAGACTTACTGAAATTAACTGGTTACATTCATGGTGGATGTTCTCCAATCGGAATGAAAAAACAATTTAAAACTGTGATAGATATTACAGCACAAAATTTTGACACCATTATCTTTAGTGCAGGAAAAATTGGTTATCAAGTTGAATTATCTTTAGAAGAATTAAAAGAAATAATAGAGTTTGAACTAAGAGAAATTACAAAATAAATATTTGAAGGGAGAAATTTATGGATAAAAAATTAAAAATAATAATTGAAAATTGTCCACAAAATCATAAATGTCCAGCTGTAAATGTTTGCCCAGTTGGAGCTTTGAGCCAACAAGATTTTGAAGCACCTAAAATAGATTATGATAAGTGTATAAGGTGTGGCAAATGTTCTAATTTTTGCCCTAAAAAAGCATTGGTATTAGAATAAGACATAAAGTATGACTATGCTGATAATCCATTGCATAATGAAAGAAAAGAATTAAGAGATACCGTTGAATTTACCTAATTTAATAACTATATATACACATATAAAAAGACCACCCAATATCAGTGCCCTTTTACTGATATTTCGGTGGTTTAAAATGTTGGAGCGGGTAGTGGGAATCGAACCCACGTAACCAGCTTGGAAGGCTGGAATTCTACCATTGAACTACACCCACAATTCAAATGACGAAATTTATTATAATGTAAATTTTAAAAAAAGTCAATAGAAATTTAAAAAAAAGTGAAAAAATTGTGTAATGTTATAATTAATGTGAAATAAAAAGGATAGAGTGGTGGTAAGAGAAAAATAGGAATTGATATTATGTAAATAATTTGATATAATAGAATTATCATCCAATAAGGAGGAAAAGAAGATGTTGAGGGCAGAAACGGCAATTACTATCTTTCTTGGAATTATAATAATTCTAGTTTCCATGATTTTATGGAGAGTAATAATAATTCTGGGAAGGAAAATCTTCGAGGCGACGGCAAGCTTTTTTTGCTTGTTTGATCTTGACCGGGCATCTTCCAGGATGCTCTCAGCTATTTTCTGGACAGGACTAGGTATGTGTGTTATAGCACATTTATTGTGCTTTTGACGTACATACTAGAAAAACGCTAGGATTTATTCCAAGCGTTTTTCTTTTTTAAGAGGATAAAATTAAGCTAAGTTTTTCTTAATGGTATCAAAAGCAAAACCGCAAATAATAAATTGTACAGCAACCATAAGACTAGCTTTAAATAATAATAAACCAGAATAATATAAATCAAAAGAAATAGGGTTTAGTTCATAAGTAATTAAAACAAAAGAAGAAAGACAGCCAATAAATAAAGATACTAAAAAACCGTATTTCATGATTTTTACAATATTTTTTTCTAAATTTTTAATTTTATGTATTAATATTTGAATCATAAACATTCCTTCTTTTTTTAAATCTATTTTTATGTTAACATAAAAATACAGAAAAAGCAAAGGAAATTTTTCCCAGTATAATGGGAAAGAGTTGAAGAGGACAATTTTTTTTCAAAATATATCTTGACAGTTTACAATAATATGTATAAAATATAATAGTAAGTTAAAATATATTCTAAAAAATTAGTTATATATATTTATCTGTACATTGAAAATTTAATTTAAAGAGGTGGATGAAATGTCAGGAAATGAAATTTTAATCATAGTAGCCACCTTTCTTGTCTCATTTGCAATTGGAATTGTTAGCGGAGTAGCTTTTAGAAAAAAAATTGCAGAATCTAAAATAGAGAGCGCAGAAAATGAAGCAAAAAGAGTATTGGAAAATGCCAATATAGAAGCTGAGAATAAAAGAAAAGAAGAAATATTCAAAGCGAAGGAAGAAATACTAAAAGCAAGAAATGAATTAGATCAAGAGATTAAAGAAAGAAGAGGCGAAATTGGATTACAAGAAAAAAGAATGATTCAGAAGGAAGAAAACCTTGAAAGAAGAGGAGCAACTTTTGAAAAAAGAGAAAAAGAATTAGAAAGTAAACATCAGGAATTAGAAGCACAAAAAAGCTTATTAGAAGAAACAATGAATAAGCAAATGACAGAACTACAAAGGATTTCTGGATTATCAAGGGAAGAAGCCAAGAAACAGTTGTTATCTGAGTTAGAAAAACAGATAACAGATGAAAAAGCAGCTTTAATTAAAGAGTTGGATGCAAAGGCAAAAGAAGATGCAATTAAAAATGCAAGAGAAATTGTAAGTTCTGCTATTCAAAAATGTGCAGCAGACCATACATCAGAAACCACAGTTTCTGTAGTTGCACTTCCAAACGATGATATGAAAGGTAGAATTATCGGTAGAGAAGGAAGGAATATTAAAGCATTAGAAACTTTAACGGGAATTGACTTGATTATAGATGACACTCCAGAAGCCGTTATATTATCAGGATTTGATCCATTAAGAAGAGAAGTAGCTAAAATTGCTCTAGAGAAATTAATTGATGATGGAAGAATTCATCCTGCAAAAATTGAAGAAATGGTTGAAAAGGCAAAAGAAGAGGTAGAAAGCTACATCAAATCTGAAGGAGAAAGAGCAATGCTAGAAACAGGAGTAAATGGTTTAAACCAAGATTTAGTAAGATTAATTGGAAAACTAAAATACAGGACAAGCTATGGTCAAAACGTGTTAAACCATTCTATTGAAGTTTCTAATCTAGCGAGAATTATGGCAGAAGAGATAGGTGCAGATGCTAAAGTAGCTAGGCGTGCAGGATTATTACATGACATTGGTAAGGCATTAGATCATGATATGGAAGGAACTCACGTACAAATTGGAGTAGATGTATTAAAAAAATATAAAGAAAATGAAGCTGTTATTCATGCTGTACAAGCACACCATAATGATGTAGAACCAAGGACAATAGAAGCAATTTTAGTACAAGCAGCAGATGCAATTTCTGCATCAAGACCAGGGGCTAGAAGAGAAACATTAGAAACATACATTAAAAGATTAGAAAATCTAGAAGCAATTGCAGATTCATTTGATGGCGTGGAAAAATCTTTTGCAATACAAGCAGGAAGAGAAATAAGATTAATTGTAAAACCAGAAAAAGTATCAGACAGCCAAATGGTAATTATGGCAAGAGATGTAGCAAAACAAATTGAAGATCAAATGGAATATCCAGGACAAATCAAAGTAAATGTAGTAAGAGAAACAAGAGCAATAGAATATGCAAAATAAGAAACAATAAACTAACCTTGTTGTATATAGAAAAGGACTAGTGACAAACACTAGTCTTTTTCTGTGCAATCATTTTTAAAATATTGACAAGCGAAAATAAATTATAATAGAATAAATAAGAAAATGTAAAAGAAGCTGAAAGGAAGAGATATACGATGAAAATTTTAATGGTAGGAGATATTGTAGGAAGTGTGGGCTTAAACAAACTAAAGGAGGAATTACCTAAAATCAAACAACAAAATCAAATTGATTTTATTATAGCAAATGGTGAAAATATTGCAGAAGGTATGGGAATTACTGAAAAAGATTTTAAGGAATTGAAAAAAATAGGAGTAAATGTTATAACATTGGGAAACCATACTTGGGCAAAAAAAGATGTATTTAAAATTATTGAAGAAGATAGTATCATTAGACCTGCTAATTACGTTAAAAATATTCCAGGACATGGATATGGTATTTTTAATTGGAATGACAAAAAAATTGCTGTTATGAGTTTGATGGGAAGAGTAGATATAAATGTATTATCTGAAAATCCTTTTATTGTCGCAGATAATATAATACAGAAATTAAATAAAGAAGCAGATATTATAATTGTAGATTTTCACGCAGAAGCGACAGCAGAAAAAATTGCTATGTTATATCATTTAGATGGAAGGGTAAATGCAATTGTTGGAACTCATACACATGTACAAACAGCAGATGAAAGAGTAACAGAAAAAGGAACAGCTTATATAACAGATGTAGGTATGACTGGACCTAAAAATTCTGTAATAGGAATGGAAGTAGAAGCATCCATAAAAAGATTTTTAACCTCTTTGCCAGAAAGATATAAAGTAGCTGTAGGAGAGGCAATATTAAATTGTTGTATGATAGAAGTTGATGTCGATAATTGTAAAACAAAAAATATAATCAGAATTAATAATTAAAAAATGTTGAAAAATAAGTAATTTGAGAGATGAAAAATTTCCTTTTTTTAGGAAAAACTCTAGACTTTTTTTGGAAAATATATTATAAATATATTCGTAACCAATGTTAAAAAATAAAAAAAGTAGGAGGAAAAAAATGGAAGTTTTAAAAATTTCATCAAAATCAAACCCAAATTCAGTAGCAGGAGCAATAGCAGGCTTAGTAAAAGAGACAAACAAAGCTGAAATGCAAGCAATTGGTGCAGGTGCGCTAAATCAAGCTATTAAGGCAGTAGCTATTGCAAGAGGATTTGTAGCACCGGCAGGCGTAGATTTAATTTGTATACCGGCATTTGCAGAAGTTCAGGTAGAAGGCGAAGACAGAACAGGAATTAAATTAATCGTGGAATCTAGAAAATAAAAATAAATTGAATAGAAAATAAAAATGTTGAATTAAGCTAAATCAAGCAAACTCAACATTTTTTTTATTTTTCTATTGCAAGTTATAAAAAGTTAATGTATGATGATACGGGGTGAAAAAATTGAAAGCAAATCTTTTTCAGATTATATTTATCATAATTGTAATCATATTGATTATTGTAGCTGTTGCTACTATTTATCAAAGAGAAACAGAAAAAGAACAGCAAATAAGTGAACAAACAGTTGCAGAACAAGAGATATACCAAGATATTAGGTTAGGAATTGCACAATATGATACTATTAACCCTCTTATTAGTAATAATAAATATGTTCAAGAAATAAGTAGAATGATATATGAACCACTTTTGAGAATAACAGAAGATTACAAAATAGAAAATTGTTTAGCACAAGAATGTTCTAAAACATCAGATACTACTTATCTAATAAAATTAAAAGAGAATATAAAATGGCATGATGGAGAAAACTTTGATGCAACAGATGTTAAATTTACAGTAGATAAATTAAAAAGTGGGGAAGTAAATTCCATTTATGTGCAAAACGTAAAGGATATTTCACAACTAGAAATCATTGATGAACAAACTATTAAAATTACTTTATGGAAGACAGTTCCCTTTTTTGAATATAACCTTATTTTCCCAATATTAGCAGAACATCAATATATAACGGAAAACTTTGTAAGTTCTACTGTAAATCCAGCAGGAACAGGTATGTATAAAATTAGTGAAGTTACAACTTCAGGAATAAAACTTGTTAAAAATGAACAATATTGGGAACCGAAAGAATTTAAAACCCAAGAAATTAAAATTAATTTCTATTCCTCTGTGGGGGAATTATATAATGCCTTTAAACTGGGAAATATTGACCTTATTAGTACCAATAATATCAATTTAGATCAACATATAGGAACAATTGGATTTTATAAAAAAGAATATAAAGGAAGAGAATATGAAATGCTTGCTCTTAATACAGAAAATAAAGTATTGCAAAATAAAGAAGTAAGACAAGCTATTGGATATGCAATTGACAAAACTAATATTGTTGCTAATGTATTTGGAAATGAATATTATACGGCGGATTTTCCTCTTGATTATGGAAATTGGTTATACAATGGACTTACATCACCTCAGAATTATCAACTAGACTTAGCAAAACAAATATTAACAGAAAATGGCTGGGAAAACAAATATGGAACTTGGCAAAAATATATAGATTATTATACAAGAAGAACCAATTTTACCTTGGTTGTTAATTCCAATAATAGTACTCATGTTTCTGTTGCAGAAGCAATAAAAGAACAATTAGAAAATTTGGGAATGAGAATTACATTAAGAAAAGCATCAGAATCACAATATCGAAATTATTTAGAAAATAAAAATTATGATATGATAATGATAGGAATGAACTCAGCTTTAAATCCAAATATGAACACTTTTTTTGGAGAAAATAACTATGCCAAATTTAAAAACGAAGAAATGAATACGATACTAAACGAAGTGCAAAATATAGCAGATGAAAATTTGCTAAAAGAAAAATATACGAGGATGGCACAAATATATTGGGACGAAGTCCCTTATATTGGTTTGTATCGAAATAAAAGCACGGTTGTATGTAGCCAAAATTTAATGGGAAACATAACTCCTAATTGGTATAACATATTTTATCATATAAATGAATGGTCACGTTCAAAATAGATTCTTATAGGGTAATTTATAAAAATAGTTGAGAAAATTTAAATGGATTATTAAATAAAGAAATTGTTAAAATAGAAAGGAAGTAAGAAATATGAGAGGAAAATTATTTGTAATAGAAGGAACAGATGGAAGTGGAAAACAAACACAATTTCAAAAATTACAGGAGAGATTGGAACAAGAGAAGGTAGAATATAAAACAATTGCTTTCCCTAATTATGATAGTCCATCATCATCACTAGTAAAAATGTATCTATCTGGGGAATTTGGAGAAAATGCAAAAGAAATTAGCCCATATATTGCCTCCACTTTTTTCGCAGCAGATAGATATGCTACCTATAAAAAAGAACTAGAGAATTATTACGAGGCAGGAGGAATTATTCTAGCAGACCGTTATACAACAGCTAATATGGTTCATCAGGCAGGAAAAATAGAGGATAAAAAAGAAAGAGAAAAATTTTTAAACTGGTTAATGGATTTTGAATTTAATTTATATGGGATTCCGAAACCAACTGAGGTTTTTTTCTTAAATATGCCACCAGAATATGCTCTAAAATTAATTGAAAATAGAGAAAATAAATTTACACATAACACAGAAAAAGATATTCATGAAAGAGACAAAAATCACATAATAGATAGCTATCATGCAGCTTGTGATGTTATGAAGCAGTATGGATGGTTTGAAGTAGAATGTGTTAAAAATGGAGAAATTAGGACAATTGAGGATATTCATGAACAAATTTATCAAGAATTTAAAAAATTTATAAAAAACACTTGACAAAAAAAAATAAAGCTATATAATAATACCAAACAAACGTTTTAATATTTAGGAGGTAAATATGAGTATAGAAAATTCAGAAAAAGCAAAAGCACTAGAAATGGCAATGGGGCAAATTGAGAAACAATTTGGTAAAGGCTCTGTTATGAAATTAGGAGAAGTTAGTAGTATGAATGTGGAAGCAATTCCAACAGGTGCTCTAAGTTTAGATATTGCATTAGGAATTGGTGGCATTCCAAAGGGAAGAATTATAGAGGTGTTTGGACCAGAATCTTCTGGTAAAACCACATTGGCTTTACATGTAATTGCAGAATGCCAAAAAATGGGAGGAGAGGCAGCTTTTATAGATGCAGAACATGCATTAGACCCAGTTTATGCTAAAAATTTAGGAGTAGATATAGATAATTTAATTGTTTCACAACCAGATACAGGGGAACAAGCACTAGAAATTGCAGAAGCACTAGTAAGAAGTGGTGCTATTGATATTATTGTAGTAGACTCTGTAGCAGCTTTAGTACCAAAAGCTGAAATTGATGGAGAAATGGGAGACGCTCATGTTGGTCTACAAGCAAGATTAATGTCACAAGCACTAAGAAAATTAGCAGGAGTTATTAATAAATCAAATGCAACAATTATCTTTATTAACCAATTAAGAGAAAAAGTTGGAATTATGTTTGGAAATCCAGAAACAACACCAGGAGGTAGAGCATTAAAATTCTACGCATCTGTAAGATTAGATATTAGAAAAGTAGAAAATATAAAAGTAGATGGAGAAGTACTAGGAAATAGAGCAAAAGTAAAAGTTGTTAAAAATAAGGTAGCACCACCATTTAGAGAAGCAGAATTTGATATTATTTATGGAAAAGGAATATCAAAAGAAGGAAATATCTTAGACATTGGTGTTAACTTAGATATTATTGAAAAAAGTGGTGCATGGTTTAGTTACAAGGGAGAAAAAATAGGCCAAGGAAGAGAAAAGGTAAAAGAATTCTTAGCTAAAAATCCAGAAATCGCAAAAGAAATAGAAGAAAAAATAAGAGCAAACTTTAACCAAGCATTTGAAAAAAGTTTAGGAGATATGGAAGAAGTTTCAGAAGAAGAATAATTTGTATGTAGAGGTCGCCGCCTTCGGCGACCCACACTACGAAGCAATACCAGCCTAAGAAATTATTAATCATTCATCATTAATTATTCACTATTCATTAAAGAAAATCGGAGATGTTGCAAACTCAAATTAATGAATAATGAATAGTGAATAATGAATAATTAGCGTGTAGGGGTCGTCGCCTTCGGCGACCCGCACTACGAAGCAATACCAGTCTAAGAAATTATTAATCATTCATTATTAATTATTCACTATTCATTAAAGAAAATCAGAAATGTTGTAAACTCAAATTAATGAATAATGAAAAATGAATGGTAAATAATGAATAATTTATACGTAGGGGTCGCCGCGACATAAGCGACCCGCACTACGAAGCAATACCAGTCTAAGAAATTATTAATCATTCATTATTAATTATTCACTATTCATTAAAGAAAATCAGAAATGTTGTAAACCCAAATTAATGAATAATGAAGAATGAATAGTGAAAAATGAATAATTTTTATACGTAGGGGCTTGTCTTGACAAGCCCGATTTTCAGTAAATTACAAAATTTTATCATGTAATGGAGAAAAAAGATGGAAGAAGAATTTGACAAACTAAAAACAAAAGTATTAAAATACATATTATACAAAAAAAGGACAAAAAATGAAATTTTACAAAAATTTTCAAATGAAAATCAAGAAATATTAGAAGAAATAATTTCTTACTTAGAAGAAGCGGGGTACATTAATGAACAAGAATACATTGAAAAAAGTATAAGAGAATTTATGAACTTAAAAAACTTATCTTTACAAGAAATTCAATATAAATTATTAGCAAAAGGATTAGAAAAAGAAAAAATCGAAGATTATATTTCTGAACATAAAGAAGAACTAAACGAATATGAAATAAAATCTGCTAAAAAAATCATACAAAAAAAACAATCAATACAAGAAATAGAAGAAATAACAGAATATTTAAGAAAAAAAGGTTATCGTAAACAAATGATACAAAAGGCAATAGAAGATGAAGAATAAAAGGGAGTCATAGTAAAATGGAACAAATACTTACTTTAGAAACAAAAAAATACGAAATTAAGCTTGAAAACTTCGAAGGCCCACTAGACCTATTATGCCATCTAGTAGACAAAAATAAAATGGATATTTATCAAGTAAACATTAGTAAAATAACAGATCAATATATGGAATATATTAAACAAATGGAAGAACAAAAGTTAGAAGTAACAAGTGAATTCATCATTATGGCTTCTACTTTATTATACATAAAATCAAAAGGATTGCTTCCAAATGAAGTGGAGGAAGAAGCCGAACTAACAGAAGAAGAGTTAGTAAGAAGGATTATTGAATATAAAAAATATAAAGAAATTGCCAAAAAACTTAGAGAATATTATGAAATTAATTGTAAAAGATTCTATAAACTTCCGGAACTAATTGAGTTACCGAAACAAAAAATAGAAAAGACATATCAAATACAAGATATTTCTACTAAATATGAAATGCTATGGAAGAGAAATGAAGAAAAGATGAATCAAAATGCAAATAATATTGAAAAAATAAAGGTATTAGAACAATATACTGTAGCTAGTAAAGTAAAGCAAATGTTTAAAGAATTATTAAAAAAACCAAGATTTATTTTCAATAAACTATTTTCCATAAACCAATGCCCAAAAGAAGAAGTGGTAACTGCTTTTAGTGGATTATTGGAACTAACCAGAAGAAACAAAGTTGTTGCTAACCAAGAAAAAACATTTGGCGAAATTGTGGTAGAAAAGAAAAAATAAATAAAAAATATCCCTCCATCTATGAGGGATATTTTTTATTGCATAGTATTTAACATTTTAGCTAATCTAGATTTTTTCCTAGATGCAGTGTTTTTCTTAATAACACCTTTTGAACAAGATTGATCTATTTTTTTAGTAGCAGCTACTAATAAAGTTTGAGCATTCTCCTTGTTTCCTTCTGTAACTGCAGACTCAAATTTTTTAATTGCAGTTTTAACACCTGTTTTAATCATATTATTTTGAGCTGTTTTCTTTTCGATAATTCTAACTCTTTTCTCAGCAGATTTAATATTTGGCATACTCTTTAGGCACCTCCCTTTAAGATAAAAATAATTTGACTTTACATATTTTAACACGAAAATTAAGATTTGACAAGTGTTTTTAAAAAAATACTTACCAAACGCGAAAACCAAAACGTATTATTTACGATATTTCATTTTCTGAAGTTTCCAACTCAGAAGTACAATTTGGACATCTTGTAGCCTTTATATTGATTTCAGAAAAACAATAAGGACATACTTTGGTAGTAGGTGCTTTTGCTTCTTCTTTGTCTGCTTTTCTTCTTTTTAATTTTCCTTTTTTTTCTAATTTTTTCAATTCTTCCTCTTTCATTTTCTCCCACTTTTTATTTAATTTATTAATATAACGAACAAAAAGGAAAATAGAAAAAGCAATAATAAGAAAATCAAGAATAGTTGTTAAAAATGCTCCATATTTAATAGAAACATCTCCAATTTGAAAAGCTAAAGTAGAAAAATCTATTTTACCTGTAAAAACAGAAATTATAGGCATTATCATATCATTTACTAGAGAAGTCACAATTTTTTGGAAAGAGCCACCAATAATAACACCGACAGCTAAATCCATAATATTTCCTCTCATTGCAAATTCCTTAAATTCTTTTAACATATTTTTAGCAATCATCTCCTTTATACTTAAAGTTCTTACATTATATGCAAAAAGTCGACTTTTGTCAAATGCAGAACAGAGGGGTGGCAATATCATTAACTCATATGAAATATTTTCTTTATTTTAATTTCAACCATATATACCTATATTTTGAAGCAAAAGCTCGAACAGCCTGCTGCTTACGGATTACTCCTTGAACCTTGAGAGTTTTGCGAATAAAATATAGGTATATATGGTTGATTTTCTATTTCCTTAACTTAATGACATTGCCACCCCTCTGTCTGTTTATATAACTCAAAAACCAACTTTTGCCAAAACCTATTGTAAATCCGGACAGGTTATGATATAGTATGAAAGGATGGAAAAAAGGAGTGATATCATGATAGCTCTTGGATGTGACCATGGAGGATATTTGCTAAAAGAAGAAATCAAGAAGTATTTAGACGAAAAGCAAATACCTTATAAAGATTATGGAACAAACAGTTTAGAAAGAACGGATTACCCTATTTATGCAGAAAAAGTAGCAAAAGCAATACAGAAAGAAGAATGTGACAAAGGGATACTAATTTGTCGATCAGGACATGGGATGACAGTAGTTGCCAATAAATTTAAAGGAATTAGAGCAGCCAATATTATAGATGAAGAAAATGCAAAACATGCCAAAGCAGATGATGATATTAATGTAATTACATTATCAGGTGATGAAATGAGGGTAAATACAGCAATTTGTATTATTCGTACCTGGCTTGGAACTGAATTTAAAGGCGGGAGATATTTAGAAAGAATTCAAATGATAGAAGAGATAGAAAAAGAAAATATGAAATAGGAAGGTTTTTATTATGTGGGGAGATATTGCAATTGCATTTATGATTGCTTTTATTACGGCATTTGTTGTAACACCATATACCATTAAATTTGCAAGGAAAGTAGGAGCAGTAGATAGACCAAAAGATGAAAGAAGAATTAATAAAAGACCAATGCCAAGATTAGGTGGACTAGCTGTTATTGCGGGATTCACAGTATCAATTATTTATCTTCTAATTATTATGTCTATTGAAGGAACGATTAATTTAAATGGAGAAGAAAACTATGGTATTAAGCTGATTGGTTTCTTTATTGGTGCAGTTATACTGGGAATTACATGTTTTATTGATGATGTAAAAAATATTCCTGCATTAGTTAAATTAGCAGGACAAATTTTAGCTGCTGCAGTGGTGGTTGCTACTGGAACAAGAATTGATAACATTAATATTCCTTTTTTACAATTCTATGAATTAAATGAAATATTTTCAATTATTTTGACAATTGGTTGGATTATAGGTATTACCAATGCCATAAACTTAATTGATGGACTAGATGGATTATCTTCTGGAATTACCTTAATCGCATGTCTTTCTTTAATTATTATATTTTCTTTAAATGATTCACCATTAATTGCCATTATTTTAATCACAGCATTAGCAGGTAGTTTAACAGGATTTTTACCATTTAACTTTAATCCTGCAAAAACATTTATAGGAGATACAGGTTCTAACTTTTTAGGCTATTGCTTAGCAGTTATTTCCATTTTAGGAATTGCTAAAACTTATACAGCAATTGTAATCGTTGCACCACTAATTGTTTTAGCTTTGCCTGTATTTGATACCATATGGGCAATTATTAGAAGAGTGATAACAGGAAAATCTATTAAAGCTATTATAAAGCCAGACAAAGGACACTTACATCACAAATTAATCGCAAAAGGATATACACAAAAACAAGCAGTATTTATTCTTTATGGAATTAGTGCTACCTGCGGAATGTTTGCTATTATTTTATTAGAAAGTGGTATTTTTAAAGCTATCTCCTTTGCCTTGATGATTATTGCAGCAGTGGCAATAGGATATAAAAATATTTTTAGAATTAAGCCAAAGAAAAAGGAGGAAGAAAATTGAAATATGATTTAATTGTAGTAGGAATGGGACCAAGTTCCATTTTTCTAGCTTATGAGCTAATTAAGCTAAATCCAAACAAAAAAATATTATTAATAGAACAGGGAAAAAGAGTTGAAAAAAGAAAATGTCCAGAAGAAAAAGTGGGGAAATGCTTAAAATGTAAACCACTTTGTGATATTACCTGTGGATTTTCAGGCGCAGGTGCTTTTTCTGATGGAAAGCTTTCTTTGTATAATCCTGAGGATGATGAAATTCATGTAGGAGGAAATTTACAGGAATATATTGGCGTTCCTAAAACCAAGGAATTAATTGATTATACAGATAAAATTTATTTAGACTTTGGAGCAGATACAAAAGTAGAAGGAACAGAATATAAAGAGGAAATAAAACAATTACGTCAAAAAGCTAAAAAAGAAGGAATTGATTTAATAGATGTACCTATTAGACATCTGGGAACAGAAAAAAGTCATGAATTATATAAAAGAATAGAAGATTACTTAGAAAATAAAGTAGAATTACAATTTGAAACCGCTGTTAGTGATTTAATAATAGAAGAAGGACAAATAAAGGGAGTAAAAATAAAACCAGCTAAGGAAATAGAAAATGAGGAATATCCTTTAGAAGAAGTTTTTTCTGATGCTGTAGTATTAAGTGTAGGAAGAAAAGGAGCCAATTGGCTTGCAGAAATGTGCGAAAAGCATGGTATTAAAACAAAATCAGGAATTGTAGACATTGGCGTACGTTATGAATTACCAGATGAAGTAATGGAAGAGGTAAACACTTATTTATACGAGGCGAAATTTATAGGAAGACCAGGACCTTTTAAAGATAAAGTAAGAACTTTTTGTCAGAATCCAAGTGGATTTGTGGCAACAGAAGTGTATGATAATAAATTAACTTTGGTAAATGGGCACTCCTACAAAGAAAGGAAAAGTAAAAATACTAATTTGGCACTTTTAGTATCACATAATTTTACTTATCCATTTAACAAGCCAATTGAGTATGGTCGCAATGTAGCTGAAAATGTAAATGCCTTAGGTAATGGGAATGTATTAGTACAAAGATTAGGAGATATTTATAGAGGAAAAAGAACTTGGGAACAAGAATTAGAAAAAAATACGGTAATACCGACATTAAAATCAGCAGTACCAGGAGATATTACTTTTTCACTTGGCTATAGAACGATGACAGATATCTTACAATTTATTAGAACATTAGACAAAGTAATTGAAGGTTTTGCAGACCCAGATAACTTATTGTATGCACCAGAAATAAAATTTTATAGTAATCAATTGGTAATTAACAATCAATTCGAAACTAGTATTAAAAATCTATATTCCATTGGAGATGGTGGAGGATTAACAAGAGGTCTTATGATGGCATCTTGTTCTGGTGTTCAAATGGCAAGGAATTTAAGGTAAAAGTGAAACAAAAGCAAGGGAAAAATTGTATATATGTATAAGAAATCTTAATTTGACAATTGTAATAATTTAGAATATAATAAAAGAAATTATGTCTTTAACACATTGGGGGAATTATGAGCAAACAAATAAATATAGGAATTGGATTTGTAACAGGTAGACCAAATGTATGTAGAATTATTAATAGTTACTATAAAGAAGCAATAGAACAACTAAAAGAGGATGGAAGAAATCTAAAACTTACTTTTTTTATTTTGTATGATTTAGGATACCAGTACACAAAGAGAACAGATTTTTACAGCATTATTCCAGACGTTTATAAAGAAAATATAGAGATTAAATACATAACACCAGAGGACATTGAGGAAGAAAAGAAAATTTTAATTTCTAGATATGAACTAAGCAAAGAGGAAAGTAATTTATTTCTAGGGCATGGGCATGCCAAAGGAAGAAATACTGTTCTTTATTATGCTTTAAAAAATAAAATGGATTATTTACTATTTTG
The DNA here is from genome assembly GCA_944390965.1 of uncultured Clostridia bacterium. Classification (GTDB taxonomy): domain Bacteria; phylum Bacillota; class Clostridia; order TANB77; family CAG-508; genus CALXRW01. The sequence continues at coordinate 28,640 of CALXRW010000015.1, forward strand.
GGACGATGATGAATACCCAGTAGCTTGTATCAAAGGGGAAAATGGTGAAATTACATGGAAAAAACAAAATAATATTACTATGCACTTAAAATATATTGAAAGGGCTGATGTTTCTATAGGATATCATTGTGGGTATATTTCACCAATCCCTTATATTGACTCAGAAGAAATAGATGAGGAGATATTAAAAGATTATATAGAGGGGCTAAGTAACGAATTGGTTCATTGGGATTCTATTAAAGAAAAATTTGAAAAGAATAATGGAGTTACATTTGCTGATCCTAAAATTGCAAATGGTGAAGGAGTTTATGAAATAAAGGGAGAAAATACTAAAAAATGGGTAGCTGGTTCTACTTTATGTTTAAACCTAAGGCATATTGAAAAAATCCCAGCTTTTTATAACCCACCAGAAGCAAGAGGAGAAGACACTTTCTTTTCGACATTATTAGATGAGTCAAAAGTAATGAAAGTACCAGTATATCATTTCCATGATGGATTTTTAAAATATACAGGGATTATGAAAGGAAATTACCCAAAAACATTGAGAAAGATTCGTTCTACAGAAGATGAGATAGAACAAAGATTTTTAAAAGCCTCTAGAGGATGGATAAAATATAAACCATTGCTAATGTACATTATGGATAAAGAACATTACGAAGAAAAGATAAAAGAAGTATATGAAAAATTAAAAAAGAGTATTCCAACAATTAATACATTGTTCGAAAACAGTGATTTTAGCTGTATTTTAAAAGAATTAAGAAGCTATGATAAAAATGTTGAAAAACATTATCAAGAATATTTAAAAATAAATGAAATATGGAATCATATTAAAGACACAATGACCTAGAAACGAAAGATAAAGGAGGTAATTATGTCAGAAATAAAATTTAGTGTTGTAATGCCAGCATATAATGCGGCTAAGGAAATTGAAAAATCTATAGAGAGTGTATTAAATCAAGATTACACAAATTATGAATTTCTAATTATTAATGATGCATCTACAGATGAAACAGAACAAATTGTAAAAAAATATCCTCAAATTAAATTGATTACTCATGAAGGAAACAAAAAAGCTGGTGGAGCAAGAAATACAGGAATAAAGGAAGCAACGGGAGATTATATTTTATTTCTAGACTCCGATGATTTCCTTGCTACAAGAGATGTTCTTACAAAATTACATAATATCATTGGAGAAGAAAGACCAGATATTGTATATACTGGATTTGAAGCAATAGGAGAAGCTTTTACAGGAACTTTTCTACCAACAGAAGAAAATTCTGTGTTAGAAAAAAGGTTAGTAGAGTGGAATTATGAAAATGTTTGGGATGTTTGTTGGAACCGAAAATTTTTATTGGAAAAGGATATAAAATTTGTGGAAAATAGATTTTATGAAGATTTTGTATTTTATTATAAGGGTATTATGCAAGCTAAAAGCTATAAAGTAGCGTCATTTCCAGTACATATTTATTATAGTGGAAGACCAGAAAGCATGACTACGAATATTAACGCCAAGAAAATGCAAGATTTTTACTACAATATGATGGAACTATTTGAATTTTGCGAAACAATTTCAAAAGAGTATCAGAAATTTATTATTGAAGCTGCAAGAAGAAATAATTCATATGCGAACCGATTATTAGATATGATGAAAAGAACTATAGAACAATAATTATTAAAAGGAGAGAGAAAATTGTATTTAATTGTAGGACTTGGGAATCCAGAAACAGAATATGATAACACTAGACATAATATGGGATTTCATGTCATCAATCAATTAGCAGAAGAATACCAAATTGAAATAAAAAAAGCAAAATTTAAAGGTCTAGTAGGAGATGGTATCATAGAAGGACAGAAAGTAATTCTGTTAAAACCACAAACATATATGAATTCCAGTGGCGAAAGTGTATTAGAAGCACAAAGTTTTTATAAATTAAATTTAGAAAATATTATTGTAATTTATGATGATATTGATATTGAGCCTGGAAATATTAGGGTTAGGAAAAAAGGTAGTCCAGGAACACATAATGGTATGAAATCAGTTGTACATTATCTGGCAAGCGAAGATTTTATTCGAGTAAGGGTTGGAATTGGAAAACCAGATTCAGAGACAGATTTAATATCTCATGTCATTGGTGCAATACCAGAAGAAGAGATTAAAATCCTGGAAGAAGGAACCAAAAAAGCAAAAGAAGCAGTAATTGAAATTCTAAAAAACGGAATTTCTTCTGCAATGAACCAATATAACTAAAGAAATATCCCATTGGGGTCGCTTCCTAATGGGATAAAAATGTCCCATTAGGGACGCTTCTATTTTGATATAAATTTATTGTATAAAAAAGAGGTATCAAATGTACGAAATTATAATCGACAAAAATAAAGTAAATACACAAATTCTAATATTAGAGAATGGAATTTTAGTAGAAAAATATGAGAAAAAAGAAAGACTAGAAGGCAACATCTATGTAGGAAAAATAAAAAATAAAGTGGAAGGAATGCAAGCGGCTTTTGTAGATATAGGTGAAGCACACAATGCTTTTATTCACAATAGAGATATGGAAACAGAAGCAAAAGCAGGTTCACCAATTCTAGTACAAATAAAAAAGGAAGAAACAACAAAAAAAGGAGCAAAATTAACAACTAAAATCATGTTAACTGGGAGATACATAATACTCATGCCAAATGCAAGTTTTATTACCATATCACAAAAAATAGAAGATGAAAAGGAAAGAAATAGATTACTAGAAATTGTAAAGCAAATGATACCAGAAAAATGTGGCTCTATTATTAGAACTTCGGCAGAAGGAAAAGAAAAAGAAGAATTACAGGAAGAAGTGGAAAAACTAATCAAACAATGGGAAAGAATAAAAAATAACAAAATAGAAGAATTTCCTAAAAAAGTATATCAATCACCAACGATGTTGCAAAAAATTATATTAGACTTAGTGGATAAAAAAGTTACACGAATATTAGTAAATGACCTTGAAGTAAAAAAACAAGTTGAGCAGGAATTACAGAATATAGAAGAAAAAATAGAAGTAGTCTATCAAGAAGATGTATTATCTTGCTTTGGATTAGAAACAGCCTTAGCTAAATTAGAAAATAGAAAAATTTGGCTTAAATCTGGTGCATTTATTACAATAGACAAAACAGAAGCACTTACTGCTATTGATGTAAATTCTGGGAAATATATCGGAAAACAAGATTTAGAACAAACATCCTATGAAGTAAATGCAGAAGCAACAGAGGAAATTGCAAAACAAATTCGCTTAAGAGACATTGGTGGAATTATTATCATTGATTATATTGATATGAATAATGAAGAAAATAAGGAAAAAATTAAAGGACTGTTAAAAAAATATTGTAAAAAGGATAGAAGTAAAACACAAATAGAAGAATTTACAAAATTAAACCTATTGGAAATGACAAGAAAGCATATGTTTTCCAATGATTAAAAAAAGAGGTGAAAAACTTGAAAGTAGGATTTGTATCATTAGGATGTTCTAAAAATTTAGTGGATACAGAAATGTGTATCCACATTTTTCAAGAAAATGAATTTACTATTGTAAATCAACCAGAACAGGCAGATATTATTGTAATTAATACATGTGGTTTTATTGATTCTGCAAAGCAAGAAGGTATAAATACTATATTAGAAATGGCAGAATACAAAAAGAAAAACTGTAAATGTTTAATTGTAATGGGATGTTTAGTAGAAAGATATGAGACAGAATTAAAAAAACTATTACCAGAAGTTGATTTATTTATTCCCATTAAGGAGTATAAAAATTTATGGGAAAAGATAACTAAAAAACTAAATTTACAAGCAAAAAATAATTGTCAAATGGATTATTTCAAGAGGACAATCACAACCGGAAATAAAACAGCCTATTTAAAAATTGCAGAAGGATGTAGTAATTATTGTACCTATTGTGCTATACCATATATTAGAGGGAAATATCAATCTAGAGAAAAAGAAGAAATTTTAGAAGAAGCAAAACAATTAGCAAGGAAAGGAATAAAAGAACTAATTGTGATTGCACAAGATACCACAAAATATGGAATAGATTTATATGGAAAGGAAATGCTTGCAGATTTATTAAAAGAACTAGAAAAAATAGAGGGAATCCGTTGGATAAGGTTCCTATATGCCTATCCAGAAAGTATAACGGAAGAATTAATCCAAGTGGTAAAAAACAGTACAAAAATTTGTCATTATTTTGATATTCCAATTCAACATATAGCAGATCATGTTTTAAAAAGAATGAATCGTAAAAGTGATGGAGCATCTATAAAAAGAATCATAGCAACAATAAGGAAAGAGATTCCAGATGTGATTATAAGAACTACTTTAATTTTAGGTTTCCCAGGAGAAACGAAAGAAGATTTTGAGGAATTGTACCGCTTTGTAGAACAAGAAAAATTTGATAGACTAGGAGCATTTGCATATTCTAAAGAAGAGGGAACACCAGCGGCTAAATTTAAAGAACAAATTCATCCAGCAACGAAAAAAGCAAGATGGAAAAAAATAATGGAATTACAAAAGAAAATCGTAGAAGAAAATATGAAAAAATATATTGGCACAAAGCAAGAAGTATTAATAGAAGCAGAAGAAAAAGACTATTACATAGCTAGAAGTAAAATGGATGTGCCAGACATGGATGGAGTTATTTACGTAGAAAAAAATAAATCTATCCATATAGGAGACTTTGTAGAAGTAGAAATAACAGGAACAGAGGAATATGACATGATGGCAAAAAAATAAAAAAAATTTTCTTAAAAGATAATTAAGATTTTATTAAAATGATTATTTCCTTAAAATATCATGATATAATAGTCCTCAAGAAAAAGGAGGACTATTTTTTATGAAAATTTTAAAAGTAGAAAACTTATCAAAAGTTTATGGAAAGGGAGAAACAGCAGTCCATGCTTTAAATGATGTATCCTTTGAAGTAGAAGAAGGAGAATTTGTAGCTATTATTGGAGCATCTGGTTCACGGAAAATCTACATTACTTCATATCTTAGGCGGAGTTGATAGACCAAGTTCAGGAAAAGTTTGGATAAATGATACAGACATTTATTCTTTAAATAATAATGATTTAGCGATTTTTAGAAGGAGACAAATTGGTTTAATTTATCAATTTTACAATTTAATTCCTATTTTAAATGTAAAAGAAAATATAGAATTGCCATTATTGTTAGATGGCAAAACTGCCTCAAAAGAAAAGGTAAATGATATTATTAAAACACTAGGATTAGAAAATAGGATTACACATTTGCCAAATCAATTATCAGGAGGGCAACAACAAAGGGTATCAATTGGAAGAAGCTTAATTAATGAACCTTCTTTAATTTTGGCAGATGAACCAACAGGAAACTTAGATAGTAAGAACTCAAAAGAAATTATCGATTTATTGAAATTTTCAAATCAAAAATATAAACAAACATTAATTATGATTACACATGATCAAAATATTGCGAAAGAAGCGGATAGAATTATCACCATTGATGATGGAAAGATAAAAAATGATGAGAGAGTGAGGTAATAACATTGAAAATATTAAATCACTTAACAAACCGATATTTAAAATTAAATAAGAAAAGAACGATTGTAACCATTATAGGTATTATTTTATCTGGAGCAATGATTAGTGCTGTAACTACACTAGCTGTTAGTTTTCAACAATTTATGATTTCGGTAGAAGAAGACACAGGTGGAAAATGGGAAGGAAGTTTTCAAGAAATATCATTTGCGAATGCACAACAATTAGAAGAAAAAAAGGAATTTAAGGAAACTTTTATGACCGCAGAATATGGACTAGCAGAAAATCCGTATCGAGAAGAAGAATTCATTCGTATTAGACAATATGATGAGAAATCTTTAGAGAACTTTTCCGTAAAATTAGTAGAAGGAGAATATCCTAAAAATGAAAATGAAATTTTAATGAGTGAAACATATATTGGTAAAGAACTAAAACCAGGAGATACTATTACGCTAAATTTAGGGAAAAGAATTCATGAAGGAGAATTTTTAAATATCAAAAATCAATATATAGAAGGAGAAATCTTTGAAACAGAAGAAACAAAAACTTTTACCATATCTGGAATTATGGAAAGACAAAACTTTGAAGGGTATGGAGTACCTTATACAGGTGCAATTGTATTAACTGATGTAGCAACATTACAACCTGATACAAAAGTAAATTTTAGTGTGATTATGAAAAAACCAAAACAAATTTATGACACCATGGAAGAGATGGCAAAAGAGTACCAATTATATGAAACAGAAGAACTTATGGATGAAAACCTCGATTTTAATGACAGCTTATTAATTTATAAAGGAGTAAATGGGGCAGATTCTTTTACAGTAACTGTATTTGTAATTGCTGGTATTTTAATTTTTGTGATTGCAGTAGGTTCTATTATGGTTATTTATAATAGTTTTGCTATTTCTGTATCAGAAAGGAAAAAGCAATTTGGAATGTTATCTTCTGTGGGGGCAACCAAAAAGCAAATAAAAAAATCTGTGTTATATGAAGGCGCCATTTTAGGACTCATAGGAATTCCTATTGGAATTTTATCTGGAATTGGAGGCATTTATGTAACATTGGGAATTGTAAATGAATTATTACAACCACTATTTGCTGAACAAGATAGATGGAATTTAACAATAAGCATTTCTTATCCTGCTATTTTAATTGCTATTGTATTAATTGCTCTAACAATCTATTTTTCTGTTATTATTCCGGCGAGAAGAGCAAGTAAGATAACACCAATAGAAGCAATTAGGCAAACAGATGATATAAAAGTAAAACCTAAAAAATTAAAAACACCTAAATTTTTAAGAAAAATATATGGAATGGAAGGAGATATTGCTCTTAAAAACTTAAAAAGAAGTAAAAAAAGATATCGAACAACAGTTGCCTCTCTTGCTATTAGTATTATTCTATTTATTACTTTTAGTAGCTTTATAGACTATATGTTTATGGGATTTGATAATATGTATTTAACAGCAGATTATGATTATACGATTTGGACTAATATAAAGGAAGATACATATGCACAAACAGATAACATGATGAATGATATATTATCCATTCCAGAAATAGAAAAGGGAGTATATATTAAAGAATGGACAGCCATGACAGAACTATCAGATGAACAAATGCATTCACAAGTAAAAAAACAAATAGAGAAAAACGAAGACATAAAACACATTTATGCCAAAAACGAAAATGAAAAATATGAAATCAATATTTCTGTTGTAGCATTAGATGAGAAAGCTATGGAAGAGTATAGAAAAAAAGCTAGGGTGGATCAATTAGGACAAGACGAAGTGATTGTAGTAAATCATATAAATGCTTTAAGTTCCTACCAAGCAGAATATGATTTAACGAACTTAAAAAAAGGAGAACAAATTACTATACTCCCAATATCCAGTGAAGATGAAAAAATAGAAAAAAAGGTAACAGTTGCAGGTCTTACAAAAGAATTACCTTATGGTATTATGAATTCTATGGGAACATTATACCTAGTGACATCACAGGAAAATCTTAAAAACTTAGCACAAATGGAAGAAAATTACTATATTGGAGCAAATCTATTTATTGAAACAGATGAGTCTGAAAAACTTGAGGAACAAATAACAATTATAGAAGAAAAATATCCAGAGATATCTATTTCTATTCAGCATGTTGGAGAAGAAATTTTAATCATGAAAAATCTAAAAACTATTATCTCTATTTTCTTATATGGATTTATTGTATTAATTTCTGCAATTGGAATAGCAAATGTATTTAATACGATATCTACAAATATTTTGCTTAGAAGAAGAGAATTTGCAAATTTAAAATCTGTTGGAATGACAGATAAACAATTTAAGAAAATGCTAGACCTAGAATGTATCTTTTATGGAACCAAAGCACTGATATTCTCATTACCAATTGGAATATTACTAAGTTATCTCATTAATAAAGGTTTTATGGGAACAGTAAGTTTTGCTTATATATTCCCATGGAAAGCAATACTAATTTCGATTATAGCAGTTTATGTTATTGTATATATTACAATGAAATATGCAAGGAAAAAAGTAGAAAAAGAAAACATAGTGGATGTATTAAGAACAGAAAATATTTAGGTAAATGGGGACAGTAGGTAAAATGACTGTCTCCATTTTTTTCATTGACCAATTTTAATTCTTGTGGTATGATACCAATAAAATAAAAAAGTGTTAAGTAATTTAGGAGAGATTTTAATCGCTCGTTTTTCAGAGAAATTATGATAGTGTAAAGTAATTTATGAAAAAATGTAGGGGCGATTTTAATCGCCCGTTCTTCGAAGAAATTACTTAAAACAA